>JAICHQ010000035.1 GCA_025924815.1 Nocardioides sp.
CGGCGTCCCGCAGCCTTGCGACTGTGGTGAGTCGTCGGCGGAGGGATCGGCCCTCAGGTGTGATCGCGCTCGTCGGTCTCGCCCTGATCGCCACGCTGACAGCCTGTGGTGGTGGCGAAGGCTCGGTGGGCAAGGCCGGATTCACCTATGTCCTGGTCGGAGCCGAGCACGGCGGTGACACGGTCGCGGGCGTGGGTGTCGGCGGCCGGGTCACCGTGGTCGGCAGCTGCCTGGACATCGACTCCAGCGTCGTGATCTGGCCGTACGGGACGAAGGTCGTCGGCGACTCGCCACTCGTCATCGACGTCCCCGGACTCGGTCACGTCAGCCCTGGCGACGCGATCCAGGGCGGCGGTGAGCAGTGGGGTCCCCGACTGCCTCAGGGGGTCGACGCGCTACCTGCCGGATGCCCCGGAGACGATCTGCTGGCGTACTGGCCGGACTGACCAGCCTCTGATCAGCCGCCCACGGCGTACAGGATCGCGTCCTCGATGGCGTACGACGTGCCGTCGGGGCCGACCACGGTCTCGGTATAGGCCTGTCCGCGGGGCTGGTTGAGCTGGATCGACTCGGTCAGAGCCCCGGTATCGAGGTCCCAGCGGTAGAGGTGTCCGTCCTCGTTGTTCGCGATCGCCGAACCGGTCGTCGGGTCGACCGCGATGGAGTTGATGCACCACTCGTACCGGGTGCCCTCGGGGGTGTTCGGCGGATGGTTGGGCGAGAGCACGGTGCGCACCTCGCGCATCACCTGCACCGACGAGAAGCGGTCCTGCTGCTTGGCGTGAGGGTCGAGCAGGGCGATCTCGTTGCGTCCGTCGCCGTAGGGTCCCAGGTTGTAGTTGTTGTACTTGCTGACCAGCAGGTACGACGACGAGCCGGCGTAGCTCGGCACCGACGCCGCCGGCACGACCGAGACGGTCTGGTCCCAGCCGAAGGAGCCGGGCACCTTGGTGTGGGTCAACGTCGGGTCGAAGTGCAGCAGCCATCCGCGGTCGTCGTGCTGGAGGATCGAGGTGCCGAGCACGCCGTAGTACACGTCCCCGTCGGGACCCACGGTCGGTGTCGCCGACGACGACTCGAGCAGGGATGCTCGCTGGTGGGTCTGGGGGTCACGAAGGACGTGACGGTACCGGGGGTGGAGGGCGGTGGCGCCGAACCCGACCAGCGTCGGATGTGTCCCGGCGAGAACCGCGACGTACACCGTGCGGCCGTCGGGGGAGATCGCAGGAGCACAGTTGAGGGCCACATGGGACGGCTGCGTGGTTCCGCCGAGCTTGCGCGCCGACACCCACCTCGCCGTGCCGTCCGGGGCGATCCGCGCGACCCCGCTCTGCAGACCGTGCGGAGCATCGGCGGTCGCCGAGAAACCGAAGTACGTCGAGCCGTCGGGCCCGGTCGTCAGGGGCGTGGTGATCTGCACGGCCTTGTCGTACGCCGCCTGGTGGTGCCGCCACCGGTGCAGACCGTAGAAGGCGATCCGCCGGAGGTGGCCGGTGGGGTCGTCCACGCGGGAACGGACGAGCAGCGTCCCGCCGGCGCCGGCCACGGCCACGTGCTGGTCATCGAGGAGACCCGCCGGGACCGGTCCGGGCCACTGGTCCCTCGCCGAGAGGGGCACGTGGTAGTCGGTGTGCAGGCTCCAGAGCCGCGTGCCGTCGGCGCCGGCGTACGCCACCAGCTTGAAGCCCTTCCGGGGGCCGATCCGGGTGGGTACGACGACGGTGTTGCCGCTGGTGATCATCGGAGAGGCGTAGTGGGCGATCGGACCTTCCTCGTCGGAGGACGGCGGCTTGCGGTCGACCGGGGCCTGCCAGTGGATGCTCGTCAGCGGTTGGGGCGAGGCCGGAGCGACCGCCGTGTGCTGGGAGTTGTTGGCGAAGCCCGCCCAGGGAGGGGGAGCGACCGCCACTCCCGCGTGCGACGCCACCGCGGTGGCCGCGGTCATGGTGGCGGTGGCGACGACGGTCACCACACCGCCCGCTGTCAGCTGTCGGAATCCGAGCCTCATGGGTCTGACACGCTCCTGGTCGGGTCGAGGTTGTCCTGACCCTAGGCGAGCCGGCCCTCGGCACGGGTCGTTCAGGGACCGACCAGCGCGCCGACCGCCATCCGCTGGAGCACGCCGCGCATGGCGTCGTCGGGGATCAGCCCGCTGTGGGGGGTCGAGTTGATCAGCCCGAAGGCCGCATGTGCCATCGCTCTGGCCCGGTCGGTGTGCAGCCCGCGGTGGAGGCGGCGCAGCTGGCCGGCCCAGATGTCGACGTACTCGCGCTGCAGGTGCCGCACCCGCTCGCGCGCCGCCGGTGGCAGCGACTGCCAGTCGCGGTCCTGCACCACGATCAGGGAGCGGTGCCGCAGGGCGAAGTCGATGTGGTAGGCGACCAGCGACTCCAGCGCGTGCCGGGGCGACACCGGCTTCGCGACCCGGGCGCGGCCCTCCTCGAGGAGCGTCTCGCTGATCCCGACCAGCATCGCCGCGAGGACGGCGTCCTTGGAGTCGAAGTGCTTGTACAGCGCGGGGCCGGTGATGCCGCAGGCCCTGCCGATCTCGCCGACCGACACACCGTGGAACCCCCGAGCGGCGAACAGCTCGGCTGCCGTCTCGAGGATCTGGTCGCGCCGGGTCACCGCTTCAGGTTAGCGCTCGTTAACGTCGATCGGCTGGCACGCGTGGTTAATGATCGCTAACCTGGACGACGTGAGCGAGCTGCGTGAGTTGGTGGAGGAGCTCCGGACCCACCTGGCCGTCGTACGCCGTGGTGGCGGCGACGCGGCCCGCGCGAAGCACGCCGACCGGGGCAAGCTGCTGGTGCGCGACCGGGTCGACCGGCTCCTCGACCCGGGCAGCCCGTTCCTGGAGCTGAGCCCACTGGCGGCATTCGGGATGTACGGCGCACCGGGCGACGACTACGCCGTGCCCAGCGCGTCGATCGTCACCGGCATCGGCCGCATCCACGGCCGCGAGTGCATGGTCGTGGCCAACGACGCGACCGTGAAGGGCGGCACCTACTACCCCCTGACCGTGAAGAAGCATCTGCGCGCGCAGACCGTCGCCCTGGAGAACCGCCTGCCGTGCATCTATCTCGTGGACTCCGGGGGCGCGTTCCTGCCGATGCAGGACGAGGTGTTCCCCGACCGTGAGCACTTCGGCCGGATCTTCTTCAACCAGGCGAACCTGTCCGCGCGCGGCATCCCCCAGATCGCGAGCGTGATGGGGTCGTGCACGGCCGGCGGCGCCTACGTGCCGGCGATGAGCGACGAGAGCGTGATCGTGCGCAACCAGGGCACGATCTTCCTCGGCGGTCCGCCGCTGGTGAAGGCCGCGACCGGCGAGGTCGTCACCGCCGAGGAGCTCGGCGGGGGTGACGTGCACGCCCGCACCTCAGGCGTCGTCGACCACTTGGCCGACGACGACGCGCATGCCTTGGCCATCGTGCGGAGCATCGTTGACACCCTCCCCCCCACGATTGGTGGCAAACTGCACGCCACCTGTGCAAATGCTTGCGGTTTGGCACCAAACCGCAGGGTTCCCGCGGACGTCGAGGAGCCCCACGAGTCGCCGGAGTCGCTGTACGACGTCGTGCCCGCCGACACCCGGACGCCGTACGACGTGCGGGAGGTGCTCCGGCGGATCGTCGACGGCAGCAGGTTCCACGAGTTCAAGAAGCTGTACGGCGACACCCTGGTCTGCGCCTTCGCCCGCATCTGGGGTCATGAGGTGGGGATCGTCGCCAACAACGGCATCCTGTTCAGCGAGTCGGCGCTCAAGGGCGCGCACTTCATCGAGCTGTGCAACCAGCGCGGCATCCCGCTGGTGTTCCTGCAGAACATCACCGGCTTCATGGTCGGCAAGGAGTACGAGAACGGCGGCATCGCCAAGGACGGCGCCAAGCTCGTGACCGCCGTCGCCTGCAGCGTCGTCCCGAAGTTCACCGTCGTCATCGGCGGCTCGTTCGGGGCCGGCAACTACGGAATGTGCGGGCGCGCCTTCGACCCGCGCTTCCTCTGGATGTGGCCCAACGCCCGGATCTCCGTGATGGGCGGCGAGCAGGCCGCGTCCGTCCTGGCGACCGTGCGCCGCGACGGGTACCAGGCCCGCGGCAAGGACTGGTCAGCCGATGACGAGGCGGCGTTCAAGGCCCCGATCCTGGACTCCTACGAGCACCAGGGCTCGCCGTACTACTCCACCGCCCGGCTCTGGGACGACGGCATCATCGACCCCGCCGACACCCGACGGGTGCTCGGGATGGGTCTCGCCGTCGCCGCCCACGCCCCGACGCCCGCGCCGTCGTACGGCGTGTTCAGGATGTAGCCGTGGCCTCGACACGCTCGATCGACGGAATCCGGAAGGTGCTCGTCGCCAACCGCGGCGAGATCGCGCTGCGGGTCTTCCGCACGTGCGCGCGGCTGGACATCCGCACCGTCGCCGTCCACACCGACGCCGACATCGACGCGCCCCATGCGCACGCGGCCGACGAGGCCGTGCGGGTGGACAGCTATCTCGACATCGACGCCGTCGTCGCCGCGGCGGTGAGCGTCGGGGCCGACGCGATCCACCCGGGCTACGGATTCCTCTCCGAGCGCTCGGCGTTCGCACGCGCGGTCGACGCGGCCGGGCTCCTGCTGGTCGGACCGAGCGCGGACGTGATGGATGCGATGGGACGCAAGGACCACGCCCGCGCCGTCGCCCGGCGGGCCGGGGTTCCGATCGTCCCGTCGTACGACGCGGCGGCCGACCCGGCGTCGTTCGCCTACCCGGTGCTGGTCAAGGCGGCGGCCGGCGGCGGCGGCAAGGGCATGCGGACGGTGTGCTCCGCGGGCGAGTACGCCGACGCGTTGGCGGCCGCGACCCGTGAGGCCCGCAGCGCGTTCGGCGACGACGCCATGCTGGTCGAGAAGTACGTCGAGTCGGGACGCCACATCGAGGTGCAGGTGCTCGGTGACGTGCACGGGAGCGTCGTCCACCTCTTCGAGCGCGACTGCTCCACCCAGCGCCGGCACCAGAAGGTGCTCGAGGAGGCCCCCGCACCCACGATCACCGCCGACCTGCGCGACCGGATCACTGCCGCGGCCGCCGACCTCGCCCGGCAGGCGGGCTACACGAACGCCGGCACGGTGGAGTTCCTGCTCGACAACACCACAGGCGACTTCTACTTCCTGGAGATGAACACCCGCCTCCAGGTCGAGCATCCGGTCACCGAGTCGGTCGTCCGGGTCGCCGGGGAGACGCTCGACCTCGTCGAGCAGCAGCTCCGCGTCGCCGCCGGCGAGCCGCTGTCCTTCGCCCAGACCGACGTCACCCTCCACGGACATGCCATCGAGGCGCGGGTGTACGCCGAGGACTCGTTCGGGGGCTTCCTTCCCCAGGCCGGCACGACCAGCCTGGTCAGGTGGGCGTCGGGGGTGCGGGTGGACCACGCCCTCGGGAGCAACCAGACCGTCGGCACGGCGTACGACCCGATGCTCGGCAAGGTGATCGCCTGGGGACCGGATCGCGAGGCCGCACGACTCGCGCTCGTCGACGCCCTCGACGACACCGCGATCCTCGGGCTCACCACCAACGCCGGCTTCCTGCGGGCGCTCGTCGCGAGCGAGGAGTTCCGCGACGCCACCATCGACACCGCGTGGCTCGACGACCACGAGGTGCCGGCCCCGGAGGCCGACGTGCCACGGGTGATGGCCGCCTGGGTGTCGGCGATGCTGGCGGCCCAGGACACCGGTCACCCGTTCCAGGCCGACGGCTTCCGCGTCGGCGCCGCTCCCGCCCCGACGCTGGTCGAGCTCGACCGCGACGTCGTCGTCGACCGCGCGGCCGGGACCGTCGACGGTGTACCGGTGCGGGAGCGGTACGCCGAGCACCACACCCTCGAGCTCGACCTCGACGGCGGCCGGGTGCGCGCCGTGGTCAACGTCCAGCCGGGCCTGGTCGAGGTCGCCTACCACGGTCAGCGGTTCGTGCTGACCGGTCCCGACCGGCTCGCCGACCCGGTGGCGGCTGCCGACGGCACGATCACCGCGCCGATGCCGGGCACCGTGCTCGAGGTCCGGGTCGCCGAACGAGACGTCGTGACCGAGGGCCAGGTGCTCGGCATGATGGAGGCGATGAAGATGGAGCTGTCGCTGAAGGCGCCGTTCGCGGGCACCGTGACCGCCGTCGAGGTCGACACCGGTCAGCAGGTGGCGCTGGGCGCGACCCTGTTCGTGGTCTCGACAGGCCCGACCGACGAGGGTGGCGATGACTGAGCTGCCGATGACGGTGTCCGAGGAGGGCCTGCCGGAGCGGGTGACGATCTACGAGGTCGGCCCGCGCGACGGCCTCCAGAACGAGTCGGCATCGATCCCGGTCGAGGTCAAGGAGGAGCTGATCCGCCGTCTGTTGGCGGCCGGACTGCCGGTCGTGGAGGCCACGTCGTTCGTCCACCCGCAGTGGGTGCCGCAACTGGCCGACGCCGAGGAGCTGATGAACCGGCTCGGAGACCTCGGTCGCGACCTGCCGGTGCTGGTGCCCAACGAACGCGGGCTCGACCGGGCCCTCGAGCTGGGCTGCCGACACGTCGCGATCTTCGGCAGCGCCACGGAGACGTTCGCGCAAAAGAACCTCAACCGCTCACGCGACGAGCAGTTCGCGATGTTCGAGCCCGTCGTACGCCGTGCCCGCGAAGCGGGTCTCGACGTCCGGGCCTACGTCTCGATGTGCTTCGGCGACCCGTGGGAGGGTGCCGTGCCGATCGACCAGGTGGTCTCGGTGGGACGGCGGCTGCTCGACCTCGGGGCCAGCCTGCTGAGCCTGGGCGACACGATCGGCGTGGGCACCGCGGGCCACGTCACCGCGCTGCTCGAGGCCTTCGTCGCGGGCGGCACTCCGGTCGGTGACCTCGCCCTGCACTTCCACGACACCTACGGCCAGGCACTGTCCAACGTGCAGGCCGGCCTGCGCGCCGGCGTCACGACGTACGACGCGAGCGCGGGCGGCCTCGGCGGCTGCCCCTACGCCAAGAGCGCCACCGGCAACCTCGCCACCGAGGACCTGGTCTGGCTCCTGACCGGCCTCGGCATCGACCACGGCGTCGACCTGACGGCCCTCGTGGAGACCTCCACCTGGCTCGCCGGGCACCTCGGCCGTCCCAGCCCCTCCGCCGTCGTCCGCGCGCTCTCCGGCTGACAGAATCGGGGTATGAGCCGGAGGGTGTACGTGCACGTGGGTGCGCCCAAGACCGGCACGACCTACCTCCAGGACCGGCTCGGCAAGAACGTCAAGAGCCTGGCCTCCCACGACGTGCACGTCCCGACGCGGCCGCCGCTGATGAGCTCGGGGATGTTCCACTTCCGCGCCGCGCTCGACCTGATGGGGCAGGACTGGGGCGGGGCCCCGGGGCATGCGGAGGGATCGTGGGACGCGATGGTCAGGCGGGTACGCCGCGCCGGCGGCACGTCGATCATCAGCCACGAGATCCTCGCGCCCGCCCTGCCCGAGCACGTGGCGCGCCTCAAGTCCGACCTCGGCGGCGACGACACCGAGATCCACATCGTCTACTCCGCGCGCGACCTCGCCCGCCAGGCGCCGGCGGGCTGGCAGGAGAGCGTCAAGCAGGGACGCCGCTGGAAGTACGGCCGCTACCTCTCCCGTGTCCGCAACGGCCGCCCATGGTTCGCCCGGGCCTTCGACCTGCCGACGGTCCTCAGCACCTGGGGCAACGGCCTCCCGCCCGAGCAGGTCCACGTGGTGACCGTGCCGCACTCCGACGTCGTGGACGCCGAGCCCGACCTGCTGTGGCACCGCTTCTGCCGCGCCTTCGCCATCGAGCCCGAGTGGGCGCCCGAGGACAGCGAGCGCACGAATGCCTCGCTCGGCAGCGCCGAGGCGCAGGTGCTCCGGGCGCTCAACGAGCGCATCGGCCGGAGCACCCGCAACAACCCCGGGTACGACGCCCTGATTCTCGGCATGCTCGCCGACGAGACCCTCGGCGGTCGCCGGTCGCGCCCGATCCTGCTGCCGCCGAAGTTCCACGACTGGGCCCAGGAGCGCGGAGCGTTCTGGATGGAGTGGCTGGAGCAGAGCGGGGTCGACGTCGTGGGCGACGCAGCCGAGCTGCTACCCGAGCCCTGGCCCGACGGGCAGGAGTTCAAGCATCCCGACCGTGTCTCGACCAAGGCCCAGCTGCGCGCGGCCCTCGACGCGCTCGCCGCGATGACGGAGGAGGCCGCGTCCCGACCCGATCCCGACGCCTCGATGCTCGCGCGGATCAGGCGGGCGCGAGAGGCCTCCAAGCGGTGAGTCGTACGACGCCCGAGGCGCGGGCCTGGGCCTGGGTCGCCCATCTCCTGGACGGTGGGACGACGCCCTGGTCGGCCTGGGGCGCCGACGCCCCGGCCGACCAGCAGTCCAGTCGGTTCCTCCCCGGCGCACAGCAGCTGGAGCTCCTGCGCCGCCTCAACCAGCAGCGGCTGCCGTCCCCCGAGCTGGCCGCGCGCGTGCTCGCCACCTCGGCGCCGGGCCGCGGCCGGCCCGACCTCGGCCTGGTCGGCGTCCTTCCCGAGTCGGCCTTCGGTCCGCCCCCGGTCGACCCCGGCGCCCTGCCGCCCGACGAGCTGGTGCGGGTGGCCACCGCACTGATCGCCGAGGACACCGTCGCCGCCGGCGACCCGCTCGAGGCACGGACGCCCCGGCTGCTGCGCCGTCGCTACCGGCTCCTCGGCGACCCCGAGCTCACCCGCCCCCTGCGTGATGCCCTCGTGGCCGACGGCCGGCCCCCCGGTCGCCGCCGCGCGACCGTCGTCGTGGCCGGCACCGACGTGGCCAGCATGCTGGTCCACGTCTGGACCGCGCGGTCGCTCGGCGCCGGCGTGCGGTCCTGGCCCGACTGGCTCGCCTCCGAGGTGCGGCGGCCGGGCCTGGCCGAGCGGATAGATCTCGCCGCGCTGGCCTCCGGCTGGGTGGGCCGCGTCGGCCCCGGCCGGGTGCACGTGGTGATCGACGACCCGCGGCGGGCGGCGCGGCTGACCGGCGCGCGGCACCGCCGTTCGTCGCCCCGGCCGCTGTCGGCCGACGCGGTCGAGCTCGCCCGGCGTACGGCGCCGGTGGTCGGCACGCTGGTCGCCCCCGAGCGCCGGACCGCGCTGATGTGGCACCGGCTCCGCCCGGTCCTGGCGGCCTACCCCGGGCCGGCGCTGCGCATCCCGCGCCGTCACCGGCCCTGGCTCGACGAGCGCACCGTCGACCTCCGCCACCGCCTCGCCGCCGGGAACTACGCTGTCCACGGTGCTCTCCCCGCGCCGACCGAGCAGCCCGGGGTGGTGGCGCCGGACGAGGAGCGGGTGCTCCTGCTGGCCATGCAGGTGCTGCTGGGTCCGCCGATCGGAAGCGTCCTCGCGGAACGGGAGGCCAGGTGACCACGGTGCGGAAGGTCCACCTGCACGTCGGCACCCCCAAGACCGGCACGTCGTACCTCCAGCACGTGCTGTTCCACAACCGGCCCCTGCTCCGCCGTCACGGCATCGTCTATCCCGCCGACCGGTTCGACGCCCACTTCCTGGCGGCACTCGACCTGATGCGCATGCCCTGGGGTGGGCTCGAGGCCCAGGCGATCGGTGCGTGGGACGCGCTCGCCACCGCCGTACGTCGCTCCTCCGGCGACGCCATCATCAGCCACGAGATCCTGGCCACCGCCTCGCGCGTGCAGATCGGCCGCGCCCTCGACACCCTCGGCCACGGTCATGACACCGAGATCCACCTGGTGCTCTCCGCCCGTGACCTGGTGCGGCAGATCCCCGCGGAGTGGCAGGAGAACGTCAAGCACCGCGCGGCCCTGAGCTACGGCGCCTTCCTCGACCGCATCCAGGACCCGCGTCGCGAGGGCCGCATCCCGACCTGGTTCTGGGGCGTGCAGGAGGTCCCCGACATCCTCGACCGCTGGGGTCGCGACCTCCCTCCCGAGCACGTCCACGTGGTCACCGTCCCGCCGGCCGGCGGCTCCCCGGAGCTGCTCTGGAAGCGCTTCGTCGAGGCGTTCGGGCTCGACGGCATCGACCTCCAGCTCGACGGTGAGCGGCGCAACCCGTCGCTCGGCGCGGCCGAGACCACCTTGATCCGTCGCATCAACCGAGCCGCCAACGAGGAGCTCGAGCCGGCGTACTACCGCCCGCTGGTCCGCGAGCTGCTGGCCCACGAGACCCTCTCACGTCGCATCCGGACCCCGCGGCTCGCGCTGCCGCCCGACGTCCATCCCTGGGCGAGCGGGCTGGAGGAGGCGTGGATCGCCGAGATCCGTGCCCGCGGGTACGACGTGATCGGCGACCTCGACGACCTGCGCGGCGCCCCGCCGGTGCCCGACTACGCCGACCCCGACCACCCCGACGAGGGGCTGGTCTCCGGGGCCGCGGTCGACGCGCTCAAGGCCGTGCTGCTCGACCACGCCCGGCTGCAACGCGAGCTCGTCCGGCGCAACGCCGAGCTCGACGACGTCCAGCGCCGGCTGGAGAAGGCCTACCTGCGGCCGACGTACCGCTGGCGGCAGAAGCTCGTACGCCGACTCGAGGCCGGCCCCAGCGGCCGCCTGCTGATGACGGCCTACCGGCGGGCGAGGGGCAGGAGCTCGCGCTCGGCGTAGCGGCCGATCTTCCACGTGGCGTAGCCGTCGGCGCCCATGCCGACGAAGCCGCCGACCAGCGGGATGCGGCGCGCCACGGTGCCGGCCAGCCGCTTGCCCGCCACCTTCGACACCAGGTCGGAGGCGACCTCCGCCGAGATCACCCGGTCGAGGCCGGGGTCGTGGGCCGGCGCCGTCGCCAGGGCCATCGGCGGCGCCGGGAGCGCCTTGTCGGTCACCAGCCGGCGCACCGACTCCTCGCCGAGCAGACAGACCAGGACCGCGTTGCGCACCCGCGGGTCGGCGAGGTCGTAGCCGCGCAGGTGGGCGATGGCGGCGATCATCCGGCACTCGACCAGGGCGAGGCCGGAGATGTTGGTGGGGACGGCGAACGCCATCGTCGTCAGCCCGCCTAGGTTGGTCACGAAGCCCTGCGCGCCGGCGTACCGCACGTGGTTCTCGATCACCTCGTGGATCGCCCGGTCGACGTCGCCGCGCTGCTCCCGGAGCTGCTTGTCGGCCGCGGTCGACGCGGCCGGGAGAGGGCCGACCCCGTGGATGGCCCGGTGGAGCGCCTCGCGCACGAACGCCGCGGTCAGGTCGGGCGCGAGCTCGGTCAGCCGCACGGGCTGGCGGCCCGTGCGGCTGGTGCTGACGCCTGCGGCCATGCAGCGATCCTACGTTCCGGTCACTACCGTGGAGCCCGTGCCGGTCGAACCTCCCCCGACCATCTGGGCGTTCCCGCCGCCCGCTCGCTTCCATCCCGACGACGACCTGGTCGCCACCGGCGCCGACCTCGAGCCTGGAACCGTCCTGGCGGCGTACCGCGCGGGCATCTTCCCGATGCCGCTCGGCGGCCCGCGGGCGCCGATGGCGTGGTTCTCCCCGGTACGCCGGGGTGTGCTGCGGCCGCGCGACCTCCACGTCTCGCGCTCGCTCGCCCGATCGGTCCGGCGCTTCGAGATCCGCGTCGACACGGCATGCGCCGAGGTCATCGACGCGTGTGCCGACCCTCGGCGGCCCTCGGGCTGGATCGACGACCAGATCCGCGAGGCCTACCTGCGCCTGCATGAGCTCGGCTGGGTGCACTCGGTCGAGGTGTGGCGCGCGGATCGGCTCGTGGGCGGTCTGTACGGCCTGGCCTTGGGCGGCCTGTTCGCCGGTGAGTCGATGTTCCACCACGAGACCGACGCCTCCAAGGTCGCCCTGACGGCGCTGGCGCGGATCCTCGACGACGGCTGCGACCGGCTGGTCGACACCCAGTGGCAGACCCCGCACCTGGCCTCGCTGGGTGTCACCGAGATCCCCCGGGAGGAGTACCTGCGCCTGCTGGCCGAAGTGCTACGCACTCCCGAGGCCGACTTCGAACGCTACGGGCGCGGGATGCGTACCACCCCATGAACCGGGCACAGTGGCAGAGACGTCGTCGAGCGATGAGGACACCGATGCGGAACCCGAAGGCACTGGTCGCTGCCGGGGCACTCGTGCTCGCGGCCTGCGGAGGTGGAGGCGGGGACGGCGGCGGGGGCGGCGGGTCGCCCACCGACGCCTCCACGGCGTCGTTCTGCCGGACGTTCACCGAGCTGGGCTCCCAGGTCACTCCTCGCGAGGCGGCCGACCGGCTCGACGAGGTCGGCACACCGAGCGGGATCGCCTCCGGCGCCCGCCACGGCTTCGAGGTGCTCGTCGACCACCTGCGCCGGCTGCCCGACGACGCCAAGGACGCCGACCTCACCGCGATGGCACAGGACCTGAAGTCGAGCGACCGGGCCGATGTCGAGTCGTTCCTGAGCTACTACGCCACCCAGTGCGGGCGGGTCCCGACCGGCGGGTCGTCGTAGGCCTCAGAGCACCGTCGGGGGCCGGTCGCCGTCGGCGACCAGGGGACGTCCGGCGCCCTGCCAGGCGAGCAGACCGCCGTCGAGGTTGACCGCGTCGACACCCTGCGAGATCAAGAACCCCGCGGCGTACGCCGATCGGTTGCCCGAGCGGCACACGACCAGGACCTGCTCCGCGGCCGGGCCGGTGAGCTCGGCGTACCGCTCGCCCAGCTGCATCAGGGGCACGTGGACCGAGCCGTCGACGTGGCCGAGACGCCACTCGTCGTCCTCGCGCACGTCGAGGACGAGCAGGCCCTCGGGCAAGGGGTCGGGTAGGCCGCCGACGGAGGTGGTGGGGATCTGCACGTGTCTGGTCTGGTCAGGCAATCGCCGGGACGGTCTGCGTACCGGCCGAGGCGAGCGGCTCGGTCCGGAGCACGCTGAGACTGGTCACGCCCGCACCTCGGCTTCCTACTTGAGCAGGCGGGACATCCTGCGATCGGCCAGCGGCTTGCCCCCAGTCTGGCAGGTCGGGCAGTACTGCAGCGAGGAGTCGGCGAAGCTGACCTCGCGCACGGTGTCGCCGCAGACCGGGCAGGTCTCGCCCGCCCGGCCGTGCACGGCCAAATGGGTCCTCTTCTCGCCCTTGAGCTCGCTCGCGGCCAGGCCCCGGGAGCGGGAGACGGCGTCGCCGAGCTCGCTCTTCACCGCGGCGAAGAGCTGGTCGAGCTCGTCGGCGGTCAGGCTGTTGGCCGGCTTGAACGGCGACATCCGGGCGGCGTGCAGGATCTCGTCGCTGTAGGCGTTGCCGATGCCGGCGATCGTGCCCTGATGGCGCAGCACGCCCTTGATCTGCGAGCGACCGGCGTCCTCGAGGATGTCCGCCAAGGTCTCGCGGGTGAAGGCGTCGTCGAGCGGGTCGGGCCCCAGGGCGGCGATGCCGGGCACGTCGTGGGGTGAGCGCACGACGTACGCCGCGAGGCTCTTCTTGGTGCCGGCCTCGGTGACGTCGAGGCCGCTGCCGTCGTCGAGGACCACCCGGACCGCCAGCCCCGACCTGCTGCTGGGCCGCGGCGGGGCGCTCGGCAGCTCGTCCTTCCAGCGGATCCAGCCGGCCCGGGCGAGGTGGAAGATCAGGTGCAACCCGCTGGCCTCGATGTCGATGAACTTGCCGTGCCGGGTGACGTCGTCGACCAGGGTGCCCTCCATCGCCTGCACCGGAGGGTCGAACGTCTTCAGCGCACTGAACGCCGCCAGGTGGATCCTGGCGATGGCGTGGCCGTCGAGCCGGCCCCTGAGATCGAGGGCCAGCGCCTCGACCTCGGGCAGCTCCGGCATGGGTCAAGTATCGCCGACAGCGGTGACACGCTCACCGGGCCGGAGGCACAATCGAACATGGCCACCGCGCGTCCGCTGCCCGCGACCGGGGAGATCTTCCTCGACGCCCGCGGCGCCGACCGCGCCCTGCGCGTCTCGTGGCACTACGACACCGATCTGGTCGTGCTCTCGCTGTGGCGCGACAACGTCTGCACCGGCTCGTTCCGGCTGACCGTGGAGGAGGTGCCCGAGCTGATCGAGCTGCTGCGCTCGGGCCTCGAGACGGCGTACGCCGTCGCCCGCTCGCGGCGCCACCAGGTCGGCTGAGCGTTCAGCCGTCCAGCTGCCGGTCCGCCAGCCTGCGCAGGACCGGGACGGCCGCGGCGAGGGCTGCGCGCTCCTCGTCCGAGAGCTCGGCGAGCTCCTCGCCGAGCTGGGTGGCCGCCTCGTCGCGCAACATCCCCACGGTCGTATGTCCCCGAGGCGACAGCACCAGCAGCAGGCAGCGCTGGTCGGTCGGGTCGCGGCGCCGCTCGACCCAGCCGGCCTCCTCGAGGATCTCCACGAGCCGGGTCATGCTCGGTGCCGCCATGTTCATCCGCTCGGCCAGGTCTCCCTGGCGGACGCCGTTGGGATAGCGGGTGAGAGCCGCGAGCGCCGCGAGCCGGGTGGGCGTGATGCCGGAGCGGGTGGCCGGCGTACGCAGGTGGTAGGCCAGCCTGCCCACCTCGGTGCGCAGCTCGCCCGCGAGGCGGGTCGCCCCGGCCGACGGCGTACGGCGCGTGGTCAGGACGCCACCCGCTCCGGCGCCGGGTCCAGTGGCGTCTCGTGCTGGTCGTCGGCGTGCACGAACCTCTCGCCCATCAGCCACGAGGCCGCGGCCGCGACCAGACAGGCCCCGATGGCGAACGCGAAAGCGACGATCAGGCCGTCGTGGAACGGGCCGGAGATCAGCGAGGGGAAGAAGGTGTGGCCGGTCAGGTAGTGCGAGTTCGCGGGCGAGAGCTGACCGAGGGTGTGAGCGCCGAGCAGCGACTGCACCGGGTTGTAGCCGAGCAGCGACGCGAACAGCACCGCGACCGGTGGCAGGCCTGCGACGGCGTGTGCCTGGGCGACGGGTACGCCGTGCGCGGTGAGGCCGGACTGCATGGTCGCCGGCAGCGAGCCGGCGAGCCCGACGATCATCAGCGAGAAGAAGATGCCGATCGAGAGCACCATCGAGGAGTTCTGGAACGTCGTGCTCATCCCGTTGCCGACACCGCGCCGGTTGGCCGGCAAGGCGTTCATGATCGCGGCCCGGTTGGGGGAGGCGAACAGGCCCATCCCGAAGCCGTTGACAAACAGGGCGGCCGCGAAGTCCCAGTAGCTGAAGTCGACCGGCATGGCGGCGAACCAGAAGAAGCTCAGCGCCGCGATCAGCATCCCGCCCGTGGCGAACGGGCGGGCGCCGTAGCGGTCGGACAGCCAGCCGGACAGTGGACCGGCCGCCAGGAACCCGACCGTCATCGGCAGCATGAAGATGCCCGCCCACAGGGGTGTGGACTCGAACGAGTAGCCGTGTCGCGGCAGCCAGATGCCCTGCAGCCAGATGATCAGGATGAACATCAGTCCGCCACGACCGAGGCCGGCCAGCAGGCTGGCCAGGTTGCCGTAGGTGAACGCGCGGATCCGAAACAGCTCGAGGTTGAACATCGGGTGCTCGATGCGCGTCTCGATCACGCAGAAGACGACGAGCAGGACCAGGCCGCCGATCATCGAGGCCAGCACCCACGGGTTCGTCCAGCCCATGATGTGGGTGCGGTAGGGCTGGATGCCGTAGGTGATCGCGACCAGGACGCCGATCAGGCCGAGGGCGAACGTGACGTTGCCCCACCAGTCCATGACGTGGTGCCGCCGGGGGCTCAGGTCGTGCAGCTGTCGGTAGCCCCACAGCGTGCCGAACAGGCTGAACGGCACCGACACCAGGAAGACGAACCGCCAGTGCACCGGTGCGAGCACGCCGCCGATCACCAGGCCGAGGAAGGACCCGGCGATGCCGGCCACCATGTTCAGGCCGAGGGCCAGCCCGCGCTGGTCGGAGGGGAACGCATCGGTGATGATCGCCGACGAGTTCGCCATCAGCAGAGCGCCGCCGACGCCCTGGAGGACCCGCATCACGATCAGCCAGAGGACGCCCTGCGTGCCGGTCAGCCAGGTGACGCTGAGCGCGACCGAGAAGATCGTGAAGATCGCGAAGCCGGCGTTGAACATCTTCACGCGGCCGTACATGTCGCCGAGCCGGCCGAAGGCGACGACCAGCACCGCGGTGACGACCAGGTAGCCCATGATCAGCCAGAGCAGATAGCTGGAGTTGCCCGGGGCGAGGGGGTCGATCCGCAGCCCGCGGAAGATGTCGGGCAGGGCGATCAGCAGGATCGAGGAGTTGATCGTCGCGATCAGCACGCCGAGCGTCGTGGTCGACAGTGCGATCCACTTGTAGCGCGGGCCGAGGGACGCGGCGGTGGC
The DNA here is from genome assembly GCA_025924815.1 of Nocardioides sp. Lineage (GTDB taxonomy): Bacteria > Actinomycetota > Actinomycetes > Propionibacteriales > Nocardioidaceae > Nocardioides. The sequence continues at coordinate 16,229 of JAICHQ010000035.1, forward strand.
GGTGGCGGTCATTAGTTCAAGCATACTAACGATCGACGCCGGCGGACGCGCTGGGTGGATCTACGGAATCGGCTAGAGAGCCCGATACGGTCCGAGGATGGACCCGATCCGCAACCCGTACGCACCCGGCGCCGGGCAGCGGCCACCCGAGCTCGCCGGACGCAGCGCGCAGCTGACGGCGTTCGACGTGGTGCTGGAGCGGATCGCCCATGGCCGCCCGGAACGCAGCATCGTGCTGACCGGGCTGCGCGGAGTGGGCAAGACGGTGCTGCTCAACGCGCTGCGCTCGGCCGCCGTACGCCGCGGCTGGGGCACCGGCAAGCTCGAGGCCAGACCCGACCAGGGGCTGCGCCGGCCCCTCTCGTCAGCGCTGCACCAGGCCGTCCGCGAGCTGGGACATCCCGACGAGGACTCCGTGACCCACCTGCTCGGCGTGGTCCGGTCCTTCGCCGAGCGGGACGCCGGCGTCGGTGCCGCGCTCCGCGACCGCTGGCACCCGGGCATCGACGCCCCGCCGGTCCGCGGCCGGGCAGACTCCGGTGACATCGAGATCGACCTGGTCGAGCTGTTCACCGATCTCGGCGGACTCGCGGCCGACCAGGGCCGGGGCGTCGCGGTGTTCGTGGACGAGATGCAGGACCTCCCGCCCGACGACGTCTCCGCCCTGTGCGCCGCATGCCACGAGATCAGCCAGTCCGGCCTGCCGATCATCGTCGTGGGTGCCGGGCTGCCCCACCTGCCTGCTGTGCTGTCGGCCGCGAAGTCCTACTCCGAGCGCCTGTTCGGCTACCAGCGGATCGACCGGCTGGATCGCGAGAGCGCCGACCTCGCGCTGCGCGTGCCGGCCGAGGCCGAGGAAGCGGCGTACGACGACGGGGCGCTCGCCGCGCTGTACGCCGCGACCGGCGGCTACCCCTACTTCATCCAGGCCTACGGCAAGTCGGTCTGGGACCTGGCCCCGCGCTCGCCCATCACGGCCGCCGACGTCGCGGTGGCCGCCCCGGAGGCCGAGCGCGAACTGGCTGTGGGCTTCTTCGGCTCGCGGCTCGAGCGCGCGACGCCGGGGGAGCGGGAGTACCTGCACGCCATGGCCGACGCGACGTTCGAGGGCCTCGAGTCGGTCCCGACCGCCGATGTCGCCGCGGTGCTCGGCAAGAAGCCGCAGTCGCTCTCGCCCGCCCGCGACTCGCTGCTGAAGAAAGGGCTCATCTACTCCGGGGAGCGTGGCCGGATCGCCTTCACCGTCCCGCACTTCGGGGCATTCCTGCGGTCGCGTTGACGCGTACCGAACCTTCCCGGCTCACGGGGCATCTGACCCCTCAAACCCTTTTCGGCTTTGGAGGAGAGCGAGATGTCCCTGATACGAAACGCCGCCCTTGCCCTGGTGACGGCGGTGGTCCTGACGCCCGTCGACTCGGCGGGCGCGGCCGCGCCCTCGACCACGTGCGACGGGCTGACGGCGACCATCGTGGGCACCGACGGCGATGACGACCTCGTCGGCACCGCGGGTCCGGACGTCGTGTCGCTCGGGGGCGGCGACGACGTCTTCGACGGGCTGGGCGGTGACGACGTGCTGTGCGCCGGCGGCGGGAACGACCGGATCGACGGGGGAGCCGGGGACGACCGGATCTTCGGTGAGGGCGGCGCCGGTGACCTCGCGGGTGGCGACGGTGACGACTACCTCGACGGCGGCTCCGGACCGAGCCGCATGTACGGCGACACGCGCGATCCGGCGGCCCCCGGTGGCGGTGACGACACGCTGGTCGGCAGCCCGCTCGGCGACCGCATGTACGGCGGCAGCGGCCAGGACACGATGGACGGTCTCGGCACGGACGACGTGATGAACGGCGGCCCGGGTGATGACACCCTGCGAGGCGGCGCGGGCGACGACCGTCTCGAGGAGGTCGCCGGCGACGACGTCCTCGACGGCGGAGAGGGTGCCGACCTGGTCAGCTATCTGGAGTCGGCCGAGGCGGTCGACGTCGAACTCGGCCAGGGCACGGAGCAGGGTGCCGGCACGGACACGCTGATCGCGGTGGAGGGTGCCGAGGGGAGTCGCCGCAACGCCGACCGGCTGATCGGCAGCCCCGGTGCGGACGTGCTGATCGGCAACGGCGCCGACCTGATCCGCTCGGGCGCCGGCAACGACGAGGTGAGGGCCGACGGCGGCCGCGTGTTCACCGGCCAGGGTCGCGACGTGGTCGACGCCAGAGGCGACGCCCTGGTCCGCACCGGCTCCGGGCGTGACAACGTGGAGGCCGGAGGTGACGCCCACGTCCTGCTCGGCCACGGGGACGACACCGGCCGCGTCTCGAGGGGCTCACCGGTCGTCGAGGGCGGCTACGGTGGTGACCGCTTCGAGCTGTGGTGGGAGGACTTCCTGAGCTATTCGGCGAGCTTCACCGGTGTCGAGCTGCTGGGCGGTCCGGGCCGTGACGTGCTCGCCTGGGAGATGGACTTCCCGGTGCGCATCGACACGCGCGAGACGTCGGTGACCGCCCGGCACCGCGACGCGACCTTCCGCAGCATCCACGAGTTCTACGGCGGCGACCTGGACGACGTCATGCTCGGTCACCGCGGTCACGACCACTTCTGGGGAGGCTTCGGCGACGACGTCCTGCGCGGGCGTGGCGGCCACGACATCCTCGTGGGGAGCCGTGGTGACGACGTCCTGCTCGGCGGGCACGGCCGCGACGTCGCCCGCGGCATGAAGGGTGTGGACACCTGTCGCGCCGAGGTGCGGCACGGCTGCGAGCGGCGCTGACGGTCTACGCCTTCGGGGTGTGGCGCCCGCCCTCGGGGGCGGGCGTAGCCTTCGGTCAGGGACTGCCGCCGTACGAGGGCACTGGGTCGGTCGCTCTCATCCGTCGGCGCGAAGGACGAACAGACCATGAGGCCCACCCGGTGACCCGGCTCGAGCCGGGGCTGGTGCTCGCCGAGCGCTACTGCCTGGAGGAGCGGATCGCATCGGGCGGCATGGCCGACGTCTGGGCCGCCGAGGACTCCGTGCTCCAGCGCCGCGTCGCGGTGAAGGTGATGCGACCGGATCCCGACCACGAGGAGCTGTTCGCGCTCCGGTTCCGCGACGAGGCGTTGCACTCGGCGAGCCTGATCCACACCAACATCGCGACCCTCTTCGACTACGGCGAGGACGACGGCGTCGCCTTCTTGGTGATGGAGCTGGTCGACGGCAAGCCGCTGTCGCAGCTGATCAGGGAGCAGGGCACGATCGACGTCGACCAGGTGCGCTCCGTCATCGGCCAGTGCGCGCTGGCGCTCGGCGTCGCGCACGAGGTCAAGATCGTCCATCGGGACGTGAAGCCGGCCAACATCCTGGTCCGGGAGGACGGCCTGGTGAAGCTCACCGACTTCGGCATCGCCCGTGCAGCGGACGCCTCGGGACACACCCGGGCCGGCGACCTCCTGGGGACGCCCAGCTATCTGAGCCCCGAGCAGGCGCTGGGACGGCCCGCCACCGGCGCCAGCGATCTCTACGCCCTCGGCATCGTCGGCCACGAGATGCTCTCCGGCGCCAAGCCCTTCGACAAGCCCACCCCCATCGCGACCGCGATGAGCCACCTCCACGAGCCGCCGCCGCCGTTGCCCGACGACGCGCCCGAGGACCTGGTGGGCGTGATCGAGGACCTCCTGGCCAAGGACCCGAAGGACCGGCCGGAGAACGCCCGGGCCGTCGCGATCCGACTGGGCCTGGCCGACCACGAGATCATCGGCCTGTCGCTCGGGCTGGCCCAGGCGGTGTACGGCGAGTCGGCCCTCGAGGACGAGCCCGTCGCCGACCCCGACCCGACGCCGGCCGAGCCGACCGGGACCATGGCCGTCGACGCGGCCCTTCTGTTCGAGGACTGACGCCCAGCCGGTCAGCGGCGCGTCAGGTCCTGGTAGTCGGGGTGGCGCCGCAGCCAGGCGTTCACGAACGGGCAGAGCACGGTGACTTTCAGGCCCTTGTCCTCGCGGATGCGGTCGAGCACCTGGCGGGTCATCGATGAGGCGACGCCCTTGCCCTCGAACGCGTCGTCGACCTCCGCGTGCAGGATCAGGATCCCGCCTTCGGTCAGCTCATAGGCCGTGAAGCCGGCCATCGTGTCATCCACGTACGCCTCGAACCGGTGCTCCGCGGGGTTGTCCCGGACCTCGACTTCGCTCATGACTCGACGCTAGCCGGTGGGGAACAGCCGAAGAACCCCAGCGCGTCCGGTGGGGGATCGCCGTCGTCGGCCGGATGGCATGCGCCAGACTGAGGACATGCGGCCGCAGGTCGTCGCACACCGCGGCGCGAGCTTCGAGAACGCCGAGCACACCCGCCGCGCGTACCTCGAAGCGATCCGCGAAGGGGCCCAGGCTGTCGAGTGCGACGTCCGGCTCACGGCCGACGGTCACCTGGTCTGCGTGCACGACCGTGACCTGCGCCGGATCGCGAGCACCCGCGGGCTGGTCTCGACGATGGAGCTCGCCGACCTCGACCAGCTCGAGTTCTCGTCGTGGAAGAACCCCTGGGCGGACCTGGACGACGAGGGCGCCGACCTCGACCCCGACCTCGACAAGGTGCTGACCCTGCGGCGCCTCCTGGAGACGGTGGCCGACGCCGACCGGCCGATCGAGCTGGCGGTCGAGACCAAGCACCCCACCCGCTACGGCGGACTGGTCGAGCGCCGCCTGGTCGAGGCGCTCGAGGAGTTCGGCTGGACCGGTGCGGACAGCCCGGTGCGGGTGATGAGCTTCTCCTACGTCGCCTTGCAGCGCATGCAGCGGCTGGCGCCGCAGCTGCGACTGGTCATGTTGATCGACAAGGCCCGGCACTGGCCGATGCTGAAGCCGATGGTCGAGGACGGCTGGATCCTCGGGCCCGGCATCGACGCGCTCAGCCGGCATCCGAAGTTCGCCCAGAAGATGGCGCACAGTCCCCACGACGTGCACGTGTGGACGGTCAACACCTTGGAGCAGCTGGAGCTGTGCCAGTCGCTCGGGGTGGCCGCGGTGATCACCGACCGGCCCCGTGCTGTGCTGGGCTGGCTCGACGGCGTCCCCTGCACCTAGCCTCGCCGTCATGGCGAAGCGCTCCCGCACCAAGGCCCGTGACCGAGCGACGGACGGTGAGGTGGGCCCGCGCGAGCCGTGCCCGTGCGGGTCGGGCAAGCGCTACAAGGCCTGCCACGGCTCGGCCGGTGGCGCCTTCGTGTCGCGGCCCTTCCGGGGGCTGGCGGGCGAGCGCGACCTGGTGGCGCTGCGTGAGTTCGTACCTTCGGCCACCGCCCCGCTGACCGTGGGCGAGCGCACGGTCCTGCTCGGGACCCTGCTCCCGGTCGCCGCGCCGGCGATGGTGCGCGACTCCGGCGAGGTCTGGTTGGGGATGCAGGTCAGGCACGCCTTCGGGGACCCGTCGCGCGACCTGGCCGCCGTCCTGGAGAAGGCCCTGGCGGCCGACGAGCCCGGCATCGTGGGCCTGGTCGACCCGCCGGGGCCGGGACCACGCCTCCAGGACCTGCTCCTCGACGTGCCGCTGGAGGTGACCGTCCACGAGGGCTTCGAGTGGTGGCTCGGTGACGTCGCTGACCGTGACCAGGAGATGGCCGACGCCCTGGGGCAGGCCAACGACGCGGTCGCGCGCACGGTCCGGCTCGCGTCCGTGGAGGCGGCGTACTGGGTCGACGCCGGGAGCAAGGAGCACCTGCGGTGGGTGCTGCCCCAGGAGGAGACCGCCCTGCTGGACGCCCTCGCCCGGCTGCAGGCCGTCGGTGACGACTCGATCGGCGAAGGCTCGAAGCTGGTCGGGATGTTCCGCGCCCACGGGCTGCTCACGCCGGTGTGGGACCTGCCGTCCGGCACGGGAGCCGCTGTGCTGGAGGAGCCCCTGACGGCGTTCGAGCAGCGCCTCGAGGAGGCACTGGCCACCGACGCCATGCTGACGTCGCAGGAGCGGGCCGTCCGCACGAAGCTGGCCAACCAGCAGGTCACCCTGCGCTGAGACACGCCCCGGAATGGTTGTCCCACCGGGCACCGGTCGCTAGCGTCACGGGTGGCCCGGTCGTTGTTGTCTCCCCCGTCGACAACGACCGGGCCGTGGCACGTCTCGCGCCCTGACGTGTGGTCCGAGCGCCCTTTGGATCGTATGTACCCTTGTGGGTATGTAACTGATCCGGTACACTAACATCGTGGATGCAGTGCTGCACGCCTTGGCGGACGAAAGCCGGCGCACCGTTCTGGAGGTCCTGCGCGACCATCCGGCGAGCGCGGGAGAGCTGGCCGAGGCGCTCCCGATCGCCCGTCCGGGCGTGTCCCGGCATCTGCGGGTACTGCGGGAGGCGGGGCTGGTCGACGTGCGCCGCGACGCCCAGCGCCGGATCTACAGCCTCCGCTCGGAGGCGCTCATCGAAGTGGACGAGTGGCTGGCGGAGTACCGGATGCTCTGGCAGACGCGGCTCGACGCACTTCACACGGAGATCGCTCGAGGGAACAAGGCGCGAAGATGACCGTCATCGGGACGATGCGAGCGCTCGACGAGACCCGCGGCGCGGTGCGTGTCGAGGACGTCTACGACACCGACATCGACGACTTGTGGCAGGCGTGCACGACCCCGGAGCGGCTCGCACGATGGATCGCCGAGGTCTCCGGCGACCTTCGGGTGGGTGGCACGATCCACGCCGTCTTCACCAGCACCTGGACCGGTCCGGGACGGGTCGAGGTGTGCGACGCACCGCACCACCTGCTCCTCACGATGGAGCCGGGCACCGACGACGAGTCCCAGATGGAGGCGTGGCTGACCGAAGATGGGTCGAGGACCAGGCTGGTGGTCGAGGAGCGGGGGCTTCCGGTGGCCAACCTGTACCTGCACGGGGCCGGGTGGCAGGCGCATCTGGAGGATCTGGCACGGTCGCTGGCCGAGGGCACGTCGGCACACCCGGAGGGCTGGACGGAGCAGACGTGGGCACCCGCGTGGCGCCGGCGCTGGGACGAGCTCACCCCCGACTGCCGGGCGATGGTGATCGACTGATGTCCGATCAGATCAGGCTCAGCGGGACCACGGTGAACGCGCCAGACGCGCTCGCCCTCGCGCGCTTCTACGCCGAGCTCACCGGCGGCGTCCCGGGGGGAAGTGCCCACTGGGCGACCGTCACCGGCCCGAACGGCGCGATCGCCTTCCAGCAGGTCGACGACTTCCGTCCACCGGTGTGGCCCGGCGCCGACGTACCGATGCAGATGCACCTCGACTTCTTCGTCGACGACCTCGATGCCACCGGCTCGCGGGCAATCGCCGCCGGCGCCACGCGGCTCGACTTCCAGCCGAACTCCGACCACTGCATGGTGTACGCCGACCCGGCCGGCCATCCCTTCTGTCTGTCCACCTGGGACGAGCCGCGGCTGGACGACGAGGTCGGGTGAACCCACGCACGGGCTCCTTCGAGTGGGTCGAGGCCGGCATCGCCGAGGTCCTCACAGCCCTGCGGGACGGCCGCATCACGAGCGCGTGGCTGACGCAGTGCTACCTGGACCGCATCGAAGCGGTGGATCGGGGCGATGGCGGCCTCAACTCGGTGCCCGTGCCCAACCCTCGTGCCCCGGCCGACGCCGCGGAGTCCGATCGCCGGTGGAGGGCAGGGAGCCCGCGGGCCCTCGAGGGCATCCCCTACACGGTCAAGGACTCCTACAGCGTCGAGGGCCTGACCGTGGCCGCCGGTTCGCCGGCGTTCGCGCACCTCGTGGCCGGGCGCGATGCGTTCTGCGTCGAGCAGCTGCGGCACGCCGGGGCGGTGCTGATCGGGAAGACGAACATGCCGCCCATGGCTGACGGCGGGATGCAGCGTGGCCTGTACGGGCGACCCGAGAGCCCCTACAACCGGGACTACCTCCCGGCGGCCTACGCCTCCGGGTCCTCCAGTGGGTCAGGCGTCGCCACGACGGCGAACCTCGCGATGTTCGGCCTGGCGGAGGAGACCGTGTCGTCGGGTCGCAGTCCGGCGTCGAACAACGGCCTGTGCGCCTACACCCCCTCGTGGGGCCTCATCTCCATCCGCGGCAACTGGCCGCTCCACCCGGCCCGCGACGTGGTCGTCCCCCACACGCGGTCCGTGCCTGACCTGCTCCGGGTCCTGGACGTGCTGGTGCGAGACGACCCGGAGACACGAGGCGACTTCTGGCGCTCACAGACGGTCGTCGCCCTGCCGACGGCCGGCGACCACCGGCCGATCTCCTACTTCTCTCTGGCCGACCCCGGCGCGCTCGCGGGGAAGCGGCTCGCCGTCCCGCGGATGTACCTGGGACAGGACCCCGGCATGCCGATCGCCGTACGCCGGTCGGTGCTCGACCTGTGGCACGCCGCTCGCCGGCGGCTCGAGGCTCTCGGTGCCGAGATCGCGGTCACCGACTTTCCCCTCATCGAGCGCTACGAGCAGCCTCGGCGTCGCGGCGAGCCGCACGTGCTCGACCGGCTTCCGCCCTCGTGGCGCTCGGCCGAGGCCGACCACTTCCTGCCCTACGGGTGGGATGACTTCCTTCGGGCCAACGCGGACCCGGCGTACCCCTCGCTCGGCTCGGTCGACCCCGAGGCGATCGCGCCACGCCCCGCGGGCACGCTTCCCGACCGGTTCGACGACGAGACCGACCGGTTCGTCAACGCGGTCGGGTCCGCTCGCTCGGGGATCGCCGCCCCTTGGCAACGCGACGACTTCGCGGCCGGGCTCCGCGCTCTGCAGGCGCTGCGCCACAGCCTGTTCGAGGACTGGCTCGACGAGCACGGACTCGACGCCGTGGTGTTCCCCGCGAACGCCGACGTCGGCGCCGCGAACGCCGAGAGCGACCCCGTCGCCGCCGACCGCGCGTGGTCCAACGGGGTCCTGTTCTCGCACGGCAACGTCGCCCTGCGCCACCTGGGCATTCCGACCGTCACCGTCGCGATGGGGCTGATGGCCGATCTCGCGATGCCGGTGGGCCTCACGTTCGCCGGCGCGGCCTACGCAGACCTCGACCTGCTCCGGTACGCCGCGGCGTTCGAAGCCGGGGACGGGGGGACGCTGCGTCGACCGCCACCGGACCTCACCCCAGCGCGGCGTGGGTGACCTACCGCCTCAGGGGAGCGGGTCGCGCTCGACAGGGCAGCTCATGCAGCGGGGTCCGCCGCGCCCGGATCCGAGCTCGGAGCCTGCGATCCGGACGACCTCGATGCCGGCCTCCTCGAGGCGGGAGTTGGTCTCGTCGTTGCGCTCGTAGGCGACCGCCACCCGGGGCGCGACGGCGAGGGTGTTGTTGCCGTCGTCCCACTGCTCGCGCTCGGCGGTGACCGGGTCCAGACCGGTGTCGATCTGGTGGAGCGTGTCGATCTCCATCGCCTTCGCCGCCGCTACCAGGAAGGGCTCGGCCTCGGCGACGTGGAGCTCGAGGTCCTCCTCGGCAGCCCCGGCAGGGGCACCTTCGGCGGTGACGGCGTAGGCCGTGAGCGTGTCGGCCACGTTGGGATACATCACGACCTTGTCGACGTCGACCATCGTGCAGACGGTGTCGAGGTGCATGGTCGCGCGCTCCTGCGCGATCGGCACGGCCAGCACGGTGTGCGCGAGCCCGGCCGCGAACATCTCGCGCGCGAGCTGCTCGGCACCGGCCGGAGTGGTCCGCTCGCCCACCCCGATCGCGATGACACCCGGGGCCAGGAGCAGGACGTCGCCGCCCTCGACATGCTCGTCGCGCCAGCCGTGCAGGCGCGGCGCGCCGGCGAAGCGAGGGTGGGAGGCGTAGATCAGCTCCGTCAGCTGCGTCTCCCGGGCCCGGGCCGGCATCGCCAGCGACGTGATCGTCACCTGGTCGCGCACCCAGACCGACGAGTCGCGGGTGAACAGCAGGTTGGGGAGCGGGTCTATCAGGAAGTCGTCACGCGGCAGCAGCGACGTGACCAGGCCGAAGCCGCCGCGGACCTCGTCGTTGCGGACGCCGCAGGTCAGGTGGGCCGTCAGCTCGGCCGGCGACGACTCGTGGAGCATCGGCCCGAGCCATCGGCGCATGGTCTCGCCGATGTGCAGGCTGCCGAGGGCGGTGTCGATGGCGCGGTCGCGCGCGACGGCGTCCGCGAAGGTCTCGGTGAGAAGGTCGGTCAGGTACAGCACCTCGACCCCGCGCTCCCCGAGTGCCGCGGCGAACGCGTCGTGCTCGTCCTGCGCCCGCGCGACCCACGGGATCCCGTCGAACAGCAGCCGGTCGTTGTTGCGGGGGGTGAGCCGCTGCAGCTCGGGGCCCGGGCGGTGCAGCATGACCGTGCGGAGTCGACCCACCTCCGAGTCGGCGCCCGTGGGGCGCCCCGGGACTCCGGACGTCGGATTGGTCGCCATGGGCCGAACTCTAACGGTGGGGTCAGCCGGCGACGACCTGGTACGCCGTCACGGCCGCGAGCAGGAAGCACACCCCCGAGCCGACGTAGTGGATCGTGGACAGCCGGAGGTAGCGCAGCAGGAAGCGGCCGGCCACGACGGCCAGCCCCGACACGACCAGCAGCGCGCCCCACGCGCCGAGGAAGACCGACACCGGCTCGTGGTAGCGGCCTACCAGGCTGATGGTGAGCAGCTGCGAGAGGTCGCCCCACTCGGCAGCGAACAGGACCACGAAGCTGGCGCCGACCGCGGCCAGACCGGCCTTCGGCGCGCTCGCCTTCTCGGCGTACTCCTCCTCGGTCGCCGCCTCCTGGGCATCGGCCTTGGGCGCCTCCCGCAGCAGCAGGATCGCGCCGGTCAGGAAGATCAGGCCCGCCACGACCTCGACCAGCCGATGGGGGAGCAGGGTGACCAGGCCGCCCACCGTGCAGGCGATCATCGTCTGGATGAGGAAGGCCAGACCGACGCCGACCCACACCGCGAGCGGGCGGTAGCGCGTCGACAGGACGAGGGCGGCGATGAACGTCTTGTCGGGGAGCTCGACCAGGAAGATGGCGCCGAAGGCGATCCCGATCACGGCGAGGTCCACCGCTCGAACCTATCGGCCCGTTGCCAGGGCCGGCGCAGGGGTGTTGAGTCGTCTCCTGGGGTCGACCCACCTCTCACCACGGAGCACACGATGGCCACGTTCGATCACTACGACCAGGGAACGCCGAGCTGGGTGGAGCTGGTGACGCCCGACCAGTCGGCCGCCCGCGCGTTCTACGCCGGCCTGTTCGGCTGGGACTACGACGACAACGACATGGGCGAGATGGGGCACTACTTCATCGCGACGTACGACGGCAGCGAGCTCGGCGGCGTCAGCGCTCAGCAGCCCGGCATGGAGGGCCACCCGGCGTATTGGGGGGTCTACCTCGCCGTCGACGACGTCGATGCGACCACCGCCAAGGTCGAGGCCGCCGGCGGGACGGTGGAGGCCGGACCGTTCGACGTCGGCGACGCGGGCCGGATGGCGGCGATCCGGGACCCCACCGGCGCCCGGGTCGGCCTGTGGCAGGCGGGTCGGACGACCGGCACCCAGCGCGCCAACGAGCCCAACACCCCCACGTGGAACGAGTGCGTCACCGGCGACGTCGCGGCGGCCACGGGGTTCTACGCGGAGGTGCTCGGCATGGGCAGTGAGCCGATGGACATGGGGGAGGCCGGCTCCTACACACTGCTCAGCGATGTCAACGGCCGGCAGGTCGGCGGCTCGATGGACCTCGGCATGCTGCCCGAGGGGACTCCGCCCCACTGGAACGTCTACTTCAACGTCGAGGACGTCGACGCCAGTGTCGCGAAGGTCACCGAGCTCGGCGGTGCGTCGGTCGCCCCGGCGATGGACGTCCCGGGCGTCGGGCGGATGGCGATGGTCGCCGACCCGCAGGGCGCGACGTTCTGGGTGATGGCGCCGCCCGAGGCGGCGTAGTCCCAGAGCCCGGCTCAGGCCTGGCGGAACGGGTCGGCGGGATACACGCCGAGCACCTTCACCTCGGTGGTGAAGAACACCAGCTCCTCCAGCGCGCGCTTGACCGGCAGGTCGTCGGGGTGGCCGTCGACCTCGGCCAGGAACTGGGTCGCGGTGAACTCACCGCCGACCATGTAGCTCTCCAGCTTGGTCATGTTCACGCCGTTGGTGGCGAAGCCGCCGAGCGCCTTGTAGAGCGCCGCGGGGAGGTTGCGGACGTTGAAGACGAAGGTGGTGACGACGGGACCGTTGTTCTGCGGGGCCTTGTCGAAGTCGCGCGAGAGGACCACGAACCTCGTGGTGTTGTGGTCCTCGTCCTCGATGTCGTCGAGCAGGACCTCGAGGCCGTAGATCCCGGCGGCGAGCGGCGGGGAGATCGCCGCCTGGCTGGGATCGCCCGCCTCCCGCACCTCGCGAGCCGCGCCCGCGGTGTCGCCGGAGATGACCGGGACGAAGCCGTGCTCGCGGATCACCCGCCGGCACTGGCCGAGCGCGTGCACGTGGCTGTGCACGGTCCGGACGCCGTCCAAGGTGGCCCCCGGGACGCCGAGCAGGGCGAACCGGATGCGCAGGAAGTGCTCGGCGACGATGTGCAGCGGCGAGGTCGGCAGGAAGTGGTGGATGTCGGAGACCCGGCCGGCCAGGGAGTTGTCGATCGGGATCATCGCCAGGTCGGCCTCGCCGTTCTCGACCACGGCGAAGCAGTCCTCGAAGCTCGCGGCGGCGACCGGCTCGAGGTCGGGGAACCGCTGCTGGCAGGCGAGGTGCGAGTTGGAGCCGGGCTCGCCCTGGTAGACGATCCGGCGCGGTCCTCCCTCGACGGTGCGGGTGCTCACGCGCGTCAGTGTCACATGTCGGCGACCGCCGCGATTAGGCTCGCTCAGCGTGTGGATCCTCGACGTCGTGGCGATCGTGGTGGCGCTGGCCGCCGCGGCGCTCGCGGTCGTGGCCCTCCGTCGCCAGGCGGCGTACCGGCGGGCGCCGGCAGCCGACGGGCTCCCCGAGGACGTGCACGGCCTCCGGCAGGAGGTCGCCGCGCTGCGGGTCGAGGCCGCCGACGCACTGCGCCATCTCGCGGTGGTGCGCTACGACGCGTTCGGCGACATGGGCGGGCACCTGTCGTGGTCGCTGGCCCTGCTCGACGACGGTGGCAACGGCGTCGTCCTGACCTCGATCCACGGGCGGTCGGACGCCCGCACGTACGCCAAGAGCGTCTCCTCCTGGACCTGTGAGCAGCAGCTGTCGCCGGAGGAGGACGAGGCGATCGCACACGCCCGGCCCTGACCGACCTCCGTCCGACCTCCCACCAAGGTCACGAACCGGCCACGGTCGACCAGCAGGCGCAACTACGAGGGTCGCCGGCACGTCCTTGTAGGTGAAGGGGACGCTCGGGACAACGAGGGACGACATGGCCACCACGCACGCACCAGGGACCGGCATCGGACCAGGCGACGCGGGCCGGCACGGGCCACGTGCGACGGTGATCGCCGGCGTCGTGCTGGTCTGCGCCGCGATCGTGGTCCCGTTCGGCCTGCATGGTGTGGATCGGGACGGGGCGCCGGCCGCGGCGGCCGCGCCGGTGACGACGTCGCCAAGCCCCGACGGACGCCACGTGGGCGCGGCCGTCCCGCCGTGGGGTTCACCGGCCGACTTGCCTGCCCTGCTGCCGGCCCGGTCCGTGGGGCTGCGTGACGGGCTGCGGGTACGCATCGGCGACGTCACCGACGGGACCCTGCGTCGTACGCCGGGCGGCGGCTGGCAGGTGGTGGTCCGCTGGGACGGACACCTCCAGCCGCTGGGGGTGGACGGCCCGGTTGCGCTGAGCGACGGTACGACGTGGGTCGCGGGGTCCGGCCTGCTCTACACGCGGGTGGCCACCGAGACGGCCGGCCGGTTCCGCGTGTTCGCCTGGGACCCCGAGGGCGGGACGGCGTACACGCCCCCGACCCTGGTCGCCTCGGATCTCGGCGCCGTCTGCTTCAACGACGCCTTCACCGCCTTCGGCGACTGCCGGGTCGGCTAGCCGGCGACCCGCGGCCCCCTGAGAATCAGCGCGGGACGCGGACCAGCACCCGACCGTGCAGGCAGGTCATCCGAAGCTCCTTGCCTACGCCGAGCGGGTCACCGTCGAGCTGCCGCGGCGTCGGGGCGGCGGCGCGGATCGTGACCGTGCGGCCGCGCATCCGGGCGATGGTCTCGTCGGTGCGCGGGCGCTTGGCCAACACCCGGAAGGCCAGGGGGAGCCAGGACACGAACCGCTTGGGATAGAGCAGGACGACGTCGAGCAGCCCGTCGTCGATCGCGGCGTCGGGCAGCAGCGGCATGCCGGCCTGGAGGAAGCCGACGTTCCCTACCACGACCGTGCGGGCGCGGTGGCTGGTGAACTCCTCGCCGTCCACCGACATCTCCATCCGTACGACGGGCGACATCAGCGCCTTGAGCCCGGACAGCACGTAGGCGACCCAGCCGACGCGGGCCTTCAGCTGCTCGTTGACGCCCTGCATGATCGCGGCGTCCAGGCCCATCCCCGCCATCACCATGAAGTGGGTGTCCGCCATGTCGTCGCCGGAGACCTCGACCAGGTCGATCGCGCGGTCCTGGCCGGTGAGCGCGACGTCGATCGCAGCCCGCAGGTAGAGCGGGATGTCGAGGTTGCGGGCCAGCAGGTTGCCGGTCCCGGCGGGGACGATGCCGACCGGAATGCCGGTCCCCGCGAGCTCCGCACAGACCTCGCGCACGGTGCCGTCCCCACCGCACACCAGCACCAGGTCGGCGCCGTCGACCGACGCGGCCTCGGCCATGCCGGTGCCCGGGTCATCGACGGTCGTGTAGTGCCAGGACGGTCGCGACCAGCCCGCCTCGTCGGCCATCGCGGTGACGATCGAGCGGAACTGGCCGACGTCCTCCAGCTTCGCCGGGTTCACGACCACGGCGAGCCGGCGGTCGGTCGGCACGGACTCGGTCAGGGGTACGGCGGACATCGCGTGGCTGCGGGGCAGCGGGCTGTAGAGCGCCAGCCAGAACAGGGTCACGCAGGCCCCCAGCACCCAGCCGGCCAGCACGTCGGTCGGGAAGTGCCGGCCGAGCAGGACGCGGTCGAGTCCGACGACCAGCGCCACCACGACGGCGGCGACGCACACGATCCGGCGCAGGTTGGAGCGACGTACCAGCATGATCGCGAGCACGATCACCACGCCGGCCACCGCGGCCGTGCTCGCCGCGTGGCCGGACGGGAACGACCGGGACGTGAGGCGACCGGTGGCGTCCTGCCAGTCCGGCCGGTCGCGGCCGTAGAGCACCTTGATCCACGTGTAGAGCAGCGTGTTCGTGACCACGACGAGCACGGTGTAGATCGCCGCACGGCGATGCTTGCGCACCCACAGCGGCACGGCGATCAGGATCGTGATCAGCACGATCCCGGGGCCGGCGAAGGCGAACTCGATCCCGAGCAGCACGTGCACCAGAGCACCGTGGTCGCGCGCCCAGCTCTCGGACGTCCGCCCGAGGTCGTCGAAGCCGTTCAGCGGCGCACGGCTGAGGTGCACCAGGAACGCCAGCACCGCGAACACCGCGGCACAGGCCCCGGACCAGGCCAGGGTCAGGAGGCGGGGGCGGTCCAGCACGCGCGCCAGTATGCCGGGAGCCTCGTGGGCCCGCTCCACCCTCCGGGACCAGGGAACGGATGTGCCGGTAGGCCCGCGGCGCGGATAGCCTGAGGCGGTGATCGATCCGAAGGTGCTGCGAGACGACCCCGACCGTGTGCGGACGGCCCAGGCCAAGCGCGGACTGTCCGACGACGTCGTCGACCGCGCCCTGGCGGCCGACGCCGCGCGCCGCAGCGCGATCGTCACCTTCGAGGCCAAGCGGGCCGAGCAGAAGCAGCTCGGCAGGCAGATCCCGCAGGCCCAGGGGGAGGAGAAGGCGGCGCTGCTCGCCCGGACTAAGGACCTGTCGGCCGAGGTGAAGGCCGCCGAGGCCGCCCAGAGCGAGGCCGAGGAGGCCTGGCGCGACGCGCTGATGGACATCCCCAACCTGGCCTCCGACGAGACGCCGGCCGGGGGCGAGGAGGACTTCGTCGTCCTCGAGACCCACGGCACGCCGCCGGAGTTCGACTTCGAACCGCGCGACCACGTCGAGCTGGGCCGGATGCTGCAGGCGATCGACCTCGAGCGCGGCGCGAAGGTGTCGGGCTCGCGGTTCTACTTCCTGACCGGCATCGGCGCCCAGCTCGAGTTCGCGCTGATCACCATGGCGATGGACCAGGCGCGTGCCAACGGCTTCACCCAGGTCATCGCGCCGTCGCTGGTCAAGCCCCGCGCCATGGAGGGCACCGGCTTCCTCGGCCAGGCCGCCGACGACGTCTACCGGATCGAGGGGCAGGACCTCTACCTCGTCGGCACCTCGGAGGTGCCGATGGCGGCGTACCACTCCGACGAGATCCTCGACGCCTCCTCGCTGCCACTGCGGTACGCCGCGTTCAGCCCCTGCTTCCGCAAGGAGGCCGGCTCCCACGGCAAGGACACCCGCGGCATCTTCCGGGTGCACTGGTTCGACAAGGTCGAGATGTTCGTCTACACCACGCTCGAGGAGTCGTACGCCGAGCACCAGCGGCTGCTGGCGTGGGAGAAGGAGTTCCTCGACAAACTCGAGCTGTGCTACCGCGTCATCGACGTAGCGGCCGGTGACCTCGGCCTCTCGGCCCAGCGCAAGTTCGACTGCGAGGCCTGGATC
>JAICHQ010000036.1 GCA_025924815.1 Nocardioides sp.
CGCGGCCGCCACGGCCGCGGAGGGGACCGCCCTCCAGGTGCAGAAGCAGCTGCGCGAGAAGGCCGAGCCGGACCGGGTGGCCGCCGCGCTCGGCCAGGTCGAGCTGCGGCGCCACGCCGCCACGAAGCTCGGCGACGACGCGTCGGCCATGTACCTCACCCGCGAGGGCCTGGAGCAGGCCACGCGCACCCGGGTGGCCGCCCACCGGGCTGCGCGGGTCGCGTTCGGCGGCCCGAGCGTCATCGACCTGACCTGCGGGATCGGCGGCGACCTGGTCGCGCTCGCGCGCGCCGGGCTCACCGCCGCGGGGATCGACCTCGACCCGCTCCGCGTGGCGATGGCGCGCGCCAACCTGGCGGCCCTCGGTCTGGCCGGCGCCGTCGAGGTCGGCGACGCGACCTTGATCGACACCGCGCCGTTCGCCACGGCGTACGCCGATCCGGCGCGGCGCGGCGCCCGGGGTCGTGCGTTCCGGGCCGACGACTGGGCGCCGCCCTGGTCGTTCGTGACGTCGCTGCTGTCGACGCCGTCGTGCGTGAAGGTGGCCCCCGGCATCCCCCACTCGCTGGTGCCCGAGGGCGTCGAGGCGGAGTGGGTGAGTGACGCCGGGGAGGTGAAGGAGGCGGTGCTGTGGTCGCCGGCCCTGGCGACGGCCGCGCGGCGGGCCACGGTGATCGGCCGCGGCGGGCTCGCCACGCTCACCGAGGAGGACGATCCCGGCGCCGGCACGGGCCCGGTGGCGGCGTACCTGTACGAGCCGGACGGCGCCGTCATCCGGGCGGGGCTGGTCACCGCCGTCGCCGCGGGGGTGCGGGGGCACCTGCTCGACCGCAAGATCGCCTACGTCGCCGCCGACGCGGCGTACCACTCCCCCTTCGCGCGCAGCTATCGCGTCGTGGCGGAGCTGCCCTACCGCGAGAAGCAGCTGAAGGCCGCCCTGCGGGAGCGCGGCATCGGGACGCTGACGATCAAGAAGCGCGGGGTCGACGTCGTACCCGAACAGCTGCGCGCGCGCCTGGACCTCCGTGGGGACGAGGTCGCCACGATCGTGCTCACCCGGGTCGGCGGCGAGGGCGCGGCGCTCCTCGTCGAGCCCGTTTGAGTCCTCACCGGCCACTCCCGTCACATCGGTGCGGCGTTCCTGTCACTTCGGAGTCATTGCAACGCCTCCTAAGTGACGGTTTCCCCGGACGTCCGGGGAAACCTGCAGCCCGCCAAACCCCCTCACACCCCCAACCAGGCGAGGACGGCGAGGACGCGGCGGTTGTCATCGGGGGCGACGGGGAGGTCGAGCTTGGTGAAGATGCTGTTCACGTGCCTGCCGACCGTCTTCTCGGTGACGAGGAGCGCGGCGGCGATGGCGGCGTTCGAGCGCCCCTCGGCCCCATCAGCCCGAGGACGTCGCGCTCGCGGGCGGTGAGCCGCTCGACGGGCTCCTGGCGCGCCATCACCGCCGAGACGACCTGCGGATCGAGCACGGTGCCGCCGGACGCGACCCGGCCCAGCGCGTCGACGAACTCCCCGACGTCGCCCACGCGGTCCTTGAGCAGGTAGCCGATGCCGCCGTCGCCACTGGCGAGGAGCTCGCGGGCGTAGATGCGCTCGACGTACTGCGAGAGGACCATCACCGGGAACCCGGGTCTCGCCGACCGTACCGACACCGCTGCGCGCAGGCCCTCGTCGATGTGCGTCGGCGGCAGGCGTGATCGCCCGCGGCCCTGGTGCTCTTCGTCGGGGAGCACGCCTGGTGGCCCGGGCGGATCGAGCGGCCGCGCGGCGACGTCGTGGAGGCGGAGGAGCCGTGCTGGTCGGCTGACGCATCACCGACGGCCGGGCGAGGTCGCTCTGCCAGGATCCTCGGGTGACCCTCGACGACCAACGCGGCCGCTGGGTCGCGTTGATCGTCTGCTGCAGCGCGATGTTCATGACTCTGCTCGACGTGAGCGTCACCAACGTCGCGCTGCCGTCGATCTCGCGGGACACCGGCGCCGGACCGGCGGAGCTGCAGTGGATCGTGTCCGGCTACACCCTGGCGTTCGGTCTGGTGCCGGTGCTCGGCGGCAAGCTCGGCGACGACCACGGCCGCCGGGTGATGTTCCAGGTGGGCGTCGGCGGCTTCGCAGTCGCGTCGCTGCTGTCCGGCCTGGCGCCCACGGCACCGATCCTGATCGGGGCCCGCGTCGTGCAGGGCCTCTTCGGCGGCCTGATCAACCCCCAGGTCTCGGGCCTCGTCCAGCAGATGTTCCACGGCCACGAGCGCGGTCGGGCGTTCGGTGTGCTCGGGACGACGGTCGGGCTCGGCACCGCGGTCGGCCCCCTGGTCGGCGGCGCGCTGATCGCGCTCGGCGGCCCGAGCCTCGGTTGGCGGCTGGTGTTCTTCCTGAACATCCCGATCGGGATCCTGGTGATGTTCCTGGCCCGGCGCCTGCTGCCGGCGCCGACCGAGAGCACGCCGCACCGCCTGGACGTGCCCGGCGCCGTGATCCTCGGTGGCGCGACCTTCTGCGTGCTGTTCGCGTGCGTGCAGTACGACGCGTTGCAGGACGCCCGGCTGGCCTGGCTGGGAGTGCCGGCCGTCGTCCTCGGCACCCTCTTCTTCCGGCGCGAGCGACGCCTCACCGAGCAGGTCCGGGAGCCGCTGGTGGACTTCCGGCTGTTCCGGAGCCCGTCGTACGTCGCGGGGATCACCCTCGCGCTGACGTTCTTCCCGGCGATGGCCGGCCTCCCGCTGGTGCTCGCGATCTTCTACCAGAACGGGCTGGGGTACTCCGCGATCGAGTCCGCGCTCGGCGTCACGGCGTACGCCGTCGGCAGCGCGATCGCGGCCCCCCTGGTCGGCCGCGTCGTCACCCGGATCGGACGCTCGCTGGTCGTGGGCGGGGCGGTGATGTTCGGGATCGGCGCGGTCGGGCTCGCGGTCGTCGCCCCGCACGTCCCGGCCGAGCACGCGGCCGTGGCGCTGGCGCCGGCGCTGTTCGTGATGGGCTGTGGACAGGGAGCGCTGATCACGCCCAACCAGACCCTGGCGCTGATGGAGGTCGATCCGCTGATGGGGAGCGCCGCCGGCGGCGTGCTCCAGACCGGGCAGCGGATCGGGCTGGCGATCGGCCAGGCGGTGATCGGCGCGGTGTTCTTCAACTCCCTGGTCGGCACCGGACAGGCCACCTACGAGACCGCCCTGCGCAACGCGGTGCTCGCCGCCCTCTGCTTCATCGTGCTGGCGGTGGCCATCGGCCTGCACGACCTGGTGCGGGCTCGCCGGCGTGAGAGGGTGTCGGTGCGATGAGCGCCGCTGACTCTGCCGCCGACGATGCGGCCACCCGTATCGCGGAGCTCACGGGCGTCGCCCGGCACCGGGCCGTCGTCGTGCTCGGATCCGGCTGGTCTCCGGCAGCGGCCGCCTTCGGCGAGCCGGTCGCGACGCTGGCGATGACGGACGTGCCGGGGTTCGTCGCGCCGACCGCCGAGGGCCACGCCGGCACAATCACGTCGTACGACGGGGGTGGCGTGGCGACGCTCGTGCTCGGCGGGCGCACCCACCTCTACGAGGGGCTGGGGCTGCGGCCCGTCGTGCACGGCATCCGCACCGCCGCGGCAGCCGGCTGCACCCTGGCGGTCCTCACCAACGCCAACGGCTCCCTGCACGGCGACCACGAGATCGGCCAGGCGGTGCTGATCCGCGACCACCTCAACCTGACCGGCACCTCACCGGTCGAGCGCGCGCGCTTCGTCGATCTCACCGACTGCTGGTCCGCGCGGCTGCGGGCCCTCGCCCGCGAGCTCGACCCGGGACTGGTGGAGGCGACGTACGCCTGGCTGCCCGGCCCGCACTACGAGACGCTCGCCGAGGCCGAGTGGGTACGCCGGGTCGGAGGCGACGTGCTCGGGATGTCGACGGTCCCGGAGGCCATCGCAGGACGAGAATGCGGCCTGGAGGTGCTCGGACTGTCGACGGTCACCGCCGTGGAGGGTCAGGCTGCCGGGATCGACCCCGGCGAGGTGGTGGCCGTCGCCGAACGGACGGCCGCACGGATCGGTCCGCTGCTCGCGGACCTGGTGAGAAGGGGAACGACATGACCACGACCGACGAGCCGCCGGTGTCGGCACCCCGGCGCGGCATCGAGTCCAACGGCATCAACGTCATCGAGGAGTCGGAGCGCAAGGGCACGCCGGCCGGCCTGTTCTGGCCCTGGTGCGCCTCCAACATCTCGGTGCTCGCCGTCTCGTACGGCGCCTTCGTGCTGGGGTTCGGGATCGGGCTCTGGCAGGCGATCATCGCCGCCGTCGTCGGCGCGGTGGTGTCGTTCTTCCTGGTCGGGCTGGTCTCGATCGCCGGCAAGCGCGGCTCGGCTCCGACGTTGGCCCTGTCGCGGGCGGCGTTCGGGCGCTGGGGCAACACGCTGCCCTGCGTGGTGTCCTACGTCCTGCTGGTCGGGTGGGAGACCGTGCTCGTCGCGCTGTCGACGCTGGCCACCGCCACCGTCTTCGAGCGGCTCGGCTGGAGTCACGGCGACGGCACCAAGGTGGTCGCCTTCGTGGTGGTCGCACTGATCATCGTGCTGGCCGGGATCATCGGCTTCGACCTGATCATGCGGCTGCAGAAGTACCTGACGCTCGCGCTGATCATCGTCACCGCCGTCTACGTCGTCCTGACCTGGGACCACATCCACCTGTCCACCGCCCGCGCGATCCCGCACGGGGGCACCAGCGCCGTGATCGGCGGTGGCATCCTGGTGATGACCGGGTTCGGCGTCGGCTGGGTCAACGCCGCGGCCGACTACTCCCGCTACCTGCCGCGCCGCGCCTCGACCGGTGGGGTCGTGTGGTGGCCGACGTTCGGGGGCAGCCTGCCGGTCGTGCTTCTCGTCGCCTACGGCATCCTGCTGGCCGGCTCGTCGCAGAAGCTCAGCGACGCGATCGGCTCGGACCCGATCGGCGCGCTGACCACGATCCTGCCGACGTGGTTCCTGCTGCCGTTCGCGATCGTCGCGGTGCTCGGCCTGGTCAGCGGGGCGGTGATGGACATCTACTCCTCCGGGCTCACCCTGCTCACGCTGGGGGTGCGCATCCCGCGCTGGACGGCGGCGGCGTTCGACGGGGTCCTGATGGTCCTCGGCGCGATCTACATCGTCTTCTACTCCTCCAGCTCCTTCATCTACCTCTTCGAGGCCTTCCTGATCGTCCTCGGCGTCCCGATGGCCGCGTGGTGCGGCGTCTTCCTGGCCGACCTGCTGCTGCGGCGCCGCGACTACGACGAGGCCTCGCTGTTCACCTCGCGCGGCATCTACGGCTCGTTCCGGCTCAGCGCCGTGCTGTCCATGGCCGTCGGCACCTTCGTCGGCTGGGGACTGGTGATCGACACCACGGGTCAGGGGAAGGGCCTGGACTGGCTCGGGTACTTCCTGGACCCGTTCGGCTTCGGCGGGAAGGACGGAGCCTGGGCCTACGCCAACCTCGGCGTCCCGTTCGCCCTCGCGATCGGGTTCGTCGGCTACCTGGTCTTCGGCTTCCTCGGCGTACGTCGCCAGGAGCGGTCCGTCGCCTGAGAGGCCTCTCCGCTCAGAGGTTCGCGCGCTCGGCGGCGATGGTGGTGTCGTCGCCGTGGCCGGTGTGGACGACGGTCGGGCCGGGCAGCGGGAGCAGCCGCTCGCGGATCGACTCGACGATCAGGTCCCCATCGCTGTACGACCGCCCGGTCGCACCCGGGCCGCCGTGGAAGAGCGTGTCACCGGTGAAGACGCAGCCGAGGTCGTCCGCGAGCAGGCAGACCGATCCCGGCGAATGTCCGGGCGTGTGCAGCACGGTGAGCGACGACCCGCCCACCGGCACCTCGAGCCCGTCGGAGAGGTCGACGTCCCACAGCAGCTCGGGGTGGGTCAGCTCCCACAGCGGCCGCTCGTCGGGGTGCAGCAGGATCGGCGCCTGCACGGCCTCCCGCAGCGCCGGCGCGACCCGCACGTGGTCGTCGTGGGCATGCGTGCACACGATCGCCCGCACCCGCCGGCCCGAGACGACGGCGAGAATGTCCTCGACGGAGTGCGGCGCGTCGATGACGACGCACTCCTCGTCGTCGCCGACCACCCAGATGTTGTTGTCGACGTCGTACGTCGCGCCGTCGAGGCTGAAGGTCCCGCTGCTGACGGCATGGTCGAGACGCAGAGGCATCAGAGGATGACCACCGACCGGAGCACGTCGCCGTGGTGCATCTTGTCGAACGCCGCCTCGACGTCATCCAGCCCGATCTCCTCCGACACGAACGCGTCGAGGTCGAGCCGACCCTGCCGGTACAGCGACACCAGCATCGGGAAGTCGCGGGAGGGCAGGCAGTCGCCGTACCACGACGACTTCAGCGCCCCGCCACGTCCGAACACGTCGATCAGCGGGATGTCGGGCAGCATCATCTCCGGCGTCGGCACCCCGACCAGGACCACGGTGCCGGCGAGGTCGCGGGCGTAGAACGCCTGCTTCCAGGTCTCGGGGCGCCCCACCGCGTCGATCACGACGTCGGCGCCGTTGCCCCCGGTCAGCTCCTGGATCCCGGTGACGGGGTCGGCGTTCGCGCTGTTGATCGTGTGCGTCGCGCCCATCCGGCGCGCACCCTCGAGCTTGCGGTCGTCGACGTCGACGGCGATCACCGTGTTCGCGCCGGCCAGCACGGAGCCGGCGATCGCGGCCGAGCCGACGCCACCGCACCCGATCACCGCGACGGTCTTGCCGCGCGAGACGTTGCCGGTGTTGATCGCCGCGCCGAGGCCGGCCATCACCCCGCAGCCGAGCAGGCCGACGGCCGCCGGCCTGGCCGAGGCGTCGACCTTGGTGCACTGGCCCGCCGCCACCAGCGTCTTCTCGGCGAAGGCTCCGATCCCGAGGGCCGGCGACAGCTCGGTGCCGTCGGCGAGCGTCATCTTCTGGGTGGCGTTGTGGGTGGCGAAGCAGTACCACGGCTCGCCGCGGTTGCAGGCCCGGCAGTTGCCGCACACCGCCCGCCAGTTGAGGATCACGAAGTCACCCGGCGCCACCGACGTGACGTCGTCCCCGACCGCCTCGACCACGCCGGCGGCCTCGTGTCCGAGCAGGAACGGGAAGTCGTCGTTGATCCCGCCCTCGCGGTAGTGGAGGTCGGTGTGGCACACCCCGCAGGCCTGGACGGCGACCAGCGCCTCACCGGGACCGGGGTCCGGGACGTTGATCGTCTCGATGCCGACCGGCTCACCCTTGGCGTGCGCCACGACTGCTTGGACCTGATGCATGAGGCTCCTCTGAACGACGGTGCAGTCAGCCTAGGAGAGCGGGGGTGCCGGCGGCGACCAGGGTCGGGCCGTGAGAACGACAACCTTCGACCGTCCGCGCCCGTCCCACAGCCGTGAAGCCCCACCGGTCCCGCTCACTGCCGGTCGCCGCGCTGGCGCTCGCCCTCCTCGCCGCGCCGGGCACGACGGCGTACGCCGTGGAGCGCCCGCACACGCACGACGAGTACGTCGCGCGCACGGCCGACGCGACCGCACCCGGCCTGCTCCCGGTCTCAGGGCTCCCGGTCGGCGATCCGCCGAAGATCGCCTTCGCGTTCGCCTCGAAGCCGGAGTTCGGCGGCGGGAACTGGCGGCTCCACCGTCCGGACGGCTCCACCCTGCGGCTGACCCGCCTGACGTGGAGCACCTGGGCGCCGATGGGTGACGGCGCCATCGGGATGGCCGGCACCGAGGCCGGCCCCGAGCTGCAGCGCGTCACCGGGACGGGACGGGTGCACACCCGGATCGTCGCGCACTTCGGGCTGGCCGTCTCCCCCGACCACGAGATCGTCGGCTGGCTCGGCGACCACGGCGCGCCGCATGTCGTCGAGGGTGGCGGCGCCCGGCACCTGACCCTGCCTCCCGTGCCGCACGGGCGGACCGTCGCCACGATCCAGGGCACGGCGACGTGCGAGGAGCAGACCCCCGAGGGCGGTGGCTGCACGGTGTTCGTCAACGGAGCGCGCCGCGTCCGGGTCTCGACGTCGCACGGCATCGTGGACACGATCGGCCCGATGCCGGAGGTCTCCGACGTCAACCAGCACGGCCGGGTCACCGGCCCGGTGTCCCGACGTACGCCGGACTCGCGGGCGTGCTGGGGCGTCCTCCGCGCCGGTGGCCACCGGGTCTTCCGGACCTGCGACTACTATCTCGCCTCCTTCTCGCCCGCCGGCCGCCGGGTCCTCGCCGAGCGCTCCCAGGTGAGCTGGGCCAGCGTCCGGCGGTTCGCGGTCCTGGCCCGCGACGGCCGGGTGGTCCGGTCGTGGACCTTCGACCCCGGCGCCCGCCGCAGCCTGTCGCAGCTCACCTGGGAGGACGACCGCCACCTCCTCGGCGTACTGCGCGCCCACGGTCGGTGGGGACTGGTGCGGATCGGCACGGACGGCACCGTCGAGTACGCCGGCGACCCGGTCGCGACGACCGACGAGCTCACCCCGTACAGCCTGCCCCTCCGCTGACGTGGCGCCGGGCCACCGGCCGACCGATCTGGCACGATTGCAACCTTCCCGCTCCTCGTCGCGTCTTGGTCCCGACACGTGAGGAGGGGGAATGGACCCGACGCCCGAGCACCAGACGGGGACGACTGCCGTGGCTGACCGTCGACAGACCCGCGACGCCGACTTCGCGGCGTACCTCGCCGCGCGGCAGCCCAGCCTGCTCCGCACGGCGTACCTGCTGACCGGCAACCGGCACGACGCCGAGGACCTGGTCCAGAACGCCTTCGCCAAGCTGTACCTGTCCTGGGACAAGGTGCGCAACCAGGGGTCGATCGACGGGTACGTCCGCCGGATCCTGGTCAACGAGCACAACTCGCTGTGGCGCCGAGCCTGGAAGAAGCGCGAGCACATCGCCGACGACGAGACGCTGCACCGGCTCGACCGGCCCCAGCACGACGCGCAGCACGACGGCGTCGACGCGGCCCTGTGGGACGTCGTACAGACCCTTCCGCGCAAGGCCCGCGCCGTCGTCGTGCTCCGCTACTACGAGGAGATGAGCGAGGCGGAGACCGCAGCCGTGCTCGGGATCTCCGTCGGCACCGTGAAGTCCCAGACCAGCCGAGCGCTCGCCACCCTGCGCGACCGCACACCCCAGACCCTGAACCCCCGCTCACGCGAGGAGGACGACCTGTCATGAACGAGCACGAGAACGACGAGCTGGCGACCCGGCTCACCCGCACCCTGACCGACCAGGCCGACGTGATGGCGGGCAGCAGCCTCGCCCTGGCCACGGTGCAGGGCCGGGCACGCCGGATCCGCCGGCGCCGCGCGGCCACCGCCGTGGTCGCCGCGGCCGCGGCGGTCGCGGTTGTCGTCCCGACGGTCGCGCTGGCCAGCCACACCGGCGGACGGCCCGAACCCGCTCCGGCGACGCAGACCCCGAGCCGCACCCTCACCACCACCGACCCGGCCCAGCCGAAGGCGGGCGTCCTCGACGTGTCCGACCTGCCCACCGGAGCCCCACCGGCCCTGGAGTACCTCCGGAGCGGCAGGCTCCACTTCATCGACGGGGGCAGCGGCACCGTCAACACCCAGCACACCCCGGTGGCGTTCCTGGACATGTACGACGGGTCCCGCGTCTGGCAGACCTCCCAGGGGAGCGCGTCGTACATCGAGATCCAGGACACCGACGGGACGTTCCACGAGCCGGTCCGCACTTCGCTCGGTCTGCGTACCAACCCGGGACACACCATCGCCGCCTGGCTGACCAC
Organism: Nocardioides sp.; assembly: GCA_025924815.1. Lineage (GTDB taxonomy): Bacteria > Actinomycetota > Actinomycetes > Propionibacteriales > Nocardioidaceae > Nocardioides. The sequence continues at coordinate 9,718 of JAICHQ010000036.1, forward strand.
GTCGGGCCAGGTCGTCGTGTGGGAGGCGGGGGCCACAGATCCCAGGCCGCTGGGGGACCCGGTCCCCGGCTCCGAGCTCACGCTCGGGGCGGTCAGCGGCAACGACTGCTCGCTGGCCTGCACCGTCTACGTCAACACCGCCGACGCCCAGGGCAACCTGCAGCCGTGGGAGGTCACCGACTCAGGCTCGCAGCCGGCCCGCGACGGCAGCTACCTCACCGTCGCGGACGTGGCCTCCAACGGGCTCACGATCGGGCTCGACAAGATCTCCGACTCCGGGTCCTGCTCCAAGCTGCTCGGCGGCGGTGAGTTCCAGGGCTTCTCCACCTGCCGGAACACCCTGGTGTCCTTCTCGCCCGACGGTCGCCTCGTCCTCGCCGATCCGGCGTACCACGACGGCATCGGCAACGGCGAGATCGCGATGTACCGCACCGACGGCGGAGACCCGCTCTTCCAGCGGCACAGCACCGAGAGCGCGCAGTCGTTCTACCCCGAGGCCCGGTGGGAGGACGCCACGCACGTGCTCGCACCGGTGTTCCAGGACGGCCAGTGGTCGATCGTGCGCATCGCCTCCGACGGCTCGATGGAGTACGCCGTGGCACCGGTGCCGGGCGCCGACGTGAACAGTCCGTTCGTCCTCGCCACCGGCGGAACCGCCTACGGCGACTGACGGATCCGGTTCCCCCATCCCGGGACCTTCCGAACCCCGATCGAGGATGTTCGGCACCTGTGCTGCGCCTCCCTCCGGGGCAACCATGGATCGAGGAGCCATCATGACCAGCTACGACCACCCCGTCTCCACCCACGACCAGGACCCGCTCGGGCCGGGCAAGCCCCCACCGTCCCGGCGCCGCCGATGGATCGTCGCCGCGGTCAGCGCGGCCGCGGTCGTCGCGATCTCCGTGCCGTTCGCCCTCGGCCGAGGCGACGTGCTCGGCGGGGGTGACGAGCCGAGCCCGTCCGTGGCGCCGCCGACCGGCGCCGCCACGTCGACGCCGTCGACCCCGTCCTCGGGCACCACGCCGCGGGCCGGCGTCCTCGACGTCACGCACCTAGCCACCGGAGCACTGCCCGCGATCGGCTACGCACGACAGGGCGTCGTCCACCTGGCCGACGGCACCACGGTAACACCGGCGACGACGCACCCGATGACGGGGTTCACCGAGCTGGCCGACGGCACGCTCGCCTACCTCACCCGGCACGACACCTCGTTCACCGTCGAGATCACCGCGACGGACGGGACGCATCTCGGCCCGTTCCCGTCCGCCTACGCGATCGTGGTCAACACCGACCGCACCCTGGTTGCCTGGCTCTCCCGCAGCGGGACGCCGATGGTGTGGCAGCCGGGCCTGACGGCACCTCGGCCGCTCAACGCCACGATCCCCGGCAACAGCCGCCGCCTGGCGGCGGTCACCGGCACTTCGGCGACGGGGTGCACGGTGTACGCCTCGTCCTGGCAGGGCCAGAGCTCGCACGCCTGGGCCGTCACCTCCGCCGGCCGGCTGACCACCGCCGACACAGAGGACCGGCTGATCGGGGTCAGCGACGTCGCAACGGACGGCCGGATGATCGGCTACACCGCCATCACCGACACCGGCTCGCGCTCGGCGGTCGTGGACGAGCCGGCTGCTGGGCACCCCGTGCTGTGGGTCACCTCGCGGCACTCGCTCGACACGTTCTCCCCGACCGGTGAGTTCCTGCTGGCCGGACCGGCGTACCGCGACGGGATCGGCGACGGTCAGATCGCCCTCTACACCGAGACGGGCCGGCTCCTGGTGAACCGGCAGACCTCCGACCGGCACCCCGGCTTCTACCAGGGAGCGACCTGGGAGGACGCCACCCACGTGCTCTTCCCGGTCTTCCAGGCCGAGAAGTGGTCGCTGGTGCGGATGTCGGTGACCGGGACGATGGAGTACGCCGTGCCGCCGACCGCGGGGAGGATGGACCACAACCCGTTCCTGGTGGCCGCGCGGCCGTAGCGCTCAGGCCACGACCTGGGTGACCGGCTGGGACGAGTCGGCCGGGAGGTCGAGGGCGGACGGTGTCCGACCTCGGGCGACCAGCTCGGAGCCCAGGGCGGCGACCATGGCGCCGTTGTCGGTGCAGAGCCCGGGCCTGGGGACCCGCACCCGGATGCCCCTGGCCTCCGCCCGCTCGGTGGCCATGACCCGCAGGCGGGAGTTGGCGGCGACGCCCCCTCCGATCAGGATGTCCTCGATGCCCTGGTCGGTGGCGGCGTCGATCGCCTTGCGCACCAGGACGTCGCAGACCGCCTCCTGGAAGCTGGCCGCGACGTCGGCGACGTCGATGGTGGCGCCGTCGCGCTGCCGGGCCTCGACCCATCGGGCGACGGCCGTCTTGAGCCCGGAGAACGAGAAGTCGAAGCGGTGCCGTTCGAGGTCGCGGCGACTCGTGAGGCCACGCGGGAAGTCGATGGTGACCTGGCCCTCCCGCGCCATCCGGTCGATGTGCGGGCCGCCGGGGAACGGCAGCCCGAGCAGCCGCGCCACCTTGTCGAACGCCTCCCCCGCCGCGTCGTCGATCGTCGCGCCGAGCGGGGTCACGCCGGTGGTCACGTCCTCGACGCGCAGCAGGCTGGAGTGGCCGCCGCTGACCAGCAGCGCCATGCACGGCGCGGGCAGCGGACCGTGCTCGAGCTGGTCGACGGCGACGTGGGCGGCCAGATGGTTGATGCCGTAGATGGGCTTGCCGAGCCCGAGGGCCAGCGCCTTGGCTGCGGCGACGCCCACGAGCAGTGCCCCGGCCAGGCCGGGGCCGCTGGTGACCGCGATCGCGTCCACGTCGTACAGGCGGACCCCGGCGGTCTCGCAGGCCCGCTCGATCGTCGGCACCATCGCCTCGAGGTGGGCCCGGCTCGCGACCTCCGGCACGACCCCGCCGAAGCGGGAGTGCTCCTCGACGCTGCTCGCGACGGCGTCGGCGAGCATCGTGTGCCCGCGGACGATGCCCACACCGGTCTCGTCGCAGGAGGTCTCGATGCCGAGGACCAGTGGCTCGCTCATGCCTCGTCCTCCTCGTCGGTGAGGCGTCGCGCGAGGACGATCGCGGTCGTGCCGTCGGCGTAGTAGCGCGGACGCCGGTCCACCTCGGTGAACCCCCGTCGGGCGTAGAAGGCCAGCGCCGCCGGGTTGTTCTCACGCACCTCCAGCAGCAGCTGCTCGGAGTACCGCAGGCGTGCCTCCGCCTCGACACGGGTGAGCAGGGCGCTGGCGATGCCGGTACGCCGCAGGCCGGTCGCGACCGCGATCCGCTGCAGCTCGGCGACGTCCGCGAAGAGGCTGGCCGCGGCGTACCCGACGACGGCCGGCGACGCGTCGTCCTCCGCGACGAGGTACAGCGCGCCCGGGACCTTTCCGGCGAGGCCCTCGGACACCAGGGCGTCCGACCACGCGTCCGACCCGAACGCCTCCTGCTCCAGCGCCGCGATCGCGGGTCCGTCACCTGCCTCGGCCGTCCGGATCACGAGACTCTCTTCGGCGCCCCGGGCGCGACCGCGTCCGGGCGACGCAGGTACAACGGCTCGGGGTCGTGCAGCTCGGCCAGCTCCTCGGCGACCGCGCGGGCGAGCCACCCGGCGCTCGGCAGGACGGGCTCGCGCGGGTCGGGGAAGGCCTCCGGGTAGAGCCGCGCGCCCTCGCCCGCCACCGGCCCGTCGGTCGCGGCGTCCTCGGGGCGTACGACGTCGGGCCCGTCCAGGCGACGGCCGCGGTCGTCGTACGTCGCGAGGTAGACCTCCTTGCGGCGGGCGTCGGTGGTGACGGTGAAGTCGACGTTCAGGGGGCGGTCGCCGAGCGCGGCCTCCAGCGCGACCACGTCGAGCGAGCACACGCCGTACACCGGGAGCTCGAGGACGAAGGCCAGGGTGCGTGCGGTCACCAGGCCGACCCGCAGGCCGGTGAACGGGCCGGGGCCGATGCCGACGGCGATCGCGGTGAGGTCCTGCCGGACGATGCCGGCGTCGGCCAGCACCGCCTCGATCAGCGGCGCCAGCTGCTCGCCGTGCCTCATCCTCTGGTCGGACCGGCGCTCGGCCACGACGATCTCCCCGTCGTGCACGGCGACCGTCACGTACGGCGTGGCCGTGTCGAAGGCGAGGAGCACGCCTCCGAGGTTACTGAGCCCCCGCGGGCAGAGCACGCCAGTGGGTCGTCAGGTGGGGAGGGGACGCGCTCTCCTCGACGAGGTGCAGCGCCAGGGACGGGGGCGCGTCGTACCAGACGACCGGGAAGGGCTCGGCGTCCAGCGGCACCGTGGAGACGACGCCGCCGCCGACCAGCAGCGGGCGACCGGCGTACGTCGTGCTGCACATCGTGTGGGCGTGGCCGACGAGGGTGGCGAGCACGTGCGGATGGGCGGTGATCACCTCCGCCAGCGCATCGCCGTCGAGGAGCCGGATCGGGTCCATCAGGTCGATGCCGATGGCCACCGGCGGATGGTGCAGGACGACGAACGCGGGGGCGTCGGACGTCGCCAGCTCGCGGTCCAGCCAGCCGAGCTGCTCCTCCCCCAGCCGTCCCTCGTCGACCCGCTCGCCGCCGATCGCGTCGATCAGCGAGTCGAGCATCAGGAATCGGTGGCCGGCGACCTCGACGACGCCGCGAGCGGGCAGGCCGAGGCCCTCGACGAAGGCGGCGCGGGCGTCGTGGTTGCCCGGGCACACCGCCAGCGGGCCGGGCCAGCGGTCGAGCCAGGGCCGGGCCTCGGCGTACTCCTCGGCCAGTCCGTGGTCGGCGACGTCACCGCTGACGATCAGCACGTCGGGGAGCGGGTCGAGGGCCAGCAGGTGGTCCATCACCCGTCCGAGGCGCTCGGCGGGATCCTGCACGTCGTTGCCGAAGTGGGTGTCGCTCACGTGTGCCACCACGAACATGGCCGTCACTCTGGCACGTCCTAGGGTCGCAGGATGGACGACTGGGCCGCACGGTTCCCGCAGTTGTTCGGCACCACCCGCCATGCGTACGCGAACGCCGACCTCGAGTTCCGCCTCGGAGCGCCGCCCGACGACCTGGTCACCCGCCTCCACCTGGTCGCGATCGACGACGGCATGGTCGTGGTGTGCCGGTCGGTCGAGGAGTGGCGGTTCCTGCCGGGGGGCCGGCGCGAGCAGGGCGAGTCGTTGCACCAGGTCGCCGAGCGCGAGCTCCTCGAGGAGGCCGGCTGCAGCATGGTCGGCCGACCCGGAAGGGTGTTCGCCCACCTGCTGGTGCGGTCACACGGCGCAGCGCCTCACCGTGCGTACTTCCCGCACCCGCAGTCGGCCTGGGCCTACGCCGTGGCGCACGTGCAGATGGCCGGGCCGCCGACCAACCCCGAGGACGGCGAGGCCGTCGTGGAGGTACGCCGGCTCCCGGTGCCCGAGGCAGCGGACTGGCTGCGCGTCCACGACCCCGAGCACGCCGACGTCCTGCTCCTCGCGGAGGCCTTGGGGCTGCTCAGCCCGTGAGCGCAGGCAGGGGTACGTCGAGCCACCGCTTCCCCACCGGGGCGACCCGCACCCGCCGGGGGTCGAGCTCGCCCGCCTCGTCGGCCACCGCCCGTTCGATGCGCACCTCCACCCGGTCGTCGGCCAGGCCCTCGGCGATCCCCTCGCCCCACTCGACCACCGTGACCGCCTCGTCGAGGGAGGTGTCGAGGTCGAGGTCGTCGAGCTCGGCGACCCCGCCGAGCCGGTAGGCGTCGACGTGCACCAGCGGCGGCCCGCCGGACAGCGAGGGATGCACGCGCGAGATCACGAACGTCGGCGAGGTGACGTCGCCACGGACGCCGAGGCCGGCACCGACCCCCTGGGTGAACGTCGTCTTGCCCGCGCCGAGCTCGCCGGACAGCACGACCAGGTCACCCGGTCGGAGCTCGGCCGCCAGGGCCTTCCCCAGCGCGCGCATCGAGCCGGCGTCGGGGGCGTCGTAGGTGCGCGGCGCCGGGCGCCGGAGCTCGACGTAAGGCGTAGTGCCGCCGACCGGCACGAACCCGTGCTCGCGCCAGAACCTGCCGGTCGCGGGGAGCTCCTCGCGGGCCAGCACCGCGACGTCGTCGTACGTCGCGGCCCGGGCCAGCGCCTCGGCGACCAGCGCCGTCGCGACTCCGTGGTCGCGGACCTCCGGCAGCACCCCGACCCGGCGCAGCCACAGCGTCGACCCCTGCGGGTCCAGGACGAGTGCCCCGACGTTGCGATCGACGCCTCCGTCGCCGTCGTACGCCGCGACCAGGCCGCCACTCGCCAGGGCCGCCGCGATCGACGCCTCGGTCTCGGCCAGGGCGTCGGCGGGTGGTTCGAGCACCGGCCGGGTGGAGAACGCCGCGCGCACGATCTGCAGGACGGCCGGCGCCGCTTCCGGGCCGACCGGTCGGATCGCGGTCATCGAGGCCCGGACCCCTCGACCCGGTCGCCCGCTGCGGCGAGCAGCCGGTCGAGCTCGTCGTCGACCTCGTCGTGCCGCTCCATCAGCACCATGTGCCCGGCGCCCGCGCACTCCAGCAGGGTCGACCCGGCGATGCGCGCGTGGAGCTTGCGGCTGTGGCCGATGCCGGTCAGCCGGTCCTCGGTGCCGCAGATGATCGCGGTCGGCACCGCCGACAGCGCCGCCACCGCCTCGAACTTGTCGAGCGAGGCGAAGTTGGGGAAGAACTCCGCCACCACCTCGAACGGCGTCGCCGACAGCATCCGGTCGACGAACTCGACGTACGACGCGGGCACGTCGTCGCCGAAGGCCAGCTCGTCGGTGGCCACCATCGCCACCGACCGGCCGATCCGGCGCAGCCCGTCGACGGTGCGGTGGCCGCGGGCCAGGACCGCCACCAGCCGGAGGGCGAGCTGGCCTGTGACGTCCTCCGGCACCCCCGGCACCAGCACCCCGCGCGGCGCCAGCCCGCCGGCGGTCGTGGAGATCAGGCCGACCCCCACGACGCGGTCGCCGAACAGCTCGGGGTGCTCCTCCGCGAGGGCGATGATCGTCATCCCGCCCATCGAGTGGCCGACCAGCACGACCGGTCCCTGCGGCACGACGGTGTCGAGCACGTTCAGCAGATCCGCTGCGAGCTGCTCGATCGTCGCGTGCCCGGGCGTCGAGCGACCCGAGCGGCCGTGGGAGCGCTGGTCGTAGAAGACCGAGCGCACGCGGCCGCGGAGGGCCGCGCGCTGGAAGTGCCAGGAGTCCAGCGTGAGCGAGTAGCCGTGGACGAACACGACCGTGAGCTCCGGAGACCTCTCCTGGCTCGCCGCCGCGGCGTACTCGTCGAGCTCGTCGACCTCGACGTGCAGGTCGACGCCGTCGTCGGTGACCACGCTGATCGGGCTGGAGCGCAACGAGCCGAAGGGGGTCGAGTCGTCGGCGCCGCGCCGGCCGATCACGCGGCGGCGACGTCCGAGCCGGTACGCCGCGCCGGCGGCGGCGGTGGCGACCGCGCCGGCGGCGAGCCCGCCCGCGATCGGGAGGACGCGGCGACGCGCACTCATCGGGTCGCCCCGATGTGGCGGCGAGCCAGGCGCCCGCCCATCCGGGTCACGATCTCGTAGTGGATCGTGCCGCAGGCGCGGGCCCAGTCGGCGGCGGTCGGCTCGCCCGACGTGCCGGGCCCGAACAGCACCACGTCGTCGCCCGCCTCGGCGGCGGCCTCGCCCGGGTCGCCGAGATCGACCAGGAACTGATCCATGCAGATGCGACCGCGGATCGCCCGCCGGCTGCCCCCCACCCGGACCTCGGCGGTGTTGCCGGCGTGGCGCGGCACCCCGTCGCCGTACCCGAGCGGGACCAGGCCGACGCGCGTCTCCGCCGGGGCGGTCCAGGTGTGGCCGTAGGAGACCGAGGCGCCCGCATGGAGGTCCTTCACGAGGGCGAGCGGCGCCGTGACGGTCATCGCCGGCTCCAGGCCGAGTTCGGGGCCGATGCCCGGCGCCGGGTCGAGACCGTACGCCGCGATGCCGCAGCGCACGAGGTCGAACCGGCTGGACGGGCGGTGGATCGCGGCCGCGGAGTTGGCGAGGTGACGCACCTCGGGGCGCAGGCCGACCCGCTCGGCGCCGGCCAGGGCGTCGCGGAACTCACGCTCCTGGGCGGCGTTCGCGGGGTGGTCGGGCTCGTCGCTACATGCGAAGTGCGACCACACGCCGGTGATCGTCCAGACCCCGTCGGCCTCGCCGGCCCGGGCGGCCTCGAGCACGTCGGGCCAGAGGTCCCGGGTCGAGCCGCCCCGCGACAGGCCGGTGTCGATCTTGAGCTGGACGCGGGCCGGCGTGCTCCGATCGACCTCGTCCAGAGACGTGCGGATGGCGTCGAGATGGGCCACCGAGTACGCCGTGACGTCGACGTCGCGGCCGATCGCGGCCGCCCAGTCGTCGCCTGGGACGGTCAGCCAGCAGAGCAGGCGGCCGGTGTCGCCGGCCTCGCGCAGCCGCACGGCCTCCTCGATCGTCGCCACTCCGAGCCACGGCGCACCCGCCTGACGAGCCGCCCGGGCGGCCTCGACCATCCCGTGGCCGTACCCGTCGGCCTTGACCACCACCATCACGTCGGACCCGTCGGGCGCGACCAGGTCGCGCAGGATGCCGACGTTGCGCCGGATCGCGGCCACGTCGACCACGATCTCGGGTCGACGGACCTCCGGGCTCATGCCGCCCATCCTTCCATCGGGGGTCAGCGCGTCAGCGCGGCGACCACCTGAGGGATCGCGCGGGCGACGGCCGGGGCCGAGACGGGCCCGCCCTGCGAGGCGTAGGTCGCGGCGGCGCCGTGCAGCCACGAGCCGACCGTCCCCGCATCGTACGGCGACAGGCCGGCCGCGAGCAGGGCCCCGCACAGCCCGCCGAGGACGTCGCCCGCCCCGGCGACCGCGAGCCACGGCGTCCCGGTGGTCGTGACCCGGACCCGGCCGCCGGGCTCGGCGACGAGGGTGTGGTGGCCCTTGAGCAGCACCGCCGCCGCGTACTCCTCCGCTGCCCGGCGGGCGTGGGACAGCCGGCCGGCCTCGACCTCGGCCCGGTCGACACCGAGCATCGCCGCCAGCTCGCCGGCGTGCGGGGTCAGCAGCGCCGGGCGGTCGAGCGGGGCGCCGAGGTGCTGCAACGCGTCGGCGTCGACGACCAGGGGTACGTCGTCGCGCAGCGCCGCCTCGAGCGCTGCGGCGGCCGCCTCGTCACCGCCCGAGCCGACGACCCAGGCCTGCACCCGGCCCTCCCCCACGACCACCTCGGGATGGGCCGCGAGGACCGCGGCGGCCGCCCCGCCGGCGTACCGGACCATCCCGGCGAGGCCGCAGGCGGCCCCGGAGGTCGAGAGCACACCGGCGCCGGGGTAGCGCTCCGATCCCGCGCGGATGCCGACGACGCCGCGGGTGTACTTCTGGTCCTCGGCGCCCGGTCGCGGCACGACGGCCGCGACCTCGTCCTGCTGCCACGCCGTGACCGCCGCCTCGGGGAGGTCGAGCCCGAGCTCGACCAGCTGGACGACGCCGCAGGCCGAGGCCGCTGGCTCGACGAGGTGGCAGGGCTTGTGGGTGCCGAACGTCACCGTGAGGACGGCGGTCACGTGCTCGCCGTCGAGGCGGCCCGTGTCGACGTCGACGCCGCTCGGGACGTCGACGGCGACGACGGGTAGTCCGGCCACGGCCCGCACCGCCGCCGCGGCGCGGTCGCGGAGCCCGGGGCGTCCGCCGATGCCGACGATGCCGTCGAGGACGACCTCGGGGGTGTGCCGTGCGTCCAGATCGGCCAGCCGCCCGCCGACCTCGCGCAGCGCCGCCACACCCGGCTCGTGGATCGCGTCCGCGACGGCCACCGCCTCCACCCACGCCCCGCGCCGCGCCAGCATCGCTCCGGCGTACAGCGCGTCGCCGCCGTTGTCGCCCGAGCCGACCAGGAGCAGGACCTTGCGGCCGTAGGCACCGCCGAGCAGGTCGATCACGCTGGCGGCGAGTCCGGCCGCGGCTCGCTGCATCAGCGCGCCCTCGGGAACCGTCGCCAGACGCGCCTCCTCGGCCGCCCGCACCTGCTCGACCGTGTGCGCCGACCTCATGACTCGAGCGTAGATGACGGCGTGGTGGGGTCGTACGACTGCGAGTGGGATCTCCACGACGGAAGGATCTCGATCCTCGAGGTCGACGGTGGACTCCACGTCGACGTTCTGGGGTGGCGTGCCGACATCAAGCGTGCCCGCTCTCTGACGACCGGACGGCGGGCGGTCGTCCGGTGCACATCGTTCGAGCTGCGGCACGCGGCGGAGGACGTGGACGGCGACCTGATCGCTCTGAACGTTCCGCGCGGCCTGACTCGGGCTCAGGACTCGAGCACCACCACGGCCGAGGCGATCCCGGCGTCGTGGGAGAGGGAGAGGTGGACCGAGGCGGCGCCGAGCTCGGCGGCCCGGGCGGCGACGGTGCCGGTCAGCTCGAACAGCGGCCGTCCCGACTCCTCCGAGACCACCTCGGCGTCGTGCCACTCGAGGTTGCCGGGGGCGCCGAGCGCCTTCGCCAGCGCCTCCTTGGCGGCGAAGCGCGCGGCCAGCGAGGCCAGGGGCCGCGTCGCCTCGGCGGGGGTGAAGAGTCGCTCCACCATCCCCGGCGTGCGCCGGAGCGCCTGGTCGAAGCGCGAGACGTCGACCACGTCGATGCCGACGCCCACGATCGTCACGAGGAGGGCGAGTCCTACTCGACCGTGACGGACTTGGCCAGGTTGCGGGGCTGGTCGACGTCGTGGCCCAGCCTCGTGGCCAGCTCGCACGCGAACAGCTGCAGCGGCACGACGGCGAGCACCGGTTGCAGGAGGGTCGAGACCCTCGGCAGCCGGATGATCGTGTCCGCGAACTCCTCGATGCCGGTGTCGTCGTCCTCGACCATCACGATCGTTCGCGCCCCTCGCGCCCGGATCTCCTGGATCGCGCTGACCATCTTCTCGTGGAGCTGGTCGCGCCCCCGCGGCGGCACCACGCAGAACACCGGCAGCCCCGGCTCGATCAGCGCGATCGGCCCGTGCTTGAGCTCGCCGGCGGCGAAGCCCTCGGCGTGCAGATAGGCCAGCTCCTTGAGCTTCAAGGCCCCTTCGAGCGCGATCGGGTAGCCGACGTGCCGCCCGAGGAACAGCACCACCCGCGCCTGCTGGAGCTCCTCGGCCAGCGCGTACAGGTCGTCGGAGCCGTCGAGGATCCGCTGCACGTGCCCCGGCATGTCGCCCAGCTCGGTCACCACCCGGGCGATCTCGTCGGCGTACGACGTGCCGCGGACCTGCGCGAGGTACAGCCCGAGGAGGTAGGCCGCGATCATCTGCGTCATGAAGCCCTTGGTCGACGCGACGCCGATCTCGGGCCCGGCGTGGGTGTAGAGCACCGCGTCGGACTCGCGCGGGATCGTCGAGCCGTTGGTGTTGCAGATCGCAAGCACCTTCGCGCGCTGGGTGCGCGCGTGCCGGATCGCCATCAGCGTGTCGGCGGTCTCGCCGGACTGGCTGATCGCGACGACCAGCGTCGAGCGGGTGAGGATCGGGTCGCGGTAGCGGAACTCGTGGGCCAGCTCGACCTCGCAGGGGATGCGGGTCCAGTGCTCGATCGCGTACTTGGCCACGAGTCCGGCGTAGAACGCCGTCCCGCACGCGACGATGATGATCTTGTCGACCTCGCGCAGCTCGTCGTCGGAGATCCGTCCCTCGTCGAGCTGCAGCCTCCCGGCCGGGTCGTGGCGACCGAGCAGCGCGTCGCCGATCGCCCGGGGCTGCTCGAAGATCTCCTTGCGCATGAACCAGTCGTAGCCGTCCTTCTCGGCCGCCGAGAGGTCCCAGTCGACGTGGTAGCGGGTGCCCTCGACCGGACGGCCGTCGAAGTCGGTCACCGAGACGTCGTCGCGGGTGATCGTCACGATCTGGTCCTGCCCGAGCTCCAGGGCCTCGCGGGTGTGCTGGATGAACGCCGCCACGTCGGAGCCGAGGAAGTTCTCGCCGTCACCGAGCCCGACCACCAGCGGCGAGCTGCGTCGAGCGGCGACCACCCGTGACGGGTCCTCGGCGTCGATGGCCACCAGCGTGAACGCGCCCTCGAGGCGCGCGCAGACCTGCTGCATCGCCTCGGTCAGGGTGCCGCCCTCGGCCAGCGCCCTCTCGATCAGGTGGGCGGCGATCTCGGTGTCGGTCTCCGACCTCAGCTCGTCGCCGGCCGCCTCGATCTCCGCACGGAGCTCGGCGAAGTTCTCGATGATCCCGTTGTGCACCAGAGCGACGCGGTGGTGCCCTCCCAGGTGCGGGTGGGCGTTGACGTCGTTGGGGGCTCCGTGGGTGGCCCACCGGGTGTGCCCGATGCCGGTGGTCGACCCGGGCAGCGGCGACTCGGCCAGCTCCTTCTCGAGGTTGGCGAGCTTGCCGGCCTTCTTCGCCCAGGCGATGGGCCCGTCGACGACCAGTGCGATCCCGGCGGAGTCGTAGCCGCGGTACTCCAGGCGCCGGAGCCCCTCGATGACGACGTCCTGGGCCTGCTTCTCCCCGACGTATCCCACGATGCCGCACATGGGTCGCATCCTATCGGCGGACGCCCGTGCGGCCCTCCATCTCCGGAGGACCCGACCCGGCTGCCACAATGCCCGCCATGCCCTCCGGAGCGCCCCGTGGCGGGAACGGCGTCGCCCCGTCGCCGTACGTCGAGCTCGACCGCGACGCGTGGGCAGCACTGGGGTCGCACATCGAGCAGCCGCTCACGGCCGATGAGATCGTGCGCTTCCGAGGCCTCGGCGAGCACCTGGACCTCGACGAGGTGCAGCAGGTCTACCTGCCGCTCTCCCGTCTCCTCAGCCTCCGCGTCGACGCGGCGCGGCTCCTGCATCGTCGGCAGGAGCAGTTCCTCCACCAGCCACAACCGCCGCGCACGCCGTTCGTGATCGGGCTGGCCGGGTCGGTCGCGGTCGGCAAGTCGACCACCGCGCGCGTCCTCCAGCAGCTGCTGACCCACGGCGACCAGCACCCGAAGGTCGCCCTGGTCACCACCGACGGGTTCCTCCACCCCAACGCCGAGCTCGAGCGCCGGGGACTGCTGCAGCGCAAGGGGTTCCCGGAGAGCTACGACCGGCGCGCCCTGCTGCGGTTCGTCGTGGACATCAAGTCGGGCAAGGAGGAGGTCGAGGCCCCGACGTACTCCCACCTGGTCTACGACGTGGTGCCCGACCAGAAGGTCGTGGTCCGCCACCCCGACATCGTGATCCTGGAGGGACTCAACGTCCTCCAGCCCGCCCGCGCCACCGACGAGGGTCGCTCCGGGCTCGCGCTGAGCGACTTCTTCGACTTCGGCATCTACGTCGACGCCGCCACCGGCGACATCCGGTCCTGGTACGTCGAGCGCTTCCAGCGCCTGCGGGAGACCGCCTTCGCCGATCCTGCGTCGTACTTCCGGAGGTACGCCGACCTGTCGCCCGACGAGGCGGGCACCACGGCACTGGACATCTGGGACACCATCAACGGGCCCAACCTCGAGCAGAACATCCTGCCCACCCGCTCCCGCGCCACCCTGGTGCTCCGCAAGGACCGCGACCACTCGGTGCGCTACGTGCGGCTCCGCAAGCTCTGAGCGACGATCGCCCGGTCAGAGGCTGAGGCGCCGGCGTACGACGTCGGCGAGGCGCTCCGCGACGGCGGTCGCCTCCTCGGGCGAGGCGGCCTCGACCATCACCCGCACGAGGGGCTCGGTGCCCGAGGGCCGGAGCAGCACCCGGCCGGTCTCGCCGAGCTTGTCCTGCTCGACGGCCACGGCGGCGACCAGCTCCGGGTCGTCGGTGCGGTCGCGGTCGACGTTGGGGACGTTGACCAGCACCTGCGGCAGCGCGGTGACCACGGAGGCGAGATCGCGCAGCGAGGAGCCGGTGAGGCTCATCCGCTGCAGGACCTGCAGGGCGGTCAGGATGCCGTCGCCGGTGGTGGCGTGGTCGCTCATGATGATGTGGCCCGACTGCTCGCCGCCCAGGTTGAACCCGCCCGCGCGCATGGCCTCGAGCACGTAGCGGTCGCCGACCGCGGTCTGGTGGACGCCGATCCCGTGGCGGCCCATGGCCTGGACGAAGCCGAGATTGCTCATCACCGTCGCGACGACGGTCTCGGACACGAGCCGCCCGCGCTCGTGTAGGTCGAGGGCCAGGATCGCCATCAGCCGGTCGCCGTCCACGATGTTGCCGGCATGGTCGACGGCCAGGCAACGGTCGGCGTCGCCGTCCCAGGCGAAGCCGACGTCGGCACCGCGTGCCAGGACGGCGTCGCGCACGGCCTCGAGGTGGGTCGACCCGCACCGCTGGTTGATGTTGAGGCCGTCGGGGTCGTCGTTGATCGAGAACGCGTCGGCGCCCGCCGCCCGCAGGGTGTGGGGCCCGACCACCGACGCGGCGCCGTTCGCGCAGTCCAGGACCACCTTGAGGCCGGCCAGGGAGGTCTCGACGGTGCGCAGGAGGTGGTCGGCGTACTCCTCGACCGAGCGGGCGTACGGCGTCACCCGGCCGACGTCGCCGCCCAGCGGCCGGTCCCACGGCCGGCCGACCAGCGCCTCGATCTCGCGCTCCAGCGCGTCGTCGAGCTTGACTCCGCCCCGGGCCAGGAACTTGATCCCGTTGTCGGGCATCGGGTTGTGGGAGGCACTGATCACCACGCCCACGTCGGCGCCCAGCGCGTCGGTCAGGTAGGCGACACCAGGAGTCGGCAACACCCGCAGCCGGATCACGTCGACCCCTGCCGAGGCCAGCCCGGCGACCACCGCATGCTCGAGGAACTGCCCCGAGATGCGGGTGTCGCGGCCGACGACCGCCACCGGGCGCTGCCCGGTGAAGCCGCCCAGGTCGACGAGCACCCGCGCCGCCGCGGCCCCGAGGTCGACCGCGAGCTCGGCGGTGATCGCACCGTTGGCCAGCCCGCGGACCCCGTCGGTGCCGAAGATGCGACCCGTCATGAGCCGACTCCTCGCGAGGTCAGCGCTTGCTGAACTGCGGAGCCTTGCGGGCCTTCTTCAGACCGGCCTTCTTGCGCTCGATGACGCGCGCGTCGCGGGTCAGCAGGCCGGCCTTCTTCAGCGTCGGGCGGTTGGCCTCGACATCGATCGCGTTCAGGGCCCGCGCCACCCCCAGCCGCAGGGCACCGGCCTGGCCGGTGATGCCGCCGCCGTGGATCCGCGCGATGACGTCGAAGCGGCCGTCGAGCTGGAGCGCCGCGAAGGGCTCGTTGACGACCTGCTGGTGAAGCTTGTTGGGGAAGTAGGAGTCGAGGGGCCGACCGTTGATGGTCCACACGCCGGTGCCCGGGAGGATGCGCACGCGCGCGACGGCCTCCTTGCGGCGCCCGGTGGCGGCGGCCGGCGCGATGGTGGCCGGGCGCGCCGGGTCGGCGGCCGCTGCGCTCTCGGACGTGTAGGTCACGCCCTGCTCGTCGGCGGTGAAGGTCTCGACCTCGGTCGTGGTGTCGTCGGCGGTGGTGGTGTCGTCAGCCACGGAAGTTCCTTCGCTAGTCACTGGGAGACCTGCGTGATCTCGAACGGCTTGGCCTGCTGGGCCTGGTGCGGGTGGGTGGGGCCGGCGTACACCTTGAGCTTCTTGAGCACCTGGCGGCCGAGCTTGTTCTTCGGCAGCATCCCCCACACGGCGCCCTCGATGACCTTGCGGGCGTCCTTCTCCAGCTGCTTGCCCAGCGGCGTGGCGGTCAGGCCGCCCGGGTAGCCGGAGTGGCGGTAGAGGAGCTTGGAGTTGAGCTTGTCGCCGGTCAGCGCGACCTTGTCCGCATTGACGACGATGACGAAGTCACCCATGTCCATGTGCGGGGCGAAGGTCGGCTTGTGCTTGCCGCGCAGGAGGTTGGCGGCCTGGACCGCGAGCTTGCCGAGGACGATGTCGGTGGCGTCGATGACGTGCCACTCGCGCTGGACGTCGCCGGGCTTCGGGCTGTACGTACGCACGTGCGTCTGCCTTACTTTGTCCGTGGGTCCGGCGGGCGGTCGCCCGCCGGGGGTCGTGCCGCGGCCTCTGACGAACACTGCCCGGCTCACCGCCTCGGAATCAGACGGGGCGTCCGGGTCTGCACCTCGACCGACGTAGTCGGGGCACGGCAGGAGTCGCGACCGCACAATCTACCGGTCGTCCCGGCCGGGCACATAATTGCGAGCACGGCGGGTAGTGGGTCAGGTTGAATCAGGTCACTCCAAGAAGGCGGGGAGCGACGTGCGGCCTCGCTCGGTGAGCTTGTGAGCGGCCCACTGTCGAATCGGTTCGTAGTCGCTGTTGATCAACTCGTCGTACACCGGTTGGGTCACAAGTTGGCCCGAGTATCGAACAGCTTCCCCGGTCCCGAAGAGGGACTTGTAGTGGATGGCGATGTGTCTGTAGAACCTCGCGACTAGCCCGCTCGTGCCCTGGGGTCCTGAGTGCTGCTGGGGGTGCCGCAGGTGGCCGGCAAAGGTTTCGCCGTCGAGGACCGAGTGAACGAGTTGGTGGGCCGAGTAGAAGAGGGCGACTGCCGCCCAGCTCCGCGTCTGGTCGTCTTTCCGCATGGCCTCAGAGGCGCGGAGGTGCCTCTCCGCGTTGCGGAGATGCTTGTTCGCGGATGGCACTAGGCGTCAGCGAGGTCTTCGGCGAACAAGAGCGCGGGTGAAACCGTCACGAGGAAGCCGTTGGCCTCCTCGAAGGCGTCCAGCATCCCGAGCGCCTTCTCGCGGATGGCGCGTTCGTGGTTCGGTAGGACGAGCCGCACGTCGAGCGCGTCATCGGGCCCGTGTCGCCTCAGCGAGTCGACTCGGACACCGAGGGACTCAAGTTCCGGGACCACATCCTCCGCGAACCGGGAGTCGTACTCATGCGCGTAGTCAGTCCCCATGAATACCAAGGTACAAGGCGTTCGTGAATTACAGCGCGAAATACATGCATGAAATACGTGTTCGCCTCAGTCCGGCAGCGTCCCATCGAGCAGCCTCACGATCTCTTCAAGAGTCCAGACGTGGTTGGACTTCCCCGCCGCCATGGCGGGAGTCATCGGGCGACCGCCGTTGCGCTTGGTGAGGGTCTGGTGAGGCCGTGCGAAGTTGTAGTAGACGAAGTGCAGCGACACGGCGGCGGTCAGGTTCTCGACCTTCTTGGAGAACCCGTTGGTCAGCCGCGTGAACCGCCGCATGCTCATCCGCATGGTGAGGTTCTGGCGCTCCACGTAGCTGGTGCTGATGTGGGCCTCGTCCGGGTGCCCGTTGATCCGGCGCTTCTCGATACCGATGCACTCGCCGGGGCTGTACCGGACCTCTTGAGCGTTGCCGACCGTCTCGCCGTAGAGCTTGATGAGCATGGCGTAGTCGACATCGCCTCCGAGGCGGCCTTCGACCGCAGCGAGGTAGGTGTTGTTGCCATCCGTGGTCAACTGCATGCGGCGGTTCACGCGGAACGCAAGGTCGTCGATGAGCATCTTGGCCGAGTCGGCAGAGCGGTCGCCCACGAACCACGACGGAACGAGCTTGGTGTCAGCGTCGATGGCGGTCCAGGTCCACACGTCGCCGTAGCCGAAGACCCCCTTCTTGTCCTCCGGGGTGTTCTTGGCCTTGGAGTAGCAGAACGACCAGATTTCGTCGCACTGGACGCGGGCGCAGTCGAGGTCGACGAGCAGTGCGTTCGCGGCGTAGGAGCAGGCATCGCCGAGGTCGACCAGGAGCTTGGTGATCGTGTTCTTGCTCGCCCCCGTCACGCGCACCGTGGCGCGGATGGACATGCCCTCGACGAGGCAGCCGACGATCTGCGCCCGCTTCGCTGTGCTCAACCTGTTTGCCATACTGACTATTATGCTTGACCGGTCAGGCATAGTCAACCGGGCCCGGGCAAGCTTTACGAAGACGGTCAAGCATTTGGTCAGTCTTCGAAGAGGCTGAACTGGTGGTTGCGATTGAATACGCGACTGAACTTCTGCTTGAAGTCGTCCATCGAGTCACAGAGCTTCATGATTGCGATGACTTGCTGGATCTGGTTGTTGACCTTTTCGCGACCGAATTCCTTCAGCCATTGGTGGTGGTTTCTCTTAAAACGTGGGTTTGGGTTCTTCTTGCGCAGTTCGCGTCCAATGTCCGGGTCGATCGCGTCGTACACGAACAACATCACGTACTTGCCCCAGCGCAACGGGCGATTCCTTGCTGAATACCTGATTCCTTCCAGGCGAGCCAGCTCGTACCAAAACTCCTCGGGGAACATGACGGCCCACTCCTGCATGTCCTCCGCGATGAACGCTTGCAACTTCATCTGCAAGGCGCGCTTGGCGCGCACCTTCTGGTAGCCAGTGGCCTCGTCGATGAGGGCGTCGATTCCGACCTTGGCGCATGCTCGCACCACTATCTCCGACATCTTGGCGAGCTTCAGTTGGTTGTCCCTCAGGAGTCCTTGGGCGCGGGCCTCCATATACAGCTCACAGATATCAACGAGAAACTTGGCGTCATAACCGTTCGCTATCTGCTGCGTACCGGGGATCCTGAATTGGATAGCCCTGCCGGTAAACATGTCTTCATTGAAGAGCGGGTTCCGATCGAGGTATCGCGTGAGATTGCCGCTCTCTCGACCACCAGAGAGAACCTTCACGACTTCACGCTGAGTCAACACGCGCTGGTGGTCGTTCAGGACGTGACACTCAATGGTCGCTTCCCCAATGTGCAGATCCCCACGGAAGAGCGAGTGGGGCATCTCGTCCTCCTCGTCTGCCTTAGGCCCCTTGGGCCCGGGCTCTTCGATGAGTTCGCGGAGTTTGCCAGCCTTGGCCCAGCGGGCCCGCACCGCCTGGCGCGCGATGTCCGACCGCTCCTCTGGTGTGAGCACGCTCGCGCGGGCCCGACCACCCTTCGCTGAACCCTTGCGCGCGAGGTTCCTGCCAGCCTCGCTGGCCGCTGCGTCATCCTTGGTCGCCATGACCTCACCTGCCCTTCCTACTCGGGCAAGTATCGCAGACCTACCTACACGGGCAAGTATCTAGCGCTTCGGCGCGTCGGCCCAGCGCGCGGCGGCTGCCTTCCGCGCAATGGCGGAACGCTGCTCAGGCGTGAGCTTCGCGGCTCGCGCCTTGCCCCCCTTCATGCCACCACGCCGCCCCAGAGAGACGGCCGCCGGATCCTTGCCGTCATCGTCGTGCCTGGGGTTATCGTCGGTGGCGTCGGCGACGATGGACGCGGCCAACGAGTTGAGGTCGACTGGTCTGCGCTTGCGTGAGCGGTCAGGCATAGCACCCATGATTTCACGCGCTCCTCGATAGTCAAGAGCGGCCGATCTCAAACTGACCCACTACCGCACGGCGGCCCCTCAGCGGCTCGCGGAGACGAGGTCCCCGGCCCGAACCGGATTCGCTCTCCGGAGGACCCCGAAGTAGGTTGACAGGGTGAATGACTCCCTCACCGTCCGCGACAACCGTACCGGCCAGGAGTACGACGTACCGATCGAGAACGGGACGGTCAAGGGCGCGGACCTCGGCAGGATCAAGGACGACGGCGGCGCCCCCCTCGCGGTCTACGACCCCGGCTTCGTCAACACGGCGTCGTGCAAGAGCAGCGTCACGTTCATCGACGGCGACCGCGGGATCCTGGAGTACCGCGGCTACCCCATCGAGCAGCTGGCGGAGAAGTCCACCTTCCTCGAGGTGGCCTACCTGCTGGTCCACGGGGAGCTGCCGACCGAGTCCGAGTACTACACCTGGGTCCACGACATCACCTACCACACCTTCGTCCACGAGAACGTCAAGACGTTCATGGAGGGCTTCCGCTACGACGCCCATCCGATGGGGATGCTGATGGCGTCCGTCGGTGCGCTGTCGACGTTCTACCCCGACGCCCGCCACATCGACGACGACGAGATCCGCAAGCTCCAGATCGTGCGGATGATCGCGAAGATGCCCACGCTCGGCGCGTGGGCCTTCCGCCACGCGCAGGGCAAGCCGATCGTCTACCCCGACAACGAGCTCGGCTACGCCGCGAACTTCCTGTCCATGCTGTTCCGGATGAGCGAGGACCGGTTCGCGGCCGACGAGCGGCTGGTCAAGGCGCTCGACGTGCTGTTCATCCTGCACGCCGACCACGAGCAGAACTGCTCGACCAACGCCGTACGCTCGATCGGCTCCTCGCAGGTCGACCCTTACTCGGCCGTGGCCGGCGGCATCGGCGCCCTCTACGGCCCGCTGCACGGCGGCGCCAACGAGGCCGTGCTCCGGATGCTGCGCCGGGTCAAGGACAAGAAGAACATCCCCGACTTCATCAACGGCGTGAAGAACGGTGACGAGCGGCTGATGGGCTTCGGCCACCGCGTCTACAAGAACTACGACCCCCGCGCCACGATCATCAAGAAGGCCTGCGAGGACGTCTTCGAGGTGACCGGCGTCAACCCGCTCCTGGAGATCGCCATGGAGCTGGAGAAGATCGCGCTCGAGGACGAGTACTTCACCTCCCGCAAGCTCTACCCCAACGTGGAC
>JAICHQ010000037.1 GCA_025924815.1 Nocardioides sp.
CCCTCGGGGCCGACGCCGTCTGCCGTCTGTGGAGGAGGCGGCGCGCCGGCCGACCGGCTGTGGCACCGTCGAGCCCATGCCCACGACCGTCTGGAGCGACCTCGCCCGGCCCGCGCTGCGGCCGGGTCTGCACGTCGTACGCCGTGACGACCGACACCTGCAGATCGGCCTCGACCCGCCCGACCGGCTGATCCTCGCCGATCGGCCCGGGCTGCACGACGCGCTCACCCATCTGGATCGGCGACCGCCCGCAGCGGTGCGAGACGTCGTCGACGCCCTCGTCGACGACGGCTGGGTGGTCGACGCCTGGCGGCGCCGGGGTGGCCCGCCGCGGCCCGCGGTCAGCCTGAGCGTCGACGCCGCGTTGCACGACCACGTCGCCCGGGCGTGCGCGACCGCCGGCCTGACCCGGGCGAGCGAGTCGTCGGTGCGGCTGGTGGCGACGGTCGGCGAGCCCTCGCGTGCCGCCTCGGACGCTCTGATGCGCGACGACGTCAGCCACCTCTGGCTCAGCGTGCTCCCCACCTCGGTCCGGATCGGGCCCTTCGTCGAGCCGGGGCGCACGTCCTGCCTGCGCTGCGTCGACGCCCACCTCGGCGACCTCGACCCGCGCCGCGCGACCGTGCTCCACCAGCTCCAGGAGCTGCGAGCCGCGCCCCACGCCGAGCCGGACAACAATCTCGTGCAGCTCGCCGCCGCGTGGGCGGTGCGCGACGTCGTACGCCGCCTCGACGGTCGGCTCCCGGCCCTGCGCTCGGCGACGGTCACGGTGAGCGACGACCTCGAGGTCACCCGCCGTGACTGGCTGCGCCATCCCCACTGCGGCTGCGCCTGGGGCTAGAACACCGGGTCACCACCACTCGCTGTCGAGCTTGCCCTCGATCGCGCGCAGGTGCTCGCGCGAGCAGCTGTCGCAGTAGGTCCGCCGGCGGCCGCCCTCGACCGAGGTCGTCCACGACAGCGTGTCCGCGTCCTCGGCCTGCGTCCCGCAGAGGTCGCAGGTCCTCACCGGACCAGGGTAGGCGCTCCGCCTCCCGTCCGCGCCGGCATCGCGAGGATGCAGAGGAGCCCGGTACGACGGTGTCGTACCGGGCTCCTGTGAACACTCGCGATCAGGTCGAGGCGGTGTTCGTCAGTTGGCACGGGCCAGGGCCAGACGCGCCTGCCGCGCGGCCTGCTCGGCCTTGCGGCTCAGCCGACGCGCCGCCGCCTGCTGGCGACCACGTCGGAGCTGCTGCGCCTCTCCCAGGCGCGCGGACATCTGTGCGCGCGCCAGATCTTCGTGCATGAGGTTGTTCATCATGGTCTTTCCGTTCTGGTCTGAGTTGAACAAGGGAGTTGCTTTCGTTGTCGTAGACAGTGGCCGTCGCACGAGCCCGGACGCCGGTCAGGCGGCCTGCTCGCTCTTGCGCGGACGCCCGCGCGGACGCTTGCGGGGGATCACGGCTCCTTGGAGGAACAGCTCTCCGCCCCAGACGCCCCAGGGCTCCCGCCGCTCCAGCGCACCGGAGAGGCAGAGGTCCCGGACCGGGCAGTCCTGGCACAGCGTCTTGGCGAACTCGACGTCGGCCGGCGACTCGGCGAACCACAGCTCCGAGTCGTTGACTCGGCAGGGCAGCAGCTCGTCGGGCACCGTGTCGGCCGTGTCGTGGAGCTCACCGAGAGACGCAGGCAGCGAATCGATGGTCCCGTCCCGGCGGTCGAGAACAGTAATGGTCATGTCTGTCACCTCCTTGGTTGACCTGATCGCTCGTGGATGAAGCTGAGGAAATCTAAAAAGGCCGCGGATCCCAGTGATCGGGTTCCGCGGCCTGGAGGCTGCCATCGCTGTCGAGTGGTCAACAGGAGGGTGGTCTCCAGGCACTGGTCCCCGGGAAGCCGTCGATGGTCGCGAGACCCATGTCGCCGACGAGGCGAACGCGGGCGCACGTCGACACCGAAGCGCCGCCGACAGCCGCCCCGGCCGCACCCCGGACGGAGGTCTGGCCATACGCGGACATGCCGAAGGACGGCGTCTGGGCCGTCTTCTGGAACTTGGTGCTGATCACGGGGCCACCTCCTTCGGTGCGTTGGGCGCCGACCCAGCCACGGGTCGTGAATGCGCAGTCGGTTACGTCGTGAGAGGAACGCTACCGGGGGGTCGTCGTAAGCGGCAAACCATTTTGTGCGTCTTTCGCGAAAATCTTCGAAAGTTTCCGGATGCCGGCCCTCGGGCGCCCCGGCCGGCGGTCAGCCGACGACCTCGAGGAGCCCGTCGCCGTAGCGCTCGAGCTTCGCCGGACCGACGCCACTGATCCGCAGCAGCGCCGCCGGCGAGGTCGGACGCTGCTCGGCGATCAGCTGCAGCGTGGCGTCGGTGAACACCACGAACGCCGGCACGCTGTCCTGGTCGGCACGCTCCTTGCGCCAGGCGCGCAGGCGCTCGAACAGCTCCTCGTCGTAGGACGCGGGGCAGTCGCCGCACCGCCCGCGCTTCTTCTCGGGCGCCGTCGAGAGCGGTCGCCCGCACTCGCGGCAGTGGGCTGCGCGTCGGGGCTTCGGCCTGGCGCCGGCGGCGCGCGCCGAGGCCGGCAGCAGGTCGTCGAGGAACCGCGAGGGCCGTCGGTTGCCGCGACCGCCGGGCGTGCGGGCGGCCGCCCAGGAGAGGGCGAGGTGCTCGCGCGCGCGTGTCATGCCGACGTAGAGCAGCCGGCGCTCCTCCTCGATCTCCGCGTCGGTGGTGGCATGGCTCACCGGCATCGCGCCGTCGTGCATCCCGGCCAGGAAGACCGCGTCCCACTCCAGGCCCTTGGCGGAGTGCAGGGTGGCCAGCGTGACGCCACCGGCGGCGGGGGCGTGCTGCTCGGCCGCCCGCCGGTCGAGATCGGCGAGGAACGCGTCGGGGGTGGTCTCCCCCGAGGTCGCCGCCTCCTCGGCCATGGTCATCAGCGCCTGGAGCGACTCCCAACGGTCGCGGGCCTGCCCGCGCGTGGCGGGTGCCTTCGAGGACCAGCCCAGCCCGGCCAGCGTGGCGCGCACCAGGTCGATCAGGGACGAGGAGTCGTCGGTGCGTACGGCGGCGCGGAGCAGGGCGACCGCCTGCTTGACCTCGGCCCGCTCGAAGAAGCGCGCCGCGCCGCGCACGACGTACGGCAGGCCACGCGAGGCCAGGGCCTCCTCGAACGCCTCGGACTGGGCGTTGATCCGGAACAGCACGGCGATCCCGGACGCGGGCACGCCGTCGCGGAGCAGGGCGCCGACGCCGTCGGCGACCGCGCCGGCCTCCGCCACCTCGTCGGCGGCCGGGGCGAAGCTCACCGCGGCGCCACTCGGGCGCTGGGCCCGCAACCGCACCGAGGTCGAGGCGGAACCCGCGAGCACGGCGTTGGCCGCCGAGACGACCTCCGGTGACGAGCGGTAGTTGCGCGAGAGCTCGACCGACGTCGTGCCGGGGAACTTGCGCGGGAAGTCGCGCAGGTAAGCCGCGTCGGCACCGGCGAAGGAGTAGATGGTCTGCGCCGGGTCACCCACGACGCAGATCTCGTCGCGGCCGCCGAGCCACAGGTCGAGCAGCGCCGACTGCAGGGGCGAGACGTCCTGGAACTCATCGACGACGAACCATCGGTACTGCGCCCGCACCTGCGCGGCCACCCGCTCCTCCTCGGCGAGCATGCCCGCGGTCAGCAGCAGGACGTCTTCCATGTCCATGCGTGCCTGGGAGCGCTTGACCTCCTCGTAGCCGCCGAAGAGGCGGCCCACCGTCTCGTGGTCGAGCCCCGCGACCGCTCGCCCCCGCCGCTCGGCGACCCGCGGATAGTCGTCGGGCCCGACGTTGCTGACCTTGGCCCACTCGATCTCGGAGGCGAGGTCGCGCAGCACCGCTTGGTCGGTCTGCACCCGCAGCCGCCGGGCGGCACCGGCGACGAGGGTGATCTTGGACTCGGTCAGGGTCGGCAGCTCGCCGCCGTAGGTCGTCGGCCAGAACCACCGCAGCTGGCGCAGCGCCGCGCTGTGGAACGTGCGCGCCTGGACCCCGGGAGCGCCGAGGCGGTGGAGCCGCCCGCGCATCTCACCCGCGGCGCGGGTCGTGAACGTCACCGCGAGGACCTCGGTGGGGGCGTAGATGCCCTGGGCCACACCGTTCGCGATGCGGTGGGTGATGGCCCGGGTCTTGCCGGTGCCGGCGCCGGCGAGCACCCGGACCGGGCCACGGAGTGCCTCGGCGACCTCGCGCTGCTCGGGGTCGAGCGCGTCGAGCAGGTCCGAGATCGGGTGTGGGGCACCGGTCACGCGGGAACAACTCCTGGAGGACGATGGTTGAAGATGACATCAACACTAGACGCGAGAAGGGACAGTCCTACCGATGAGTGGCTCGGTCACGATGTACAGCACGCCGTGGTGCGGCTACTGCCATCGCCTCAAGGGGCAGATGGACCGCGAGGGCATCGCGTTCGAGGTCGTCGACATCGAGCAGCACCCCGAGGCGGCTGCGCTGGTCGAGAGCGTCAACGGTGGCAACCAGACCGTCCCCACGCTGGTGTACGCCGACGGCAGCGCCCAGACGAACCCGTCCCTGATCCAGGTCAAGGAGAAGCTGGCCGCGCTGGCCTGAGCGCTCGCGCCCGGAAACGGCTACCACGACCCGGGCAGCGGGCCGCCGTACCAGTGCTCGACCAGGGACCGGCTGATGGAGACACCGCCGGGAAGGACGAGCGTCCCGGCGGCGGTCTCGTCGCGCATCGCGCTCCGGGTCAGCCAGCGGGCGTCCTGTATCTCGACGCCGTCGACGTGGATCTCGCGTGTGAGGGCGCGGCCCAGGAAGCCCACCATCAGGCTCTCCGGGAGCGGCCACGGCTGGTTGCCGAAGTAGGTCACCTCGCCCACGACCACGCCGGTCTCCTCGGCGACCTCACGGCGTACGGCGTCCTCGAGGGTCTCCCCCGGCTCCAGGAAGCCGGCCAGCGTGGAGTAGCGCCCGGCCGGCCACACGTCCTGGCGTCCAAGGAGCAGCTCCTCGTCGTCGGCCCCCGGCTCGCCGTGGGTGATGGCCATGATCACCGCGGGGTCGGTGCGCGGGAACTGGCGTCCGTGGCACTCGGTGCACTCCAGCTCGTGCCCGGCCAGCCGCACCTCGAGCCGGCCGCCACAGCGCGGGCAGAAGCGGGTGGCGCGCAGCCACTCGGCCAGGCCGATCGCGTGGAAGACGAGTGACGCCTGCTCCACACCGGCCGCGGCGAGATGGGGCAGTAGGTCGCGTATCCCGACCCACCCCTCCCCGTCGGCGTTCCCGTGGTCGGCGTCGACGACGTGGGCGAACCAGACGCGGCCGTCGCGCTCCCCGAGCAGCACGCGCGTCCCCTCGCCTGGAGCCTCCGCCGAGCGGACCCACGGAACCGTGCCGTCGACCGGTCGCACCCGGTTGCCGGCGACCACCAGGACCCGCGTGTCCGGGTCCTGCCATGCCGACTCCAACCAGGCGTCGTCCCCCCGGTGCACGCCCACCCGGTCGTGGGGGTCGGCGGCCAGCGCCACGTGCGGGTAGCTCACCCCGCGAGGCTAACGCCCGGGTCGGCGTATCCCGACCCGGGCGTCAGCGGTGATGTGTGGCTCAGTGCGTCACTTGAGGTTCATCATGTCGACCATGCCCATGAAGGCGTGCGGCATCCCGGACAGCCGGTCGGGCCAGAAGCACATCAGGGCGTACCGACCCTTCGGCAGGTCCAGCTTCCAGGCTGCGCGCCGGTTCGGCGAGATGACGCCGAAGCTGTCCCTGGCCCGCAACGCGAACGACGGCTGGCTGTTGCCACCCGACTTGAGGAACTTCAGGACCTGAGCACGGGTCGTGCCCTTCTTGACCCGCTGGAGCTCGATGAAGTGGGGCTGGTCGGAACGGTTGTCGACCTTGACCCAGCCCTTGCTCCGAATCGCGCCCCGAGGCTCGAACCCGTAGGTGAAGATGTTGATCCTCCCCTGGCTCGCGACCGGCTGGCGCTGGTGCACCTTGCCGGTCACCGTGAGCATGGAGAAGACCGGCGCCTGCTGGTTCTGGTCGATGAACACGTACTGGCCCTTGGTCAGCCGCTCCTGGAACCAGCCGGGCTTGGTGGCTCGTGCCTCCGCCCCGGCCAGCCAGTCGACGTTGTCGTCGACCGTCGCGATCGCGGTCGTGTCACCGTTGAACGCCTTGGGGATGTCGCCACTCAGCTGCTGCAGCGTGTACCCCGCGTGGAGGCGGAGCACCTGGAGGACCGCAGCCCCCTTGGCCTTCTTGTCGACGGCCTTGAACGTGACCAGGCCGGCCCGGATCGAGCTCGAGCTGAGCTTGATCGCTTTGTCGGACACCTTCACCGTGATGGTCGGGGCAGCAGCACGGGCCACGGGCTGGGCCGCGTCGGCGGCCGGCGCCACCAGCTGCGTGCCCATCAGGGCCAGCCCCAAGGAGGCCCCGGCGGCGATCAGGCGATGTCTCATATGTGGTTCCTCTCGATGGAGTCGGCAAAACGCTGCACCCCGGTCTTTCCCGGATGCTGGCCAATCTTGCGCCGGAAGGGGCCGCGCCGGAGTCCTTCGCAAGGATGATCCTGGTCCGGCCGGGCCCCGAGCCTCCCGGGGCGACAGGCCGCTCGAGAAGGCATTCCGGACACACAGGCCGTTCACCCGGGAGAGACCGACCCCGGGCAGTATCGTCGGGCCTCCCGAGCACTGTTGGAGACCGGACCGATGACCCCCGCCCGCCGCCTGCTGGCCTACGTGCTGCCGGTGCACAACGAGGCCGACGGCCTGCGCGCGTTCCACGACGCCCTCATCGCGGCGACCGACAAGCGACCGGACCTCGACTTCGAGTTCGTCTACGTCGACGACGGCAGCCGCGACGCCTCGCTCGATCTGCTCCTCGGCCTGCGGGCGTCCGACGACCGGGTCACCGTGATCTCCCTCGCGCGCAACTTCGGCCATCAGATCGCGGTCACCGCCGGGCTCGATGCGGCCGCCGGACGCGACGCGGTGATCATCATGGACACCGACCTCCAGGATCCCCCGGAGGTCAGCCTGCGGCTGATCGAGAGCTGGGAGTCCGGGGTCGACGTCGCCTATGCCCAGCGCCGTACCCGCCGGGACTCGCCGTTCAAGCGGGGTACGGCGTACGGCTTCTACTGGCTGCTGACCCGGCTGGCCTCCGTCGACATCCCGCGCAACGTCGGCGACTTCAGGCTGATGGACCGCCGGGTGGTGGCCGAGGTGATCCGCTACCGCGAGCACGACCGCTTCCTGCGCGGCATCGTGGCGCACGTCGGGTTCCGGCAGGAGGCGGTGCCGTTCGACCGGGATCCCCGCCGCGCCGGCTCGTCGTCGTACCCGCTGCGCACCATGGCGAAGCTGGCCGCCGACGGCATCCTCGGCTTCTCGACCTTCCCGCTCCGGCTGATCTCGCGGATGGGGATGCTGATCTCGCTGCTGAGCGTCCTCGGGGCAATGTTCGTGCTCTACGTCCGCGTGTTCGAGCCGGAGAAGGCGGTGCCCGGCTGGGCGTTCATCACCGTCGGCATGTTCCTGCTCGGCGGCATCCAGCTGCTGATGATGGGTGTGATCGGCAGCTACCTCGGGCGGGTGTACGTCGAGACGCAGGACCGCCCCCTCTACTCGCTGGCGCTGATGGCCCGCGGTCGCGACGAGGAGCTCGACCGGTGACGCGGTCGTGAGCACCCACCTCGGCGCCTCGTCGGGAGAGATCGCCCCCGTCGTCCTGCTGCCCGGCGACCCGTTGCGGGCGCGGTGGATCGCCGAGACGTTCCTCGACGACGCCCGCTGCTACACCGAGGTCCGCGGGATGCTGGGCTTCACCGGCACCTGGCAGGGCCGTCCGGTCTCGGTGCAGGGCTCCGGGATGGGACAGCCGTCGCTGGCGATCTACGCCCACGAGCTGTTCACGGCGTACGACGTGCAGACGGTCGTGCGGGTCGGCTCGTGCGGCGCGCTCACCGAGCGGCTGGCGATCCGCGACGTCGTGATCGGCTCCGGCGCTTGTACCGACTCCGCGATGAACAGGATCACGTTCGAGGGCCTCGACTACGCCCCGGTCGCCGACTTCGGGCTGCTCCGCGGCGCCGTCGACGCCGCCGAGGCGCGCGGCACCGACGTGCACGTCGGGCTTCTGTTCTCCATCGACTCGTTCTACGCGGCGCGGCCGGAACTCGCGGCCCGGATGGCGGACTACGGCGTGCTCGCCGTCGAGATGGAGGCCAGCGCGCTCTACACCCTGGCGGCCAAGCACGGGCGGAGGGCGCTGGCGATCTGCACCGTGTCCGACCACATCGTCACCGGCGAGGAGACCACCGTCGCCGAGCGGGAGCAGACGTTCGGTGAGATGGTGGAGATCGCGCTGGCCGCGGCGGTGGGCTGAGGCGGTGGGGGGCTGAGCTTGTGGACCGGCCGTCGTACCGGAGCCCTCTGTCGCATCTGCCCCACAGCTCACAGCGCGGCGGCGTTCCCCTCACTTAGGAGGCGTTGCAACGGCTACTAAGTGCAGGTTTCCCCTGACGTCCGGGGAAACCTGCATCCAGCCCCGCCTACCCACACCCCAGGACCAGGCGCTCGAGCTCGGACCGGCCGGGCAGATCGGCCGGCTCGACGAGGTGGCCGGAGCGGACGAAGTAGAACGCCGCGCGGACGCGCTCGACAGGCACCCCGGCGAGGTCGGCCCAGGCCTGGCGGTAGAGCGCCAGCTGCAGGACGTCGGCGTCGTCGCGGCGGGAGGTCTTCCAGTCGACCACCAGGAAGTCGTGGTCGCGATCATCGGGCTCGGCGTAGACAGCATCGATCCGGCCGCGCACCACCTGACCGGCCAGCACGAGCGCGAACGGCGCCTCGACCGCCCGGGGCGGGCGGTCACCGAAGGGGCCGTTCTCGAAGGTGGCGATCAGCTCGGAGAGGTCCTCGTCGGAGTCGATGCCGGCGTCGGCCTGGCCCGGCAGCTCCTCGGGATCGAACAGGTCCTGCTGCCCGAACCGTGCCTCCACCCACGCATGGAACCGGGTGCCGAAGCGGGCCGCCGCCGACGGCTGTCGCGGCATCGGCCTGGCCAGCTCGCGGGCGAACGTCTCGGGGTCGCTGCGCAGCCGACCGAGCGCGGTCGCCGACAGCGATCCAGGGAGGGGTACGTCGACCACCTGGTCGCGATCGGCCCTCGCCTCGGCGACGAGCCGCTCCAGCTCGACGTCCCAGTCGGCGACCCGGGCGGCCTCCACGACATCGAGGTCGTGGTCGGGCGCTCCGGGATCGGCGGCACTCACGGCCCCCGCCGCCTCGAGCCGTAGCGACGCCTCGCGTCCCGGGCCCGGCTCGGGCCAGGGGCGCGAGGGGTCGACTTGGTCGTAGGGGTTGGAGTCGCCCTTCGCCGGCTTGTCGAGCCAGTGTCCGGGCTCGAGCGACTCCCCCCAGGACTCCAGCTGGTCGCGCACCACGGCTTGGTACGGCGAGGGGCCGAACGGCGTCGGCCGCGGGCTCCAGAGGTACGACGTGACCGCGAGGCGGTGGGCAGCGCGGGTGAAGGCCACGTATCCGAGACGCAGCTCCTCCTCCTGGTCGTGCGCCCGGGTGTCGCGGCGATAGCCGTCGAGCGCCGCCTTGTCGTGGCCGGCCAGCTGGGGCAGGTCGCGCGCGTCGCCGCGCAGCGGGGCCGGCAGCACCGCCGGCGACGACGTCCAGAGGGTGCGCGACCGGTTGGACGGGAAGCGCGTCTCGCACACGCCGACCAGGAAGACATGGTCCCACTCCAGGCCCTTGGCCCGGTGGACGGTGAGCAGCTTCACCGAGTCGGCAGCCGTGGGCGTCGCGAGATCGAGCCCGTTGCCCTGGTCGTCCTCGGCGGTGAGGTAGGCCAGCAGGGCCGACAGCGTGACGTCGCCGTCGACGGCCTGGAACTCCGCGACCGCCTTGACGAAGAGGTCCAGGTTGTCACGACGGGCCGCCGCAGCCGGGGACACCGCCGACGCCAGCTCGATGTCGACCCCGGAGGTGTCGATGATGCGGCGCACGATGTCGAGCAGCGGCTCGCCGACGCTGCGCCGAAGCATCCGCAGCTCAGCCGCGAGCAGGCGGAAGCGCTCGAGCGCCTCGGGTGAGTACGGCGCGTCGCCGGGCGAGTCGAGCGCGTCGCCGAGCGCCGCGATCTCGGCCGGGTCGATGCCGTCGGCGATCGCGATCAGCTGGTCGCCGAGCGAGCCGGCCTCGCGCGCACTCGCGCCCGCCAGCGACGCGGCGCGGCGGCCCAGCAGTCGGAGGTCCCGCGGACCGATCGCCCAGCGCGGCCCGGTCAGCAGTGTGAGCAGGGACGCGTTGGCCGTGACGTCGTTCATCAGGTGCAGGGTGGCGACGACCTCGGCCACCTCGGGCAGCCGGATCAGACCCGAGAGGCCGACGATCTCGACCGGCACGTCGCGCGCGGTGAGCGCGTCGAACACGTCAGCGGCGTGGGCGTTGTCGCGGGTCAGCACGCCGATGTCGGACCACCGGGCACCACCGGCGTGGGTCGCCTCGATCCGGTCGGCCAGCCAGGTGAGCTCGTCGGCCTGGGTCTCCAGCACGCGCGTCGACACCTGGCCCTCACCGGCGTCGGGCTTCGCGGCGAGCCGCACCACCTGTCCGGCGTACGCCGTGTGCAAGGGCTCGGCGAGCGCGTTGGCGACCTCGAGGATCCGGCGGTCCGAGCGCCGGCTCACGGTCAGCGGGTAGGTCGGGACGGGCTCGCCGCCCGTCGCGGGGAAGGTGTCGGCGAAGTGCAGGATGTTGGACACCGAGGCACCGCGCCAGCCGTAGATCGCCTGGTTCGGGTCGCCGACGGCGGTGACCGGGTGGCCGGAGCCGAACAGGCGGGACAGCATCGTCGCCTGCGCCACCGAGGTGTCCTGGTACTCGTCGAGGAGCACCACACGGAAGCGCTCGCGCTCGAGCTCGCCCACCTCGGGCTGCTCGACGGCGAGCCGCGCGCCGAGCTCGATCTGGTCGGAGAAGTCCATCAGGCCGAGCTCGCTCTTGAGTCGACGGTAGCCACGGACGAGGTCCATCAGCTCGCGCCGGCGCTCGATGGCGTTGATCGCCTTGGCCGGCGCCTCGAGGTAGGTCTTGCGGGCCTTGCCGGCCTGTTCCTCCTCGTAGGCCCGCAAGAACGCCCGCTCCTCCTCACTGTCGAACGCCAGCACCTCCTCCGGCGAGACCAGGTGCTCGCTCATCGCACCGTCGAGCGCCAGCAGGTTCTGGATCGCGGTCGGCGGGTGGTCGGTGAGGAACCGCACCTCGGCAGTGTGCCGCTCCACCACTCGCGCGCCGAGCTGGTAGCGCGAGGCGTCGGAGAGCACCCGGGTGTCGGGCTCGTGGCCGATCCGGAGCCCGTGGTCGGTGAGCAGCCCCGCGGCATAGGCGTTGTACGTCGCCACGGTCGGCTCGAGGGTGTCGTCGGTGTCGGCACCGGGCTGGTCGTCCAGCCCCGGCAGCAGCCCGGCCGCGAGCAGCGCCTCGCGGACCTTGCTCCGCAGCTGGCTTGCGGCCTTCGTGGTGAAGGTCAGCCCGAGCACCTGGTCGGGACGGACCTGCCCGGTGGCGACGAGGTAGACCACGCGCGCGGCCATCAACGTGGTCTTGCCCGACCCCGCCCCGGCGACCACGACGGCCGGCGCGAGCGGGGCGCGGATCGCCTCCCACTGCTCGGGACTGGGCGCGAAGTCCCAGCCCATCAGGGCCCCGAGGGCCTCAGCGGTCTCGATGGTGAGGGGGCTCACCGGCTCGTCACCGACCCCGCGCCCTGGACGGGGCAGATCGAGCGGAAGTCGCAGTCGCGGCAGTGGTCGCCCGCCACCGCGGGGAAGGTCTCGCCGCGGACCAGCGCGGCGGCCCGCTCCAGCTGGGCGCGCAGGACGACCCGCTCAGGATCGTCGTCGTCGTACGCCGACTGCTGCTGCACGACCGCGTCGTCGCCGTCCGGGAGGCCGAGCTGGACCAGCTCGGCGCCCCCGGACACGGCCGGCCCGTCACCTCCGGCGAGCTCGTCGACGGCCCCGTGGTCGACGGCGTACTGGTAGACGCCGAGCTGGACGTGTCGCTGCACCGCCGGCCCGCTGGGAGCACTCTTGGCGGTCTTGAGGTCGACGACGACCACGCGACCGTCGGCGTCGAGCTCGAGCCGGTCGGCGTAGCCGAAGAGCGTGACCTGCTCGCCGCTGCCGAGCGGGACCACGGTCTCGAACCGCGCCTCGGTGTCGATGAGCTTGCGCGGGTCGGTCGCGTGCCAGTCGAGGAACCGGGTGAGAGCGAGCTCGATCCGCTCGTGCTCGCGGGCGGCCGACCAGGGCGTGCGGAAGTGGAGGCGCCCCCAGACCTCGTCGACGCGCTCCATCAGCGCGTCGAGGTCGGGAGCGACCTCGCCGGCGGCGACCCGCTGGGCCAGGGCGTGGACCAGCTGGCCGATGTTGGCCGACTGGTGGGCCGGCCCGGCGCCCCCGGCCTCGGTCATCAGGAACCACTGGGTCGGGCAGGTCATGACGTGCTCGAGCATCGATGCCGAGACCGGGACCGGGTGGTCGGGGTCGCGCACCGGCTGCACCGAGCGCGTGACCGCGCGCGTGCCCCACCAGGAGCTCGGGTCGGCCTGCGGCACCAGCGCCCGGGCGCCCACCGTCTCGCCGGCCAGCCGGGCCAGGCGTCGCGCGGCCGCTGCCCGCAGGGACGGAGTGGTCTCCGGGTCGGCGACCGTGTGCCGGAGGTCGCTGACCAGTCCGGCGAGGGAGAGCGGGCGGGCCGGACGGCCCTCGACCTGCTCGATCGGTACGCCGAGCTCGGCCAGGAAGCGTGAGGGCTGCTCGCCGTCGTCCTCCGCCGAGGCCACCGCGGTCACGACTAGACGTGACCGGGCGCGGGTGCAGGCGACGTAGAACAGCCGGCGCTCCTCCTGGAGCAGCTCGCGCGCCGTCGCCGGAGGCACCAGCTCACCCCGGCCGATCCGGTCGGCCTGGAGCATCGTCGACCGGCGGCGCAGGTCGGGCCAGCCGTCCTGCTGCACCTGGGCGACGACGACGAGGTCCCACTCCAGGCCCTTGGAGCGGTGGGCGGTCAGGAGGCGGACCGCTGCGCCCCGCACGCCTTGCTCGGCGAGGGTGTCGGCGGGGATCTGCTGGGCGACCAGCCGGGAGAGGAAGTCGCGGACGCCGCCGGGGCCGGTCACGGCAGCGGCGTCGCGCTTCTCGGCCTCGCGGGCGGCCACGTCGAACAGGGCGACCACGGAGTCGAGGTCGCGGTGGGCGCGCCGGGCTGCTCCCCCGCCGAGCTCGACCGCACGCTGCAGCCGGGCCGGCCAGTCCGTGCCCGACCACAGCCGCCACAGCGCCTCCTCGGCAGTGCCGCCCGCCGCCAGGTCCTCGGCGGTCCGGCGCAGCAGCGTGTGCAGGGCGCGGGCGGCGACGGCCTCCGGACCGGTGACGTCGTCGAGGAAGCCGTCGCGCACCACCGCCAGCCGCACGAGCTCACGCGAGGTCAGGGGCAGTCGTCCGGTCGCGCGGGCGTCGTCCTTCTCGCGCGTGCGCAGCAGCCGCGAGAGCCGGCGTACGTCGCCCGCGTCGAGGCCGCCGAGCGGTCCGAGCAACAGCGACTCCGCACGGCCCGGGTCGACGTGGTCGACGGCGTCCTCGTCGTCGAGGTCGAGGTTGACCGCGGCGGTCAGCGCGTCGAGCAGCGGCAGGACCGACGGGTCCCGCGCCAGGGGCAGCTCGTCGCGGGCCACCTCGACGGGCACACCCGCCGCGCCGAGGGCTCGGCGGAGCGGCGGGATGCTGGTGCGGCCGGAGCGGACCAGGACGGCCATCCGGTCCCACCCGATGCCGTCCTCGAGGTGGGCACGGCGCAGCAGGTCGGCCAGGTGCTCGGCCTCGGCTCGCTCGGTGTCGTAGGTGCGGACGGACACCAGGCCCGCGTCGCCCTCCGGCCGCGCGACCGGCGAGAGGAACGACGCGCGCGCCTCGGCGTCGATCGTCCCGGGCAGGCCGATGCGTCCGGCGACGCGCTGCGTGGCGACCAGCAGGCGGGGTCCGAAGCGCCGGGTGGTCCGCAACGACACCACCGGCGCGTGGGCGCCGTCGCTGCGGGGGAACTCGGCGGGGAACTCGAGGATCCCCCGCACCTCGGCCCCGCGGAAGGCGTAGATCGACTGGTGGGGGTCACCCACGACCACAAGGTCGCCGCCGTCGCCCGCGAGCGCCCGGAGCAGGGCGACCTGACCGGGATCGGTGTCCTGGTACTCGTCGACGAACACGTGCCGGAACTGCCGGCGCAGCTCGTCGCGGTGGACCTGCGCCTCGATCACCGCGCGGCGGATCAGGTCGGCGTAGTCGGTGGCGGACTGGTCGTCGAGGTTGTCGAGGTAGTCGGCCAGGAACCGGCCGGCAGCCACCAG
This sequence comes from Nocardioides sp., assembly GCA_025924815.1. GTDB lineage: Bacteria > Actinomycetota > Actinomycetes > Propionibacteriales > Nocardioidaceae > Nocardioides. The sequence continues at coordinate 14,414 of JAICHQ010000037.1, forward strand.
CTCGGGCCGCCCCTCGCGCTCGCCCAGGGCGACCAGCTCCTCGCTCTCCATTCCCTTCTCGCGGGCGCGCGCGAGGACCATCTGCACCTCGCGGGCGAACCCGCGCGTCTCCAGGGCGCGGTCGAGCTCGGGCGGCCAGGCGACGGACTCGGGATGGCGCTGGAGGAGCTCACGGACGACGACGTCCTGCTCGGGCGCCGACAGCAGACGCAGCGGCGCGCGGTAGAGCTCACGGGGCGCATAGCGCCGGATCACGGCGTACGCGAAGGAGTGGACTGTCGAGCAGATCGCCGTTCCGGTGGTGCGTCCGAGCCGGGCGGTCACCCGGTCGCGGAGCTGCTCGGCGGCCTTGCGGGAGAACGTCAGCGCCAGGACCTCGGGCGGGGCGGCACCTCGGCGCTCGATGCGGTCGGCGATGGCCTCGACCAGCGTGGTGGTCTTGCCGGTGCCGGGGCCGGCCAGCACCAACAACGGTCCGGACTCGTGGTCGACGACGCGCCGCTGGTCGGCGTCGAGCTCGACCCGCCTTCCGTCGAGCCCGCCGTCCACCGCAGCCCGGCCCACGAGGCGGTACGTGGTGTGCTCGGGCATGGTCCTACCCAACCATTCGCCGCCGACGGGCCCGCCCGCAGTCGTCAGGCCCGCAGGCGCACCGTGACCTCGCCCCGCGTCGCGTCGACGTCGTCGAGGATCCCGGACGGGATGCGGAACACCCGGCCCGGCGCGGCCGGCCACCAGGTCCGGCACCGGCCGACGACGCGGCCGTCCTGGAGCGCCTCGACCACCGGGCGCCGGACCAGTGTGTCGGTCCAGCTCAGCAGGCGCTCGCGCGCCGGCGGTTCGCCGCCGGGCTCGACGTACTGCGGCGAGACCCAGCGCAGCGGCGGCTCGGCGGCGATCCGGACCCCGCGACGCGTGCCTCCTCGGTCCAACCAGTCGCGGACCGCCGCCACCACATGGGCGCCGTCCAGGGCCGCCACGTCGGCGGTGTCCGCGGGGTGCAGCAGATTGCCCACCGCGAACACCCCGGGGGCGTCCGTGCGCAGCGCGGCGTCGACCGCCGGCCCGCGCGTGCCCGGGTCTAGCTCGAGCCCGCGGGACCGCGCCAGCTCGTGGTCGGGGATCCAGTCGCCGGTGGTGACCACCGTGTCGCACGCGACGGTCGTCTCGGCTCCCGTCGCCCGGTCGCGGACCACGACCGAGCGCACCCGAACGCGGCCCTCGATCCGGACCACGTCGCTGTGACCGACGACGGGCACCCGGAGCGCGGCCCGGCCGGCCCATCGGAACAGGGCGTAGGCCTCGGCCTTGGCATAGGGGGTGACCATGGCGACCGTGCGGCACCCGGCCTCGCGCAGGGTCAGCACCGCCGACCAGCTGACCAGCTCCCCGCCGACGACGACCGCGGCGTGACCGACCTCGTGGTGGCGCAGGTGGACCAGGTTCTGCAGCTGGCCCGTCGTCAGCACCCCGTCCGGGCGGTCGCCCGGGATCCGCCGGGCCGAACGTGGTCGCTCCCGCACGCCAGTGGCCAGCACGACCGCGTCCGCGCCGACCCGGAACCGACCGGCCGGCGACGTCACCGAGACCTCGCGGTCACCGGTCCAGCCGGTCACCATGGCGCCCTCGAGCAGCTCGGCCCCCGCGTCGAGGGCGGCGGTGCGCCAGGCCTCGGCGTACGCCGGGCCGCGCATCAGCCGACGCCGGTCGCGCAGCCCGTAGCCGGTGTGGTCGCTGTGTCGCGGGATGCCTCCGGCTCGTTGCTCGCGCTCCACAACGAGCACCTCGCACGAGCCGGCCAGGCTGGCGGCACAGGCCAGGCCGGACGGGCCGCCACCGACGACGAGCACGGCGACGTGACGGTCCTCAGCCACGGCCGGCCACCTCCTCGGGGACGGCCCCCTGCTCGAGGCACGCGGTCACGGCGGCTCCGCAGTAGAACCCCTGGCAGCGGCCGTTCATGGCCCGGGTCCGGCGCCGCAGGCCGTCGAGGTCGGCCGGCGGGAGGTTGGAGGCGAGGGCGTCGCGGATCTCACCTGCGGTCACCCGCTCGCAGAAGCACACCACCGTGCCGTACGCCGGGTCCGCCGCGATCCGGGCGTCGTCCTGGTAGGGCCGGATCCCGGCCTCGCCGAGGTTGGGCATCCGCGGCGGCGGGGGCAGGTCGGCGCGCGGGGAGCAGTCCAGGCCCGCCTCGGTGAGCAGCTCCAGGACGTGCTCGGCTACCGCCATCCCCGACGTCAGGCCGGTCGAGCGGATCCCACCGACCAGGACGTACCGCTGGTCCGGGTCGAGGTCGACCAGGTAGTCGGGACGGTCGATGGCCGCGCGCAGCCCGGCGTACGACGCGGTGACCTCCTCCTCCAGGAGCTGGGGCATCAGCGCCCGACCCTTCTCCCAGAGGAACTCGAAGCCGGCCTCGGAGGTGCCGGTGGCCGTGCGGTCGGTCAGGTCCTCCGCGGTCGGACCGAGCATCACGTTGCCGTAGATCGTCGGACTCACCAGGACTCCCTTCCCCCGCGACGACGGCACCGGGAGCACGATCAACGGCACCATCGGCCTGGCCAGCTTGTCGAAGACGAACAGCTCGCCCCGCCGCGGCGTGACCGTGAACCGCCGGTGTCCGAAGGCCGCGTCGAGCTGATCGGCTCCCAGCCCTGCCGCGTTGACCACCCAGGTGGCGGCGATGTCGCCCCGGGTGGTGTGCAGGACGGTGGCCCCCTCTGTGACCGCGGCCCTGGACCCGTCTCCTACCGTGACCGACTCGACCCGATGGTCGGTGAGCAGGGCGGCACCCCGGCGCCGGGCGTCGGTGGCGAGTGCCAGGTTGGTCGTCCAGGTGCAGATGATCGCCTCGCCGGGGACCCGCAGCCCTCCGCGCGCCCCCGGCGCGAGCGCCGGCACGAGGCCGTAGACCTCGTCGGCGTCGACGATCGCGCAGGCGTGGTAGCCGTTCGCCTCGGCCTTCTCCTTCAGCCCCGGGAGCACGGCGAGCTCCTCGTCGTTCCAGGCCACGAGGACCGCCCCCGTGCGCTCCACCGGGATGCCGGTCGCCTCGGCGTACTCGCCGAGCAGGTGGTAGCCGCGAGCGACCAGCCGTGACTCCAGCGTGCCCGGCGACGCGTCGAAGCCCGTGTGCAGGATGGCGGTGTTGGCCTTGCTGGTGCCGTCGCCCACGTCGGAGCGGGCCTCGACCAGCGCCACCGAGAGCTCGCTGCCGGCCAGGCCGCGGGCGATCGCCGAGCCGACGATGCCGGCCCCGATGACGGCGACGTCGTAGGTCATGCGCGACCCCGGTCGGGAAGCCCGGCCTCGAGCGTCTCGGTCCAGGCCGCGAGGAACGTGCCGGCGCGATCCCGCGACCACTCGGGGACGTACACCCGCTCCGGCTGCCATCCGCCCACGGCCTCCGCCGGCGAGAGCTCCGGGTCGAGCGCGAGCCGGGCTGCGGCAGCGGCTCCGAGAGCGGTCGCGTGGGCACCGGGGTAGAGCTCGACCGGCGTGTGCGACAGGTCGGCCTGTGCCTGCATCAGCACCCGCGACTGGGTCAGCCCACCGTCGACGCGCAGCACGCTCAACGACCTCCCGAGGTCACCCTCGACCGAGCGCATCAGCACGGCCACCTGGGCCGCGATGCCCTCCAGGACGGCACGCACGACCTGGCCGGGACCGCTGCCCAGCGTCAGCCCGGTCAGCGAGGCGGTCGCGTCGGGGCGCCACCAGGGCGCCGCGGCACCCGCGAACGAGGGGACGCAGAGCACGCCGCCCGTGTCGTCGGCGGCCACCAGGTCGACGTCGTTGGCCCGCTCGAGCACGCCGAGGTCGACCAGCCAGCGCACGGCCGAGGCCGCGGCGTACACCTGTCCGTCGAGGCAGTACGCCGTGTGGTCGCGCAGCGTCCAGGCGACCGAGGTGGTCAGGCCGGTGGTGGAGCGCACCGCCTGCTGACCCACGTTGGCGAGCAGGAAGGCGCCCGTCCCGTAGGTGCACTTGGCCGAGCCCGCCTCGAGGCACGACTGGGCCAGCAGCGCGGCCTGCTGGTCCACGATCAGACCCGCCACCGGGAGCTCGGGGCCGAAGACGGTCGTGGTGCCGACCAGCTCGTCGGAGGCGACGATCCGCGGCAGATCCTCCCCGCCGAGCCCGAAGAGGTCGAGCAGCGTGTCGTCCCAGCCGACCTCGTCGACCCCCAGGACCAGCGAGCGGCTCGCCGTCGACGCGTCGGTGACGAAGGCGCCGCACAGGCGGTGCACCAGCCAGGCGTCCGTCGTGGTCACGACGCCCTCGGTGGTCCACTCGTCGCGGATCCACCGCATCTTGGGGGCGGAGAAGTACGGGTCCAGCACCAGCCCGGTCCGCTCGGCCACCGCCTCGGCGGACGCGGCGAGACGGTCGGTGACCGTCTTCGACCGTCCGTCCTGCCAGACCAGGGCCCGGGTCAGCGGACGGCCGGTGGCCCGGTCCCAGGCGAGCACGGTCTCGCCCTGGTTGGCCAGCGCCACCGCCGAGACGGAAGTGTCCGCATCGGCCAGCGCTCGCCGTCCGGCCGCGACCACGGAGTCCCACAATGCCTCGGGGTCCACCTCGACACCGGCGCCGGGCAGGTAGTCGGGCCGCACCGTCTCCTCGGCGGTGGCCAGGATCGTGCCGTCCTCGCCCGAGACCACGGCCTTCGTTCCCGACGTACCCTGGTCGATCGCCAGAATCGCAGTCATCGCCTACCCGGCGTCGAGCTCGTCGAGCTCGGCGTCGATCGAGTGCATGTCGGGCATGCCCAGGCCGTGGACCCCGCGACTGATCAGCAGGTAGCAGAGGTACACGGCGCCGATCGCCATCATCACGCCGACGTACTTCCAGGCGTCGGCGAAGCTCGAGTCGCGGAACAGCAACAGCTCGAAGACCAGCCAGACCACGGCGATGATCATCAGCGGCATCTCCCAGGCGCCGAGGTTGAACTTGTCGCTGACCGGGAGGCTCTTGCGCTTGACGATGTAGAGGGCGGTGGTGCTGGCATACATGATCGCCGGCAGCAGGGTGGCGGCCCCGAACAGGGTGAACAGCACGTTCTGGTCGTGGGAGAAGATCGCCAGCACCGCCTGGGCCAGCACCATGAAGAAGACCGTCGCCGCGACCGGGGTCCGGTACGAGGGCGAGATCTTGTGCAGGACCTGCCAGCCCGGGAACCGCTGGTCGCGCGACATCGCCCAGGTCAGCCGGACGCCGGTGAGCATGATCACCAGCCCGCAGGCGAAGATCGCGATGCTGACGAGCAGCAGGAGCAGCTTGCTGACCACGTTGCCGAGCGTGGCCTGGATGACGTCGGCGATCGGCGTCCCGGACTGCGCCAGCGCGACGGGGTCCTTGATCGCGATGGTGACGGCCACGATGAACAGGAAGCCGAGCCCGCCGGAGGCGGCCACGGCCTGCCACATCGCCCGGGGGACGACGGTCTCGGGATCGTTGGTCTCCTCGGCCAGGTTGGCGGCCGACTCGAAGCCGACGATCGTGAAGGCACCGAGCAGGAAGCCGAGCATCCACGGACCGGCCGAGGTCAGGTCCCCGAAGTTCCAGAAGCCGTCGGCGGGGACCAGGCCCTTGCTGGTCAGGTTGGACAGGTCGGTCTGCCCACGGAACGCCGCCACCACGAACAGCAGCACGGTCAGGGCGGTCATCCCGATCAGCTCCAGGCTGACCGCGGTGTTGTTGACGCCCTCGGTCGCTCGCGTCGACCGCCCGATGAGGATCGCCTGCGCCAGGATGATCAGCGCCGTGACCGCCCAGCAGTTCGTGGCCGTGCCCTTGAAGTCGAACAGGACCGGGAACACGGTCGAGGCGACGGTGTAGTCGACCGCGACCACCACGATGGCCAGGAACGAGAACGAGATCCAGCCCAGGATCCAGCCGAGCACCGGGTTCGCCAGGCGCGAGAACCACTGGTAGTGGTAGCCGGTGACCGGGATGCGCGCCGCGAGGGCACCGAGCAGGAAGGCGACCGACAGCTGGCCGATCGTGGCGATCGGCCAGGTCCAGATGCCGACCGGACCGGAGCTGTTGAGCACGGCTCCGTACGTGGTGAAGATGCCGGTCGCGATCGAGACGAACGCGAATGCGACCGCGAACGACGCGAACTTCCCGGTCCTGCGCTCCAGCTCCTGCTTGTACCCGAACCTCGCGAGTTCCTGGGCGTCGTCGGCGGAAGGTTTGGGCATCGGGGCTCCTACGGTATAGACCAAGTGACCTAGACCACTTGGTATATCGGGCGGGGCTATCGTGTCAAGCAAATGACCACCATCAGAGCGGAGATCGTCGCCGCGGGCAGGGCCGCGTGATGACCGGGGGAGCGGGACCGGGCAGCTCCCCGGCGCGCCCGTCGTCGTACGTCCGGATCGCCGGCGAGCTGCGCGACCGCATCCTCGGCGATCCGCTCGCCCCCCACACGCTGCTCCCGTCCGAGCGTGAGCTCGGGGAGCAGTACGCCGTGAGCCGGATGACCGCGCGGCACGCCCTCGCCCTGCTGGAGAGCGAGGGCTACGTCTACCGGCGACCTCCGCGCGGCACCTTCGTGGCCGAGCCTCGGGTGCCGTTCCGGATCGGCAGCTTCTCCGACGAGATCACCCGGATGGGACGCGACCCCGGGGCCGTGGTGCTGTGGGCCGAGCGGCGCTCGCCGACCGTCTCGGCGCAACAGGCCTTCGAGATGACCGCCGACGACGCCGTGCACGCCCTCCAGCGGCTGCGCTACGCCGACGACGAGCCCATCGCCATCGAGACCACCTCCTTCCCGGCCGAGCTCACCCCGGGCATGCTGGCCGAGGACCTCCACGGGTCCCTGTGGGACCTGCTCCGCGCCAAGTACGACGTCATCCCGGCCACCGCGACCGCCACGATCGAGTCGATCGTCATCGACGACGCCAGCTGCGCCCGCCTCGGCGTCCGGTCGGCGTCCCCGGGGATCCTGCTCACCCGCACCAGCCGCGACGAGGCCGGCCGCTGTGTGGAGTTCGCCCGGGACGTCTACCGGGCCGACCGCGCGCGGTTCGAGGTCGAGGCGACGATCCCGACCGGGCCCGGGGGTCCGGACCCCAGCCCGCGGCTACGTTGACGCTCATGAGCGAGCCGTCCGGTCCCCTGTCCGACATCCTGGTGGTCGACCTGACCCGGGCCCTGGCCGGCCCGCAGGCGGCGATGATGCTGGGCGACCTCGGCGCACGGGTGATCAAGGTCGAGAGCGCCACCGGCGACGACACCCGCGCGTGGGGCCCGCCGTGGGCCGGGGAGGGCGGCGGTCACGCCGAGGACTCGACGTACTTCATGTCGGCCAACCGCAACAAGGAGTCGATCGTCCTCGACCTCAAGGACCCGGCCGACTCCGAGGTGCTGGCAGCGCTGGTACGGCGCGCCGACGTGCTGCTGGAGAACTTCCGCACCGGCACACTCGGCCGGCTCGGCTTCACCGTCGCGCGTCTCCACGAGCTCAACCCCCGGCTCGTGATCGGCTCGATCACCGGCTTCGGGCACGACGGGCCGGAGGCGACCCGCCCCGGATACGACCAGATCGCGCAGGGCGAGGGCGGGTTGATGTCGGTGACCGGCATCGAGCAGCCGACCAAGGTCGGGGTGCCGATCGCCGACCTGCTGGCCGGGATGAACCTGGCGTACGGCGTCGTCGCGGCGCTGCACGAGCGGCACGCGACGGGGCGCGGTCGCGTCGTGCGCACCTCCCTGCTGGCAGGCGTCGTCGGGGTGCACGCCTTCCAGGGCACGGCGTGGCTGCAGGGGGGACGGGTGCCGGGCGTCTCCGGCGCGCACCACCCGGCGATCGCGCCGTACGGGATGTTCGCCACCGCCTCGGCACCGGTGCAGGTGGCGGTCGGGTCGGATGGGTTGTGGCGGACGTTCGCCGCGACGGTCGGTCTCGACCCCGACGACCCGGGCTTCGCCACCAACCGCGACCGCGTTGCCCACCGCGACGACCTGATCGCAGCGATCGAGGCGCACTTCGCGACCGAGCCTGCCGAGCACTGGCTGGACCTCCTGCTGACCGCCGGGGTTCCGGCCGGGAAGGTCCGGTCGATGGACGACGTGTACGCGTGGGACCAGGTGCGGTCACAGGGATTGGTGCTCGAGGTCGACCACCCGGCGTACGGGCCGCTGGAGCTGTCCGGCTCGCCGCTGCGCTTCGACGACAACGCCTTCTCCGGCGGTCGCCGGACGCATGTGGCGCCCCCGACGCTGGGCCAGCACTCCGAGGAGATCCGCAAGTGGCTGGGCCGAGAGGGGACCTGACCGGCAGCGCTCAGGCCCACTCGGCGACGAGGTCGACGATGTCGGCCACGGAGTCGACGATCCTGGTGGGCTTGTAGGGGAACCGCGGCACGTCGTCGGGGCGGGTCGAGCCGGTGCCGACGAAGATCGTGCGCAGCCCCGCCTCGAGGCCGCTGACGATGTCGGTGTCCATCCGGTCACCGACCATCACGGTGGTCTCGGAGTGCGCCTCGATCCGGTTGAGCGCACTGCGCATCATCAGCGGGTTGGGCTTGCCTACGAAGTAGGGCTTGCGGCCGGTGGCGGTGCTGATCAGGGCGGCGACGCTGCCGGTGGCCGGCAGTGTGCCCTGGTGGCTGGGGCCGCTGACGTCGGGGTTGGTGGCGATGAAGCGCGCGCCCCTCTCGATCAGCCGGATCGCCTTGGTGATCGCCTCGAAGGAGTAGGTGCGGGTCTCGCCGAGGACGACGTAGTCGGGGTCGCGGTCCGTCATCACGTAGCCGATGTCGTGCAGGGCTGTGATCAGCCCGCTCTCCCCCACGACGTACGCCGAACCGCCGGGACGCTGCTGGTCGAGGAAGTCGGCGGTGGCCAGCGCCGAGGTGAAGATCCGGTCCTCGGGGACGTCGATCCCACTCCCGAGGAGCCGGGCCCGCAGGTCTCGGCGGGTGTAGATCGAGTTGTTGGTGAGCAGCAGGTACTTCAGCCCGCTGTCCTTCAGGGCCTCGATGAACTCCGCCGCTCCCGGGATGGGGTCCTCCTCGTGGACCAGCACCCCGTCCATGTCTGTCAGCCACGTGTGGATCGGCCGCGACTCGCTCATCCCCTCAGTGTCGCAGGGGCGGGGGCTGCAGGTTTGCCCGGACGTCCGGGGAAACCTGCACTTAGGGGGCGTTGCAATGGCTACGAAGTGACAGGAACCCGTTCCCTATGTGAAAGCAGGGACGGTTGGTGCGACACGCAGGAACGCGAGGATCCGCGCGACTGTGGCTTCAGGCTTCTGGAGGTCGGCCCAGGTGATCCGGATGCAGCGCCACCCGGTCGTCTCCGCGATGAAGGACTCGCGCTGCTTCTCCCGGAGGACGGTATCGACGACGGTCTCGCCCTTGCGCAGGAACTTGACGTACTTCTCGCGGCCGTCGAACTCCAACCAGACCCCGAGCTCCGGCCAGGCGAAGTCGAGGCGGGCCAAGAGCTCTCCCCGGGCACCGCACAGCTCGTACTGGGGCTCCGGTGCGGGGACGCCGCCGCGGAAGAGCATGAACGCCGTACGGACCTCCGCCACCGACTCGTGCCTGCCGTCGGCGAGACGAAGGACCAAGTCGGTCTTGAGCGTGAACGGATCGTGCGCCATGGTTCGGTAGCGCTGCCACAGCTCGGCCTCCGTGGTCTCGCCCGTGCGCAGCAGGAAGTTGATCGCGCACAGACTCGCCTCGGTTCCGGCGACCTTGGTCAGGTCCAGGGCCGTCTTGGTTCCCGAGGTCACGCAGAGACCGTGGCGCGTCGTCACGTCCTCGTCCATCAGTCGCCCCCGATGCTGACGCACGCCTGCCTCGCGTCTTCCGCCTCGCGCGTCCGGGCGGGTCACGTTCACGTCGTCCAGGGACACGCCCCAGGTCGGTGCGCCGTACAGGGGCAGCGCCGAGCCGTGGCTCACCACGACGCGGGCATTCGCCTGCCTCACGACGGCGCGCACTCGGAGCGCGTGCCTCTCAGCCGCATCGGCGCTCGACCAGACGTCCGCCGCGACGTACGCCCCATGACGCACCCGGCTGAGGACACCCAACCGCAGGAGTACGGCGATCTCCCGATCGGAATGCCCGCACGCCAGGAGTTCGGAGCGAAGCATGACGGGAGTCTCGAACACGGTTGCCATGGCATTCATGAGCGACAGGACTAGCCCTTCCTCGCCCTGCCTCGCTCGCAATGATGCGGCGCCTGTGGAAACAAGCGTGAGCCAGCTGCACGAACCCGACCGAAGTGCGAAGCGTGGGTCAGCCTCATGGGGCCCACGAGGTCAGCGTCGGAGGCAATCTCGTCACTTTGGAGGCGTTGCAACGCCTCCACAGTGCAGGTTTCCCCGGACGTCCGGGGAAACCGGCAATCCCTACCCCAGGTCGACGATGGCGGCGACGGGGCCGCCGCCGTCGGGGCCCTGGTGAGCGGCGGAGACCGAGACGAACACCGCGGGGTCACCGGTGACGGCGGCGGTGACGCCGCCGACGGCGGCCTTGATCTGGCGGTGCCAGTGGACGTCGGAGTCGTCGAGCATCGCGTTGCGGCGGCCGCGGACGTGACCGTCCTGAGAGGCCTCGCACTTGAGGAAGACGTTGACCAGCCGCCCGTCGAGGTCGGAGGTGCGCGGGCGCTCGGGCAGGTCGAGGCCGGCCGAGCGGATCGCGTCCCAGATCCCGTCGGCGTCCAGCGCGTCGGTCATCACGCCGTGCCCGATCCGGTAGCGGCCGCCGACCCCGCGCGCGTTGCCGACGACGACGACCTGCGCCCGGTCGAGCTCGACGCCCGAGGAGCACGAGGCGACCGCGGAGTACAGCGAGCGGTCGCGGAGCACGTCCGCGTCGTCCGGCATCTCGATCTCGCCGAGTGCGACCGCGATGCCCAGCGCCGTACCGCCGTTGGAGACGTCCATCGAGGTCAGCGTGTCCTCGGTGAACACGTCGTGGCCGCGGCTCTTGGCGTCCTGGATGGTGTCGATCGTCAGCAGCGGCGTCTTGGTCTGCACGTAGTGGACGTCCGCGGTGTCGGTGATGCCGGCGCGCTCCATCGCCACCTTCACGGCGGCGGCGACCTTCGAGATCATCCCCCGCCGGCCGATCTCCTCGGGCAGCAGCGGCTCGCTCATCGCGAAGCCGACGGTCAGCCGCGGCTCGTCGGAGGGTACGACGTCCTCGTCGGGCACCGTGGCGAAGATCGTGGCATGGGGGCTGATCACGCCGTCGGTGCCGCCCGACCACACGATCGGGATCTCCTTGACGGCCTCGGGGTCCGCCCCCTTGTCCACCAGCGCCTCGCGGAAGGCCCGGTCGGCGAGGATCCGGGTGTAGTCGTTGACGCCGCCGTTGCCCTCGGTCTTCCCGATGACCGCGATCACCCGGTCGGCCGAGATCACGCCCTCGTCGATGAGCGCGGTCAGCTCCGACGCGTCGGACACGGAGTGGATGGGGACCTTGCGGACCTCGATGGCGGACGGCATGAAACCGATCCAATCAGATCCGCCTCAGTCCGGCACCACGGCCGTGCCTGTCGACCCCACCTCGACCACGGCGTCGACGATCCGGTCGAGGCTGGTGATCACGCCGGGGAGGTCTGTGCCCTGGACGAACCGGCAGACCGCGTCGACCTTCGGCCCCATCGAGCCGCTGGCGAAGTGCCCCTCCGCGGCGTACGCCTGCATCTGCGAGAGCGTGACCCGGCCGATCGGCTCGGCCCCCGGCGTGCCGTAGCGGAGGACGGCCTGCGGCACGTCGGTGGCCACGACCAGGACGTCGGCATCGACCAGCACCGCGAGCAGAGCGGCGCCGAGGTCCTTGTCGATCACTGCCTCCACGCCGGACAGCGACCCGTCCTCACGGCGTACGACGGGAATCCCACCGCCGCCGTTGGCCACGACCACGAACCCCGCCCGGATCAGCTCGAGCACCGCCGCCGCGTCGAGGATGTCGAGCGGCTCGGGCGAGGCGACCACGCGGCGCCAGCCCTTCTCCCCGCGGTCCTCCCAGGTCTCGCCGTGGTCGACGAGCAGGCGCGCCTCGTCGGCGGGCAGGAACCGCCCGATCGGCTTCGTCGGCTTCACGAAGCCGGGGTCGTTCGGGTCGACCAGCGCGCGGGTCACGACCGCGGCGCTGCGCTTGTCGACGCCCCGCCGGGCCAGCTCCGCGTCGAGCGCGTCCATCAGCACGAAGCCGAGCGTCGCCTGGGTCGACGCCCCGCACCAGTCCAGCGGCACCGGCGGTACGACCGCGGCGGCCAGCTCGTTCTTGACCAGCAGGTTGCCGACCTGCGGACCGTTGCCGTGGGTGATCACGACCTCGACGTCGTGGGCGATGAGCTCGGCCACCGCGGCCATCGCGACCTCGGCCGCGGCGATCTGGTCCTCGACCCGCGCCCGGCCGTCGGCGTTGGTCATCGCGTTCCCACCCAGCGCCAGCATCACTCGCACAGGGCGACGGTAGTGCTCCGGCGGTCGAAATGCCGGGAGGTCCTGCTCACCAGCCCCAGCGGATGCCGAGGATCCCCGGCCCGAAACCACGCGCCATGACCATCGCGCTGGTGCCGTCGCCGAGCTCGAGCTTCTCGCTCTCCTCGTGGTCACCGGTGATCGCGTAGCGCTCCACGTGGGCGGGCAGGTGGTCGGGGTGGAAGCGCACCCAGAGCATCAGCTCGGAGAGCCTGCGCGCGGCGTAGTGGTCGAGCGTGGTGTCGTCGTCGGGCGCCGCGAGGTCGACGAGGAGCTCGTAGGGATGCAGCTCGCCCTTCGCCAAGGCGCGTTCGAGGATCAGCTCGATGGCGTGGACGCCCCCCTGCCCCACCGTCATCCGGCCCATCGAGCAGCCGGCGATCGGCACGAACGTCGGCACCTGCCCCCGGTCGTCGGCCGTGATGATCACCGGCGTACGCCGTGCGCCGTCGCGGCGGGCCTGCATCACCGTCTGGAGCCGGGTCTGCCCGATGCACCCCTCGGCGTCCACGTCGGCGGTGATGTGCCGCACCTGCTCGATCAACTCGTCGTACAGCCCCTCGAACCCGAGGGTCGCCAGGGCCTGCTCCATGCCGGGGTTCTCGGTGAACATCTCGCGCAGGGTCCGCTCCGCGGGCCGCGGGCCGGGACGCCGGGAGGGGCCGAGCCGGGAGACGAGCGTGCCGGGAGGCACCCAAAGCAGGCGCTCGATCTCCACCAGCGCGTCCCGCGACGTGCCACGCTCGGGCTGGCTCCGCCCCGAGCGCCAGTAGCTCAGCGCGGCCGGGCTGACCGGGTGCCCGCGCTCGACCAGGCGTCGATGCAGCCAGGACAGGCTGACGCCGCGTCCGGCCAGCGCCTCGGCGAACGCCTCGGCGAACGCGGAGCTCCCCATGGGCGATGTCCTCTCCCGAACAGCGACCGACCCTCGACCGCAGGTGGACCACAGCCATGACAACGCGGATCGGATCATCACACAACCGACGAGGGCGATAAGTGACGGATCAACGCCTACGCTGCCTGCGCGGGCGTCCGGACGAGTGCCGGGCGTCTCGCCCGAGATGCCGGGTGTCGGGGGGTCCCGGCATCTCGCCTGCGGGCCCCGGGTCAGCGAGCGCCGAGCGAGCGCCAGTAGGCGTTGAGCGCGCCGTTGGTCTTCACGAACCACACAGTCGCGCCGGCCAGCGGCAGCAGGATCCACGGCCCGGTCAGGGCTCTGACCGGAGCGCGCTGTACGCGGCGCTCGTAGAGCTTGCCGGCCTCACCGGGAGTCAGGAACACCATCACGATCGTCACGAGGAGACCGAGCACGAGGGCGAGCCCGGCGGAGGTCCGGCGCAGCCCGGCTGGCTCGGCCAGGCCGGGGGTGCGGGCCGGTCGACCGGCTGGTCGAGCGGACGGCCGTCGTACGGCGTGCTGTCGTTGCTCGTGGAGCTCCCTCACGTGTGTCCGAGTGTGCGTGGATGGCCCGTGGATCGTGGCACCCGCACCACGGATTCGCCGCGAGAACCGGCGGGCGTCGCGGATCACGGCCCGGGTTCGGTCCGTTCGGTTCGACTTCTGGTCCCCTCGGGTCACCGGACGCGCGGAAGGACCCTTGACACCGGAGTCATGGCCGCAGGTCGACCTCGGCGTACGTCGCGCCGCCGGCGAGGCGGGCATAGCCCGGGCCGCGGTCGAAGAACGGCCCATCCGTGCTGTCGCGACCCCGCCGCTCGCGCTCGGCGGCGGTCGCCGCCGCGTCGTGGCCGAGGTCGTCGGTCCGGAGCGACCCGGTCAGCACCACGCCGTAGTCGGCGAGCGCCGCCTCGGGCGAGACCTTGCGCCACACGACGTCGCGCACCACGAGCCCGGGGTCGCGGGCGAGCGGGTCGCCCCAGCCGCCACCGCCGGTCGTGCGGATGCGGATGACCTCGCCGGCCCGCACCGGCTCGGCGTCGGCGAGCGCGTCGACCTCGCGCTCACCCGGGCCGCCCGGGTCGATCGTGACCTGGAACGAGCGACCGGCCTTCCCCCCGTTCACCCCCCAGCAGGCCAGGATCGAGCGATCCGCGATCGACATGAAGTGGGCGTCCTTGAGCATCCGGATGTGCTTCTCGTAGCCCAGCCCGCCGCGGAACTGCCCGGCTCCCCCGCTGTCCACGGCCAGTGACAGGACCTCGACCCGGAACGGGAAACGGGCCTCGGTGAACTCCGTGGGCAGGTTCCGCGAGTCGGGCACGACGTGGATGGTGTCCTCGCCGTCGGCGTAGTAGCGACCGCCGGAGCCGCCGCCGAGCACCTCGCGCATCAGGTACGGGCGGCCCTCGAGGTCGTCGCCGTACACGCCGGTGTAGCGGATCGTCTCCTGGTCGGCCGGCATCCGTCCGCCCGCGGCCTTGGCCAGCACCCCGGCGAGCACGCCGAGCAGGCGCAGGATCACGAACGTGCGGGCGTTGGTCGGCGCCGGGAAGACCGGGGTGAGGAGGGTACCCGGCTCGGGGAAGCGCATCTCGATCAGCGGCACGACGCCCTCGTTGACGTCGAGCTCGGCCATCCGCTCCGGGGTGTCGGCGAGGTTGCGCAGGATGGGTGCGAGCCACTTCTTGAGGAACACGCCGTCGCTGTAGTCGCCGCAGTGGTTGATCGGGCCCTTCGCCTGCGGCCCGGTGCCGTCGAAGTCGATGACCAGCTTGCCGCCGTCCTCCGGCACCTTGGTGACGGTGATGCGCTGGCGGTGCAGCCTCGGCGCGTCGACGCCGTCGTGCTCGGCGTAGTCCTCCCAGGTGTAGGAACCGTCCGGGATC
>JAICHQ010000038.1 GCA_025924815.1 Nocardioides sp.
ACCGAGCCCGGGGTCGCCGAGCTGTCCGACACCCGGTTCGTGCCGCTCGAGGACGTCATCGCAGCCCACCTCGACATGCTCTTCCCCGGCATGGAGGTGCAGGAGCACTTCACCTTCCGGGTGACCCGCAACGAGGACCTCGAGGTCGAGGAGGACGACGCGGAGAACCTGCTCAAGGCGCTGGAGAAGGAGCTGCTGCGCCGGCGGTTCGGTCCGCCGGTGCGGCTCGAGGTGGAGGAGTCCATCGCACCCCAGGTGCTGGAGCTGCTCACCGACGAGCTCGGCATCTCCGAGGACGAGGTGTTCCGCGTCGACGGCCTGCTCGACCTGGTGGGGCTCCACTCGATCGCCGACCTCCACCGCGAGGACCTGAAGTACCCCGCGTTCGTGCCGACCACCCACCCGCAGCTGGCCGAGGTGGAGTCGGCCAAGCCGGTCGACGTCTTCAAGGCCACCCGCCGGTACGACGTCCTGCTGCACCACCCGTACGACTCGTTCGCCACTTCCGTGCAGCGCTTCCTCGAGCAGGCCGCTGCCGACCCGCAGGTGCTGGCGATCAAGCAGACGCTCTACCGCACCAACGGTGACTCGCCGATCATCGACGCGCTCGTGGATGCGGCCGAGGCCGGCAAGCAGGTGCTGGTGATCGTCGAGATCAAGGCCCGCTTCGACGAGGAGGCCAACATCCGCTGGGCCCGCAAGCTGGAGCAGGCGGGCTGCCACGTGGTCTACGGCCTGGTCGGCCTGAAGACCCACTGCAAGCTGACGATGGTGGTGCGTGACGAGCCGGAGGGCATCCGCCGCTACACCCACATCGGCACCGGCAACTACAACGGCAAGACCGCGCGCCTCTACGAGGACCTCGGCCTGATCACCACCAACGAGGTGATCGGCGAGGACGTCGCCCACCTGTTCAACAACCTCAGCGGCTACTCGCGCAACCCCACCTACGAACGTCTCCTCGTCGCCCCCGACTCGGTCCGCACCGGCCTGGTCGAGCGGATCCATCGCGAGATCGACCATCACCGCAACGGCCGGCCCGCTCGCATCCGGTTCAAGGCCAACTCGGTGGTCGACGAGAGCCTGGTCGACGCCCTCTACGTCGCGTCGCAGGCCGGCGTCCCGGTGGAGATGCTGGTCCGCGGCATCTGCGCGATCCGCCCGGGGGTCCCGGGTCTGTCGGAGAACATCGCGGTCCGGTCCGTCGTCGGCCGGTTCCTCGAGCACAGCCGGGTGTACTGGTTCGAGAACGGCGGCTCGCCCAGTGTCTGGATCGGCTCGGCCGACCTGATGCACCGCAACCTCGACCGGCGCGTCGAGGTGCTCGTCCAGGTCCCCAGCGAGGAGAACGCCGAGCAGGTCGCGGGGCTTCTCGACCTCGCGTTCGCCGACACGACGTACGCCTGGGAGCTGGGGCCCGACGGCGAGTGGGCCCCCAACGGCGGCACCGATCACCTGCAGGAGGTGCTGATCGAGAGGCAACGTCGTCCGCGCGTCGTCGGCTGAGTTCGGCCCCGTTCCGGGCCCCCTCATGAGCGGGCCCCGACCGTCGATCCACACCGGTCGCACCCGATGAGACAGTCCTCACCGGCACCCGTAGCATGGCGCCCGTTCGGTCTTCCACTCCCCTGAGGAGCACGTCGTGGCGTTGCGCCTACGTCCTACCGATACGTCGTTCTACGAGCTGTTCTCGATCTCGGCAGATCACCTCGTGACCGGCGCCGGTCTCCTCGCCGAGATGATCTCCGACGGCGCCGACCGCAAGGAGGTCGCCAAGCGGATGCGCGAGGCCGAGCACATCTGCGACGAGAACACCCACGCGATCGTGCGGCGGGTCAACAGCAGCTTCGTGACCCCGTTCGACCGCGAGGACATCTACTCGCTGGCCAGCGGGCTCGACGACGTGATGGACGACATGGACGAGGTCGTCGACCTGATCCTGCTCTACGAGGTCGTGAACTTCCCGGCCGAGGTGCTCAACCAGGTCGAGATCATCCAGCGCTGCGCCGAGATCACCGCCGAGGCCATGCCCAAGCTGCGGGCGATGACCGGCCTCGACGAGTACTGGATCGAGATCAACCGGCTCGAGAACAGCGGCGACAAGAGCTACCGGCGTACCCTCGCCAAGCTCTTCAGCGGTGACTTCAAGGCGATCGAGGTGCTCAAGCTCAAGGACATCATCACCTCCCTCGAGGGAGCGATCGACGCCTTCGAGAAGGTCGCCAACATCGTCGAGCAGATCGCCGTCAAGGAATCCTGACCCCTCATGGACCTCGCGATCGTCATCACGGTCGTGGTCGTGGCCCTTGCCTTCGACTACACCAACGGGTTCCACGACGCGGCGAACGCCATCGCCACGTCCGTGTCGACCCGGGCCCTGACCCCGCGGGTGGCGCTCATCCTGGCGGCCGTCATGAACTTCGTCGGCGCCTTCCTCGGGCAGAAGGTCGCCCACACCGTGTCCGACGTGATCGTGCCGCCCAGCGGGCGGGAGGGGCTCGTCGTGGTCCTGGCCGGGCTGCTCGGCGCGATCATCTGGAACCTCACGACGTGGTACTTCGGACTCCCGTCCTCGTCGTCGCACGCCCTCATCGGCGGTCTCGTCGGTGCCGCCCTCGCGGCCGGCACGTCCGTGCACTGGACCACCATCGTGGAGAAGGTCCTCATCCCGATGGTGGTCTCACCCCTGGTCGGCTTCGCCCTGGCGTTCGCGGTGATGCTGGCGATCATGTGGCTCTTCCGCAACCGGAACGCCGGCCGGGTCACCCGCGGCTTCCGCCTGGCCCAGACGGTCTCGGCGTCGGCGATGGCCCTCGGCCACGGTCTCCAGGACGCCCAGAAGACGATGGGCGTGATCTTCCTGGCCCTGATCACCAGCGGCCACCTCGACCCCGACACCAAGGACCTGCCCCTGTGGGTGATCGCGGCCGCGGCAGGTGCGATCTCGCTGGGCACCTACTCCGGCGGCTGGCGCATCATGCGCACGCTCGGGCGCAAGATCATCCACCTCGACCCGCCCCACGCGTTCGCCGCGGAGTCGGTCGGCGCGTCGGTGCTGTACGCCACCGCGTTTCTCTGGCAGGCACCGGTCTCGACGACCCACATCATCACCTCGGCGATCATGGGCTCCGGCGCCACCCGCCGGGTCTCCGCGGTCCGGTGGGGGATGGCTCGCTCGATCGTCGGTGCCTGGGTCTTCACCTTCCCCGCCGCCGGCGCCGCGGCGGCGGTCTGCTTCGGGATCCTCCACCCCTTCCTCGGCTGACGCCGGCGCGCCCCTGCTCGCTCTCAGCCGAAGCGGCCGGAGATGTAGGCCTCGGTGGAGGGCTCGTCGGGCGTGGAGAACATCTTGCGGGTGGGGTTGAACTCCACCAGGCGCCCGGGCTGCCCGGCCGCCTTGAGGTTGAAGAACGCCGTGTCGTCGCTCACCCGGGCGGCCTGCTGCATGTTGTGGGTGACGATCACGATCGTGTACTCGGTCTTCAGCTCGTGGATCAGGTCCTCGATGGCCGAGGTCGAGATCGGGTCCAGCGCCGAGCACGGCTCGTCCATCAGCAGCACCTCGGGCTCGACCGCGATCGCGCGGGCGATGCACAGCCGCTGCTGCTGACCGCCCGAGAGGCCCATCCCCGGCCTGCCGAGCCGGTCCTTGACCTCGCTCCAGAGGTTCGCGCGCCGCAGCGATGACTCCACGATCGCGTCGGCCTCCGACCTCTTCAGCCGCCTGGCGTTCAACCGGCTGCCGGCGAGCACGTTGTCGTAGATCGACATCGTCGGGAAGGGGTTGGGTCGCTGGAAGACCATGCCGATCTGCCGGCGTACGGCGACCGGGTCGACGCTGGGGTCGTACAGGGACTGGCCGTCGACGACGATCTTCCCCTCCACCCGGGCCCCCGGGATCACCTCGTGCATGCGGTTCAGCGACCGCAGCATGGTCGACTTCCCGCAGCCGGACGGGCCGATGAAGGCCGTCACCGACCTGGACTTGACGGTCAGGTTGACCCCCTCCACCGCGAGGAAGTCCCCGTAGTAGATGTGCAGGTCCGAGACGTCGATGCTCTTGGCCATGGTTCCTTCCTCCGGCCTCGTTCAGCGTCCCCGGGCGGGGGCGAAGATGCGGCCGATGACGCGCGCGACGAGGTTCAGCACCATCACCAGCGCGATCAGCACGAGCGCGCCGCCCCACGCCCGCTGGTAGCCGACCGGGGTCGACGAGGCGTACTGGGAGTAGATGAAGACCGGCAGCGTGGTCATCCGTCCGTCGAACAGGTTCGTGTTGACGCCGTCCGTCGCCCCGGCCACGACCAGTAGTGGCGCGGTCTCGCCGATGACGCGCGAGATCGCCAGGACGACCCCGGTCACGAGCCCGGCCAGGGAGGTCGGCAGCACGACGCGGGTGATCGTGCGCCACTTCGGGACCCCGAGCGCGTACGACGCCTCGCGCAGGTCGTCGGGCACCAGGCGCATCATCTCCTCCGAGGAGCGCACGACCGTCGGGATCATCAGAAGCGACAGGGCGATCGAGCCGCCGATCCCCGCCCGGAACGCGGGTCCGAACAGCAGCATGAGCAGGGCGAGGGCGAACAGTCCGGCCACGATCGACGGGATGCCGGTCATCACGTCCACGAGGAACGTGATGGTCCGCGCGATGCGTGAGCGGCCGCCGTACTCCACGAGGTAGACGGCGGTCAGGATCCCGATCGGGACCGAGATGACCGCGGCTGCCAGCGTGATCAGCAACGTGCCGATCAACGCGTGGAAGATCCCGCCCTGCTCGGCGCCGATCACGTTGAGCATCGAGACGCTGAGGAACTCACCGTTGATCGCGGGAGCCCCGCTGCGGACCACGACGTACAGCAGCCAGACCAACGGCGTCACGGCCAGTCCGAACGCCGTATGGATCAGCCCGGTGACCAACCGGTCGACGGCGGCGCGGCGGCCTTCGACGAGTCGCGACCACAGCGGCATCGCGACCAGGAACACCGCGACCGCCGCGAACACCCACCTGACCGGACCCCAGCCCGACAGCAACGCCGGGAGCCCGGCCAGGGCGAGCGACACGACGGCGACCAGCGCCGGCGCCCACCGAGGGAGCCTGGCCTGGGAGAGAACCATGGGTGCGGACGTCATCGCGACCCCCGTGAAGGACGCGACAGCTGGGAGGTGAGCGTCATGAGCCCAACCTCCGGGCGCTGCGACCGGCCACCCAGCGGGCCGCGAAGTTGACCAGGAAGGTCACGACGAACAGCACGAGCCCGGTCGCGATCAGCAGCGACTGACGCTCCGGCGTCGCCTCCTTGTAGTTCAAGGCGATGTTCGCCGCGATCGTCGCCGGGCTCGCCGTGCCGATCACGTCGAGGGTGACCGTGGGCGTGGTGGCGAGCACCATCGCCACCGCCATCGTCTCGCCCAGGGCCCGGCCCAGGCCGAGCATCATCCCGGACACCATGCCGGAGCGAGCATGCGGAAGGACCGCGTAGCGCACCATCTCCCACCGGGTCGCCCCCAGCGCGAGAGCTGCCTCCTCGTGCAGGCGGGGCGTCTGCATGAACACCTCACGGGAGATGGCCGTCATGATCGGCATGATCATGATCGCCAGCACGATCCCGGCGGTGAACAGCGAGCGCCCGTTGGGCGAGGGCTCCCCGAAGATCGGGAGGAAGCCCAGGTGGTCGTGCAGCCACATGTGCGCCGGCTGGAGGTACGTCGCCAGGTAGCGACCTCCCCACAGCCCGAAGACCACCGAGGGCACCGCCGCGAGCAGGTCGATCACGTAGGCCAGGGCGGCTGCGAACGGCCTGGGCGCGTAGTGGGAGATGAACAGGGCGACGCCTACCGAGAACGGGACCGCCACCACCAGCGCGATCGCCGAGGCCAGGAGCGTGCTCACGATCAGCGGCCAGATGTAGCCGACGAACGACGTGAACGGCGCGTACGTCGCGCTGCCCGACGTCATGCCGGCCCAGCCCTGGACGGCGAGGAACACGAAGACGGCGACGAGCGTGAACAGGATCGTCAGGGCGGCGGCGCCGACGAGGCGCGCGAACGCGCGGTCACCACGGCGGCTCGGACGGACTTCGAGCCGACGCTCGGTGCGCTCCGAGGAGGCGGTGGTGGTCACAGGTGCTCCTGAGGTCCCGGTGGAGTCGAGCCGGGTACGACGGCGCCCCGTCGCACCCGGCTCGTCACGTCAGCTGCCCGACGAGATCGTGGAGATGATCTGCGTGGCCTTGCCGGACAGCGAGGCGTCGAGGGGCGCCGACCCGGCCGCATCGGCTGCGGCCTGCTGGCCCTCGCTCGAGACCACGTAGGTCAGGTAGCCCTTGACCATGTGGGCGGTCGAGGCGTCGTCGTAGCTCTGGCAGGCGAGCAGGTAGGACACCAGCATCAGCGGGTAGTCGCCCTTGGCCGTCGCCGTCCGGTCGATGTCGGTCGCCAGGTCGGTGTCCGGCCGCCCCTGGGCCGCCGGCGAGGCGGCGAGGACCTTGGCCGCACCGGTGGCGCTCGGCGCGTTGTACTGTCTGCCGACCTTGATCGAGACGACCCCGAGCCCGCCCGCGGCCTTGACCGCAGAGTCGTCGGCGTAGCCGATCGAGCCCTCGGTGTCGGCCAGGCCGCCGATGACGCCCGACGTACCCTCCAGACCCTGTCCGCTCTTGATGCCGGCCGGCCACACTGTGCTCGCGTCATCGGCCCAGGCCCCGTCGCCGGCCTTGCTGAGGTAGTCGGTGAAGTTGAACGTGGTGCCCGACTCGTCGGAGCGGTGCACCGTCGCGATGGTGGTGCCGGGCAGGTCGACGCCGGAGTTCTGGGACGCGATCGCGGCGTCGTTCCACGTGGTGATCTTGCCGGCGAAGATGTCCGCGACCGTCCGTGCGTCGAGCTTCAACGACTCCACGCCCGGCAGGTTGAAGGCGACGGCGATCGGGCTGATGTACGCCGGCACCTCGATCGGGGCCGCACCGCAGGCGTCCGTGGCGGCGCTCAGCTGCTCGTCTGTCAGGTAGGCGTCGGTGCCGGCGAACGAGTAGGCCTTGCTGGTGAAGTTGGTGATCCCGGTGCCCGAGCCGACCTCCTCGTAGTTGATGGTGCCGCCGTTGGCCTTCTGGTAGTTCGCGCGCCACGCCTGCTCGGCGTTCGCCTGTGACGTCGCGCCGCCACCGCTGAGGGTGCTGCCGCCTGCGCCGCTCCCGCTGGCCTTGTCGCCACAGGCGGCCAGCGTCAGGCCCATGGCGAGGGCGGTGACGGCCGGGACGGCGATCCGGCGCAGAGAAGTGCTGTTCACGTCAGTTTCTCCTGGGTTCGGGTGTCGAGGACACCTCGGAACGTAGGGAGGCGAGGTGGACGGCGGTGGCGGTGGCGGTGAACGCGGGGTGAACTCGGAACGCCGAGATCGCGACCTGGGGATGGGGGTGCCCGGCCGTCATCCGAGCCCAGGCCCTCGGGCCCAGGCGTCTGGTACCCCGGGACCATCTAGTCCCACCCGGCCAGGTAAAAATTCCGGATTTTACGTACACCAGGCCCGCCGGCCACCTAGTTTGCTCAGCGGGGGTACGACCGTTCGTTGGGGGTTTGGCAAGGAAGGACCCGACACATGCGTCGGATCGCCCCCGCGATCGGCTCCGTGCTCGCCCTCGTGGCTCTCACGGTGCCCGCCACCCCTGCTCACTCGGCCGTGTCGCACACCAGTGCCGATCCGGCACCGGATCGTGCCGTCACGACGTCCCGGTCGGGCTCCGGCATCGGGCTCGACAGCGGTGCGCCCGGGGCGACGTTCGTGCACGTGAGCTGGAACTGGATCCGGGCCGTGTCGGGCTACCGGGTCCAGGTCTCGAAGAAGCAGGACTTCTCGGCGGTCGTCGCGACCAAGAAGAAGCGCAACAGCTCGCGCCGGCCCGCCGGCGGGCGCGAGGCCACGGTCGTGGGCCAGCTCAAGGACGCGACGTACTACTGGGTCCGCGTGCGCAAGGTGAAGGGCACCCACAAGTCGTCCTGGTCGTCGCCCGTCCGGGTCGCGACCAAGGCCCACTGGCCGGACCCGATGTCCAGGGTGCGCGGGATCGCGGGCCCCACGCCCGGCACGACCACGCTGAAGTGGCGCTCCGACGGCGGCTACACCGACTTCTACCGGGTGACCACCGCACTCTCACCGTTCGGCTCGAAGAAGACCCCGGCGGTCGGCCGCGACTCGATGACCTTCAAGGTGCCCGGTGACCGCACCCACGTGACGCTGACACCCGAGCAGACCGCCGCCGCCGGCGCCGCCCTCGGGACCGGCCGCCACCTGTTCTTCCGGATCAGCGCTGTCCGACAGGGTGAGGCCGACTCCCAGTCGCGGCCCTACGGTCGTCTGCTGTCCACCACGATCGCGGGCCAGGCCTCGCCGGGAGCTGCGCACCCGATCCGGTTCGGGCAGTACAACATGCACATCTTCTCCCGGGACGTCGCCGGCCACCGGTGGAAGGACCGGGCGTCGCTGATCGCGAAGAACATCGCGAACGTGCATCCCGCGATCATGTCGCTCCAGGAGCTGCTACCCCCGATGTGGACCAAGGATGCGGGTGGGCCCGGTCTGCACGCCGCGCTGCGCCGGGCGGGCGCCGGGGAGTACCGGCTGACCCGCGAGACGCCGTTCGCCAAGGGGACGCCGGGCGACTCGCGGATCCTGTACGACCCCACGCAGGTGGAGCTGACGAGCACCTGCGACCCCACGGCCATCACCTGCCTGATCCAGATCCCCGACCCGGCCCGGCCCCACTACGCGGCGTACGCCCAGTTCAAGGACCTGGCCACCGGCCGGCAGTTCTGGTTCGTCAGCACGCACCTGACCCCGGGCAACAACGCGACCACCGATGCCCTGCGCGGCCGTCAGGCCGACGCGATCGCGGCTGCGATGGACGCCGAGAACAAGCAGCACCTCCCGGTGATCGTGGGGGGCGACTTCAACAGCTCCCAGACGAGCCGGGGCAGCGACTCGCCGCACACCGAGATGATCAAGGCCGGCTACTACAGCACGATGGCGGCGGCCAGGCAGGTCAACCTCCAGTACAACTCGGTCAACGCCTACACCGACCGCGAGCGGCCCTCGCCGTACGGGTTCGGGAGCATCATCGACACGCTGATGACGCTGAACATGCCCGGCGCCGACCTCTTCAAGGAGGTCCGCACCGGCCGGCCGTGGCCGTCGGACCACAACATGATCTTCACCGACGTGCGCCTGCCGTGAGGTCAGCCTGGGGAGCCTGCTGACGGGTCAGCCGAGGTGCCGCTCCAGCGCGCGCACCCGGCCCCGTCGGTGGTGCACGACCACCAGCTCGCCGGTGGCATGCCGCTCGGGGGGGATCCCGATCGCGTCGTACACCGAAGGCAGCACGGGCCGGTGCGTGCACAGCACCGCGTCCTCCCCCGAGTGGAGGAGCCCGTCGACGACCCGGCGGACGGACCTCTCGGTGGCGTCCTCCTCCGACAGCCGGTCGGTACAGGTCACCGGCCGGCCGCTCAGCTCGGCGTACGGCGCGACCGTGTCGGCGCAGCGGACGCTCGAGGAGGCCACGATCCGCGAGACACCGAAGGCCGCCAGCACCGGAGCCGCCGCACGCGCCTGGGCCGCGCCCGCCACGAGCAGGGGCCGCTTCCGGTCGTCCTTGTGCCAGGCCTTGCGCGACCGGGCCTGGCCGTGCCGGAGCACGACGAGCGCCCGGGTCTTCCGGCCGGTGGCGACGGCCTCGCGCAGGGTCGTGACGTCGCGGTCGTAGGTGAGTCGTCGCTCCGCCTTCTCGACGTCGACCCACTCGAGCTCGTCGATCTCGCTGTTGACGAGGTAGCCGGACACGTCGTGGTCGCCGAGGACGCGCCCCACCCAGTAGTCGACGACCTTGGTGCGTGGCCCGTTGGGATAGGACTGGCTGGTCAGGGGGATGCCGAGGCGGACGAGAAGGCCGGTCTCCTCCTCGACCTCGCGGACCGCGGCGACCGGCGACGGCTCGTTGCGGTCGAGCTTGCCCTTGGGGAACGACCAGTCGTCGTACGCCGGCCGGTGCACCAGCAGCACCCGGCCCTGCCGGAGCACCACGGCGCCCGCGGCCAGCACCTCACCGGACCTGGACGTCGTGGGCATGCCGCTAGTGTCCCGGATCTGAGATCCCGGACACTAGGGTGAGTCCCTCGATCGGTCATCTTGGGCGGGCCGGTCCCATGGCCCCTGCCCCGACCAGGACGGAGCGCACGTGCCGAGACGGCTGTGGATCGTCGCCGCCCTGGTCGTCGCTCTGGTCGTCGCCGCCGGCGGGTTCGTGTGGTGGCGTCACGACGACCGGACCTCTTTCGCGTGGGCTGTCGACCACGCCCCCGGTGGCGTGCAGCGCCTCTCCTGGACCGACTGGCGGGCCGTCCGCGCGCAGGAGGGCGCCGACCTGTCGGAGCGGTCGAGCGTCGCCGACGTGCGGCGGTTCCTGGGTCGTGCCTACAACGGCGATCTGAGCTCCGCCTCGGCCCTCGTCACGTCGGCGCCGGTGCTCCAGCAGCGCTTCGGCTTCTCCCCCGCCACGGCCGACTGGGAGCTGTTCAGCCAGTCCTACCAGGGTGCCGTGGTGATGCTGCACCTGCCGTCATCGGTCGACCTCGACGACGTCGCCGGCGACCTGCGCGAGCTCGGCTACGTCGAGCCGAGCGACCCCGACGGGGTGTGGAAGGGCGGCGAGGATCTCCTGGCACGCATCGACACCAGGTTGAGCGGTGAGCTGCAGTACGTCGCGCTCGACCGCGCGGACTCCCTGGTCCTCACCTCCGACTCGGCGGCGTTCCTCGGGGTCGCGAGCGACGCGGCGCGGGGTCACGGCGCCCACGCAGAAGGGCTCGACGGTGTGGTCGACGACGCCGGCGAGCCGCTGTCGTCGGCGGTGTACAGCGGCGACTACGCCTGCGCAGCCCTGGCGATGGCACACGCGGGGCCGAGCGACCGGGCGCAGGCCAGGCAGCTCGTGAGCGCAGCGGGCGAGGTGAACCCCTACTCCGCGCTGGCGATGTCCGACGAGCCCGACGGCACGTTCCGAGTCGCCTTCCAGTTCGACGGCGACGACGTCGCCCGGACCAACGCCGACACCCGGGCCGTCCTGGCGCGTGGCCCGGCACCGGGCCAGGGTGGCACCTTCGACGACCGCTTCCGGGTCACCTCGGTCACCGCCCGGGGCTCGCTGGTGGTGATGCGGCTCGCACCGCGGCCGGACGCGTCGGTGCTCTCCGACCTCAGCACCGGCCCGCTGCTGTTCGCGACCTGCTGAGACGGCGTACGGCGACCGCGCTCAGTGTGGAGGCGGGACTACCCTCAGCCGCGAGAGGCGACGCCGAGGATCTCGTCGATCTCGGCATCGCTCAGGTGCTCGTCGGTCTCGCTGGCGGCGATGATGAGGTTCGTGGTGAGCTCCACCTCGCCCAGGAGGTCGCTGTCTTCGAGCGACACGTCGAACTGGTCGGGCACCAACGACTCCTTGCGCACCATCGAGGCTCTGGTTCAGGGCTCAACTATCCAGGATTCCCACTCCGCGCGCCCTCAAACCAGAAAATAGCGGTCCTCCGGGCAAACCGAAAGGACCCCACCACGAGGGTGGGGTCCTTCCGTGCGTCTGGGCCGGGCGCTGACCCGGCTCCTACCGTCAGACCGGGCGGACGTTCTCCGCCTGCGGGCCCTTCGGACCCTGGGTGACGTCGAACTCGACCTTCTGGTTCTCGTCCAGGGACTTGTAGCCCTGGCTCTGGATGGCCGAGTAGTGCACGAAGACGTCGTCGCCGCCGTCCTCCTGCGCGATGAAGCCGAAACCCTTCTCGGCGTTGAACCACTTCACGGTGCCTTGAGCCATGTGCTCGATACTCCTGATAATCGGAAACGACGGGCCGTCACTGCGACGACCCTGCACCAGATGCGGTGATACGTCGCTCCGACTTGCATGGGTGGCACCCACGAAGAGAACGCCGTTGGATCACAAACTCCGCTGGCGTAGACCATCTGGAACCTGCATCTGTTGCACTGCTGACCCTACCAAGCCGATGGGCCCGGAGGGGAACCCTCGGACGTCCCGGGTTCTTCGCGCGCAATGCCGCGCGAGACCCAGATCACGCCGCGGCTGTGCCATTGGTCCCTGACCACATCCCCGTGGGCGATGCCAGTCTTCGCGACCTGTGGATCTTTTCGGACAGCCTGGAGGCGGCGTGAGCACGGTGACGGATCTGCCACGGGTGATCCAGGGCGGTATGGGTGTGGCGGTGTCGTCATGGCGGCTGGCGCGGGCGGTGTCGCAGGCCGGTCAGCTCGGCGTCGTCTCCGGAACCGCCCTAGACACGGTCATGGCACGGCGGCTGCAGGACGGTGACGAGGGCGGCCACGTACGCCGTGCCCTCGCGGCCTTCCCGGTGGCGGGGATGGCCGAGCGGGTCCTCGACCGGTACTTCAACCCCGTCGGCCGTGAGCCCGGCCGACCGTACCGACCGGTGCCCAAGCTGACACTGCGGCAGAGTCGTGAGCAGCAGGAGCTCGCGGTGGTCGGCAACTTCGTCGAGGTGTGGCTGGCCAAGGACGGGCACGACGGAACCGTCGGCATCAACTACCTGGAGAAGGTGCAGATGGCCACCCCGGCTGCCGCGCTCGGGGCGGTCGTCGCGGGCGTCGACTTCGTGCTGATGGGAGCCGGGGTTCCGCGGGAGATCCCGCGACTGCTCGACGACCTGTCCGATGGGCGGGTCGCGGGCCTCGGCGTCGACGTCCAGGGTGCGGAACATCCGTACCGCGTCGAGGTCGACCCGCAGGCTCTGCTCGGCCCGGCCGCGTCGGGCCTACGACGGCCATGGTTCCTCGCGATCGTGTCGGCGAGCGTCCTGGCCGCCTATCTCGCACGTGCCGACACCACCCGACCCGACGGATTCGTCGTGGAAGGACCGCTTGCGGGTGGGCACAACGCGCCCCCCCGGGACAAGCATGCCCGCGACGAGGTCGGCGAACCGGTCTACGGCCCCCGCGACGAGGTCGACCTCGCCAAGGTGGCCTTGCTGGGCCTGCCGTTCTGGCTCGCCGGCAGCCGGGGAGCACCGGACCGCCTCGCCGAGGCGATCGACGCCGGGGCCGCCGGCGTCCAGGTCGGCACGGCCTTCGCGCTCTCGGAGGACTCGGGGTTGTCCGATCCGCTTCGCCGTGACCTCCATCGCCAGGTCACCGACGGGACCCTCGAGGTGCGCACCGACCCGCTGGCCTCGCCGACCGGCTTCCCGTTCAAGGTGGCCCAGCTGCCGGGAACCCTCTCCGATGCGGACGTCTACCAGGAACGGCAGCGCATGTGTGACCTGAGCTACCTACGTGCGCCGTACCTCACCGCCGACGGCGACATCGGCTACCGCTGCCCCGCGGAGCCGGCCCACATGTACGTCCGCAAGGGCGGGGACGTGGCCGATACCGTCGGACGCCGTTGCCTGTGCAACGGGCTGACCGCCGGCGTCGCTCTCGGCCAGACCCGACGCGACGGGTTCTCCGAACCCGCGCTCGTCACCCTCGGATCGGATCTCACCGGCGTGCAGGAGCTCGCTGCCGCCTACCCCGACGGCTGGACCGCCGCGGACGTTGTCGGGTGGCTCACCGGCTCAGCGCACCGGCTCAGCGCACCGACCCTGGGCCGGACACCAGAGGCCGTTCTGACGCTGGTGCCAGGGAAGGATGCCACCTGAGATGATGGGCGGGATGTGGGTGCGGGTTCTTCCCAGGGAGGTCCCTACGGTCGTCCCGATCGACGTCCCCACGTCCCGGGCCCTTAGCTCAATTGGCAGAGCAGTGGACTTTTAATCCATGGGTTGTGGGTTCGAGTCCCACAGGGCCTACATGGGTGATGCCTTCGTGTACGCCGGGCTCCGTACGCCGTTCGGCCGGTACGCCGGCGCTCTCGCCGGGAGCCGGCCCGACGACCTGGCTGCCGCCGTGGTCCGAGGCGTGCTCGGCCGCGCCCCGCGTCTCGACCCGGGAGCCGTCGACGACGTGATCCTCGGGTGTGCGAACGGCGCCGGCGAGGACAACCGCAACGTCGGCCGGATGGCGGTGCTGCTGGCGGGCCTGCCGGTGTCGGTGCCGGGAGTGACCGTGAACCGCCTCTGCGGGAGCAGCCTCCAGGCCACGATGGATGCCTCCCGCATGATCGAGACCGGCGACGCCCACGTGGTGGTCGCCGGTGGCGTCGAGTCGATGACGCGGGCGCCCTGGGTGCTGCCCAAGCCGGGCAGGGGCTTCCCGGTCGGCTCCGAGACCCTGGTGTCGACCACGCTCGGCTGGCGCCTGGTCAACCCGCGGATGCCCGAGGAGTTCACCGCCTCGCTCGGCGAGTGCAACGAGCAGCTCGCCCACGAGCTCGGGATCGGGCAAGCGCGTCAGGACGCGTTCGCCGTGCTGTCCCACCAGCGTGCTGCACAGGCGTGGGCCGACGGCTTCTACGACGATCTGGTGCTGCCCGTCGGCGGCTTGGACCGCGACGAGGGGATCCGGCCCGACGCCGACCCCGAGACGCTCGCCGGGCTGAAGCCGGCCTTCCGCGCCGACGGCACGATCACCGCCGGGAACGCCTCACCACTCAACGACGGCGCGTCGGCGCTGCTGGTCGCGAGCGCGGACGCCGACCTCGGCCTCGACCCCCTGGCCCGCATCGCGGCTCGAGGGGTCGCGGCCCGCGAGCCTCAGCGCTTCGGCATCGCGCCCGTCGAGGCCGCCGACCGGGCCCTCGCGGCGGCCGGCATCGCGTGGTCCGACGTCGGCGCCGTCGAGCTCAACGAGGCGTTCGCGGTCCAATCGCTGGCGTGCCTGGACGCCTGGCAGGTCGACCCCGACCTGGTGAACACCCGCGGCGGCGCGATCGCGATCGGTCATCCATTGGGCGCCTCCGGCGCCCGGGTGGTCGCCACCCTGGCCAAGGTGCTGGTCGAGCGCCAGGAGCGGTGGGGCGTCGCAGCCATCTGCATCGGCGTCGGCCAGGGCCTCGCCGTCGTACTCGAGAACGTCGCGTAGCCGCCGAGGATCGGTCAGCGCGTGGGCTGACCCCGCTCGCCGGAGTCCGTGAGCCGGATCTCGGCCAACGCCTGCTCCTCGAGCTCCTGGCGACGACGGGCCGCCACCTCCGGGTCGGGTCCCGGGACGTCGTTGCCGGAGACCAGCCCGGCCGCACCGCCCTCCAGCCGGGTGAGCGCGAGGCGTCCGAAGATCTGCTGCTCGGTGGCGGTGCGTTCCGACCGACCACGGCCGATGAACGAGACGGCCCAGTGGCCCAACGCGGTGAACCGGTTCTTGAAACCGGTGAGGTAGACCAGGTGCACGCCCAGCCAGAGCAGCCAGGCGACGAACCCGGTGAGCCGCAGCTTGCCGATGCGGGCCACCGCCCGGAACCGGCTGATCGTGGCCAGGTCACCCTTGTCGAAGTAGTGGAACGGCTTCTGCGGCGGCCGGCCGGACAGGCGGCGCTCGATCTCGGCGGCGGCGTACTTGCCGCCCTGGATGGCGACCTGCGCGACGCCCGGCAGGTGGTCGAGGTCGATCATGTCGCCGACCACGAAGACCTCGGGGTAGCCGGGCAGCGTCAGGTCGGGATTCACCCGGATGCGGCCGGAGCGGTCCACCGGAGCGCCGCTCTGCTGCGAGAGAGTCCGGGTGAGCGACGACGCCTGGACGCCGGCGGCCCAGACCTTGGTGGCTGCCGCGATCCACTCGGTACGGCCGTCCTTGTACTGCACCACGAGGCCCCGGCCGGTCACGTCGGTGACCATCGCCCCGAGCAGGACCTCGACGCCGAGCTTCTCCAGCTGCACCCTCGTCTTCGCGCCCAGCGTCTCCCCGAACGGCGGCAGCACCTGGCCGGCGGCATCGACCAGGACGACGCGTGCCTGCAGGGTGTTGATGGCGCGGAAGTCCCGTCGGAGCGTGCGGCGGGCGAGCTCGGCGATCTGCCCCGCCATCTCGACACCCGTCGGGCCGGCACCGACGACCACGAAGGTGAGCAGGTCGGCGACGTCCTCCCCCTCGGCCGCTCCCAGCTCCGCCAGCTCGAAGGCCCCGAAGATCCGGCCGCGCAGCTCGAGCGCGTCGTCGATGCTCTTCATCCCGGGCGCGAACTCGGCGAATTCGTCGTGGCCGAAGTACGACTGGCCCGAGCCGGCCGCGACGAGCAGTGAGTCGTACGGCGTGACCGTGGCGCGGCCGAGGACGTGCGAGGTCACCGTGCGCGCGGCGAGGTCGATCTCGGTCACCTCGCCGAGCAGAACCCGGGCGTTGTCCTGATGGGCTAGGACCTCACGCGTGGAGGGAGCGATCTCCCCCTCGCTGAGGATGCCGGTCGCCACCTGGTAGAGCAGCGGCTGGAAGAGGTGGTGGCCGGTGCGCGCGATGACGGTGACGTCCGCGTCGGCCCGTCTCAGGGCCTTGGTCCCGAACAACGCCCCGAAGCCCGACCCGATCACGACGACCTGGTGCCGGCCCGACTTGCCCAGCTGTGCCATGGCTCCACGATCTCCCGCGCCGCGATTCTGACACAATCGCAAGCGTCGTCTCGTGGGTCACAGCCGTGGGACGCATGGAACTGAAGTGCGGGATGAGGTTTCAAGCGTCGCACCGGCGGGTACACGAGCCGGGACTGGCGCGGTCAGCGCGCCTGACTTTGTGGAGAGACAGTGCCGCTGAACCGGCCGGCCGAGCCGCTTGCATCCGGCCCACGGGGCGCCGCGCAGGCACGCCG
This sequence comes from Nocardioides sp., assembly GCA_025924815.1. Lineage (GTDB taxonomy): Bacteria > Actinomycetota > Actinomycetes > Propionibacteriales > Nocardioidaceae > Nocardioides. The sequence continues at coordinate 16,746 of JAICHQ010000038.1, forward strand.
GTGGGTGGCGGACGTGTGCGCCGAGATCGGTCGGTGGGACCTGCGCGAGAACGCCCAGCTGGCCATGTCCGAGGTCGTCACCAATGCCATCCTCCACGGCAAGGGCCCGGTCACGGTGCGGTTGCGAGGCACCCGCGACCACCCGCGCGTCGAGGTGCGCGACGGGTCGGCCGACCCGCTCGCCCTGATCGCCGACGACCCCGCCTACGACTTCGTCGACGACCTTCCGACGTTCGGGCGCGGGCTGTCGATCGTCGCCGGCTTCAGCGAGGCCTGGGGTGCGGAGCGCGACGGCGAGGGAAAGCTGGTCTGGTTCGTCCCCGCTGCCATGCCCCCGGAGCACCCCGCGGTGGGCGTGGTCCTCGGATGGGACGACGAGCCCGAGGTCCCCTCCTTCGCCGGCGACGACACCATCACCGTGCGGCTCCGCGGTCTCCCGGTCGAGCTCATGCAGGGCATGCTGTCCCACGGCGCCGAGCTCCGCCGTGAGCTGCGGCTCCTGGCGGTGGCCCACCACGACGCCTACCCGGTCGCCTCCGACCTCTCGGCCTACTTCGCCGCGCTCTCCCGCGACTTCCGCTGGCAGTTCGGTGGCGAGGGACTCGTCACGGCCATCCAGGACGGTCGCTCGACCACCGACCTCGACGTCACGGCGCCGCTCGACGCCGCCGACCGGTTCGGGCGGCTGATCGAGCTCTACGACCTCGCCGACGCGTTCTGCCGCAACGAGCAGCTCCTCACGCTCGCGCGCAGGCCGGAGCAGGTCGAGTTCCAGACCTGGCTGTTCGGCGAGTTCGTCCGGCAGGGCACCGGTGAGGAGCCGCGACCCTGGTCGAGCGCGCACGCCACGACGCTCTCACGCGCTCATCCGTAGCCCAGCTCGTGCAACCGACGGTCGTCGATCCCGAAATGGTGGGCGATCTCGTGCACGACCGTGATCCGCACCTCGCGCACCAGCTCGTCGCCGTCCGCGCACAGCTCCAGCAGCGGGCGTCGGAAGATCGTGATCCGGTCGGGCAGCCCGGTGTGGTCCGACGTGCGCTCGGTGAGCGAGACCCCGTCGTACACGCCGAGCAGGTCGGGCTCGCCCGGCGGCGGCTCGTCCTGGACCAGGACGACCACGTTGTGCACGACGCTCGCGATCTCCTCCGGGATCTCGTCGAGCGCCTGCTCGACCAGGGCCTCGAAGTCGGCGCGATCGAGCTCCATGCCCCGACCGTACCGACCCCCGTGGAACCCACCCTCTGGGGGGAACGACGGGGTCTGCTCGAGGTCTAGAGTGCCTGACAGCCCACACTCGGAGGTGGAGATGGCCACAAACTCGGCACGTGGCACCAGCGAACACGATCCGAATCTCAGGCGCCACATCGGAGTCATCGGGTTGCTGTTCGCCAGCGTCGGCTCGATCATCGGCTCCGGGTGGCTCTTCGGCGCCCTGAACGCGTCGATCACCGCCGGCCCCGCGGCCGTCATCTCCTGGGCGCTCGGCGGCATCATGATCCTGCTGATCGCTCTGGTCTACGCCGAGCTCGGGGTGATGCTGCCCCTGTCGGGTGGGGTGGTGCGCTATCCCCACATGTCGTTCGGCTCCTTCGCCAGCTACACCACCGGGTGGATCACCTGGGTGGCCGTGGCGACCACCGCCCCGATCGAGGTCGAGGCGGCGCTGCAGTACGGCACGAAGTACGCCGCCTTCACCAAGGAGCACATGGTCGGCGGCGAGCCGGTGCACACCCTGACGGCGCTGGGCTACGTCACCGCCGCGTTGCTGATGGCCCTGTTCGTGGTGGTCAACTACTTCGGCATCCGGTGGTTCGCGCGGGTCAACACCGTGCTGGTCTGGTGGAAGCTGGGGATGATCTGCCTGGTCATCGTCGCCTTCTTCTTCGCGGCCTTCCATGGCGGCAACTTCTCCGACCACGGCTTCAAGCCCGCCGGCTGGCATGGCGTCTTCACCGCGATCGCCACCTCGGGCATCGTGTTCTCCTACCTCGGGTTCCGGCAGGGCATCGAGCTGGCCGGCGAGACCGACAACCCCCGGCGCAACGTGCCGCTCGCCGTGATCGGCTCGGTCCTGATCACCGGCGTCCTCTACATCCTGCTGCAGGTCGCCTTCATCGGGATCCTACGACCTCAGGACCTCGCCCACGGGTGGGCCAACCTGTCCTTCGTGAACGACTTCGGACCGCTGGCCGCCGCCGCCTCGTTCCTCGGACTCGGCTGGCTGGCGGTGCTGCTCTACATCGACGCCATCATCTCCCCCGGAGACACCGGCCTGATCTACACCACGATCACGTCCCGCATCTCCTACGCGATGGCCCGCAACGGCAATGCTCCCGAGCCTCTGGGCCGCACCACCGACCGCGGCGTCCCGTTGATCAGCCTGATCGTGACCTACTTCGTGGGGCTCGTCGTGTTCCTGCCGTTCCCGAGCTGGCAGCAGCTGGTGGGCTTCATCACCTCGGCGACCGTGATGTCGTTCGCGTCCGGGCCTCTCGTGCTGGTGGCGCTGCGCAAGCAGGTCCCCGACCGCGAGCGGCCGTTCCTGCTCCCCGGCGGCCACGTCGTGCCGTTCCTGGCCTTCTGCGCCTCCAACCTGATCGTCTACTGGTCCGGCTGGGACATCGTGTGGAAGCTCATGGTCTCGGTGCTGCTCGGCTTCGTGCTGCTCGGGATCTTCATGCTCACCGGCAAGCTCGCCCTGCCCGAGCTGGAGCTGCCGTCAGGCGCCGCGTGGCTCGTCCCCTGGCTGGTCGGGCTGACGATCGTGTCGTGGCTGGGAAAGTTCCCGGAGCCGTACGCCGGCAACCGCGGCGTCTTGTCGTTCGAATGGTCGATCGTCGCCGTCGTGGCGCTGTCCGCGATCGTCTACTGGCTCGCCTACCGGTTCCAGCTCAGTCCCGAGGACGCCCAGGCCCACATCCGCCAGGTCGAGCGCGAGTCACAGGTCGTGGAGGAGCCGCTCGCAGCCGGCCGCTGACCGGATGGACACCGACGACGAACGCCCCGGTCCGCTCGGACCGAGGCGTTTTCGTCGAGTGTGAGCGACCCCGACGGGACTCGAACCCGCGGCCTCCGCCGTGACAGGGCGGCGCGCTAACCAACTGCGCTACGGGGCCTGATGTGCTCGGTGCGTGCGCGCCGAAGCGGATGGAACTGTAACCCATCGCCGCGAACGCCTCCCAATCGTGGCGCCCTCGCGGGGCTGGTCGATCCGCGACAGTCGCCGTCGTGGTGGCGCGGGCCGACAGGCCGAGCCGCTCCGGGTCCCTGTACGTTCGCAGCAAGAGGACCGAGACGCCGTGAAACCCTCCATCGTGAACGCTTCCGCAGAGCCCCTCCTCCCCCGAGAAGGGGACCTGCGTCGTACCCCGCTGCAGCCGGCGACGTGATGGAGCACTCCGCGCTCCCCAGGCTCGACTGGCACAGCTTCCTGACCACCTGGGAGGTTCGCCCGGGGTGGCTCTCCTGCTGCGTCGTCCTGCTGCTCGCCTACGGAGTCGGGCTGTACGCCGCGGCGCGCCGGGGCAACCGCTCGGTGAGCCCGGTCCGGATCGCCTGCTTCGTCCTCGGCGTCGTGACCCTCGCCGTGTGCATGTCGTCAGCCGTCGACGCCTACGCCATGTCGCTGTTCTGGATGCACATGATCGAGCACCTCACGCTGATCACCGTGGTTCCCACGCTCCTCGTGCTCGGCCATCCGCTCACCGTGCTCCGCAGCGCGGGGAGTCCGGAGTGGCAGCGGGTCTTCGATGCCGCGATGCACAGCCTCCCGGTCTCGATCCTGACCCATCCGCTCCTCGGTCTGGTGGCCTACGGGGTCGTCGTCTTCTACACCCACCTCACGCCGTTCATGGACCGGATGGCGTCTGACCCCGACCTGATGGTCGTCGAGCAGTTCGCCTACCTGGGGTCCGGAGCCTGGCTGCTGCTGGGCGCGATCGGGGAGGAGCCGATCCGCTGGCACACTCCGTACCTGCTACGGCTCGCGCTGGTGGTGATGGCGATGATCCCGGACACCCTGGTCGGCATCGTGCTGTTGCAGACCCCGAAGAACCCCTTCCCGATCTACATGGCGATGCGCCCGACCTGGGCGCCCAGCGCGATGCACGACGTGGACGTCGGCGGGTCCTTGATGTGGGCCGCCGGAGACGGGCTGATGATGTGCCTGTCCATCGGCCTGGTGGTGAGCCTGCTCGCCGGCGCCACGCGTGACCGGTTGCTCGGCGACTGGCTCGAGGGGGTGCGGACGTCGACGTTCGTGTCCCACGTCGAGCGGTCCGGCGTCGAGCTCGACCGGCCGGAGGGCCGGCTGGACGACGACGACGACGCGCTCGCGGCGTACAACGAGATGCTCGCTCGGATGCGGTCGGGACACGACGATCCGCAGCGCCCTTGACGACGTCGCCGGAGTCGGACGTTTCACACGTCCTCGGCGTCAGCCCCGGACGGCGTCGGGGGCGTCCAGCCCGAGTCGTCGGCGTACGACGCGGCGGGCGAGGTCCAGGACTGCCGGGTCGTCCTGCAGGACGAACTTGGTGTCGGCGCCCAGCAGCACGGAGTGCAGCTCGAAGGCAAGCTGCTCGGGGTCCTCACCTGCCGGGAGCTCCTGGCGCTCCAGCACCTTCGTCGATGCGGCGCGTCCGCGCGCTGACAGGGGACCGGATGGCAGCCGCGACCACCGTGCCTCTGCTGACCGTGTGCGGAGCCCAGACCGCTCCTGACATCGGCGTCAAGGACGGGCCGCACCGAAGGTCACGACAGCGCATACCGTGCATGGGGCCTGTGATTCGACCTCCGACGGCCACCTTCAGTTGGACAGTGCTGCCAAGGGCACGAGCACAGCCCTCGAGGCGGCCAAGCCCTACCTCCCCAACGACACTGTGACCACTCGAGAGAGCGGCACCGACACCAAGGCGGTCGTGACAGCCTTCAACTCGGACGAGGGTGTGATCGCACATGTCATCGTGACCCGTCAACACGACACATGGCTCACGTTTGGATTCGTCACGTGTGCATAGCGACACGTGCGGCTCGGCTCGGCCTCGGTCCACCGATGATGTGATGCCGATCGTTGCCGTCCCGATCAGCGTTTCCGCTGGTCAGGACCCGTTTTCGACCTCGTACCCCCAACGGGATTCGAACCCGTGCTACCGCCGTGAAAGTGCAAATGAAGGGTCGACGGACAATGACGAAGATCGCTGAACGCCCAGGTCAGAGGCCCTTTTGAAGGTTGGCTGTCGTCGGCGGTCGGGGGACGTTTTCGGATGTCGTGTTGCCCCAGTGTTGCCCAGAGCGCCGCCGACGGCCGACAGCCGAGTCCGCCCTCGCGGACACGCGGCATAGACCTTCGCCTGGCCCGTCGTGCGCGGTGACGACGAGGCTAGGGAGTATCCGAGCTGTGGGGCGAAGCCACGCTGGTCGCCTTGATCCATATGCGGACAGCGCTGAGGTCGTCCTCGATGGGGCCATCGACCCTTTCCATCACCAGTTCGCCTGAGACCACCACTCGGTCGCCTCGCTTGACGCTCTCGAGGGCTGACGCCGCCACGTGCTGTCCGCGACACACCACCTCGCACGCGTGGGCGAGCCGAGCTCCCTCGACGTCCGGGAACGGATCAAGCACGAACACCTCCCACACGTCCTCGCCCAACAGCCGGCTGGGCGCTTCCGTGACACGACCCGTGGCTACGACCCTGATCGGCATGACGACCTCCTTAGGCAGCTCCGATGGCCGCGACCATCAGAGCGGCAGAGGCGGGCGAAGCCCGCCCCAAGACTGCTTGGCTGTGGACTACTACTCGCTCCAGAGGTGTCAAGGCGTCGATCGGACACGGGCCGCGCGGCAGAGAGTGCCAGCCAGGCGTCGGTCCATCCACCCCCAGCGGAACGGCAGATACCGACACCGCTCACGCTTAAGAGAAGTAGCCCAATCCGCCCACATTGACGCGGGTGCTCGACCGCCGAGCTGGCCGACGGTCACCCCGACTCGAGTCCGGCGTCGTGAGTCCGTCGTTCAACCTGCCCAGAGATCCTGACGATTCCGGGAGAGCCGCTCGGGTTCAGTGGTTTCGCAGACACGGCGGCAGTCGTGGTGGCAGCGCCGGGAGCGGCCCGGGCATGTCGACTCCGCGGGCCGCGTGGTTCTGGGGAAGGAAGCCCAACTTCTGTAACGGGAGGGTCGCTCGTCTCACGCGGCGAGGATTTCCTGTGGCCTTAGCCCACCCGGAGCGACTTCATAGCGGGGACGGTGGCGGTGCCGTTGGACGGGGTGAGCCAGACGCGCCGGCCCTCCTCGAGATCCAGGGCGCGGGCATGGGCCCGCGTTGTGACCACCGAGACCTCCTGACCCTCCTCGGTGCCGGCGACGAGTCTCACCTCGAACCCGACGCGGGTGACCCGCAGGACGTCGACCGGCGTGCTGCCGGCGAGGTCAGGGCCCAGCCCGACCTCTATGTCGTGCGGCCTGAGCCGGAGCTCGCCCAACCGGGTCACCTCGCCGAGGAACCCCATCACGAACTCGTTGGCCGGCTCGTCGTACAACGAGTCCGGCGTGCCCACCTGCTCGATCCGGCCCTCGTTGATCACTACGATCTCGTCGGCGACCTCCATCGCCTCCTCCTGGTCGTGGGTGACGAAGACGGTCGTGACCGGGACCTCGTCGTGGAGGCGGCGCAGCCACTCGCGCAGCTCCTTGCGGACCTTGGCGTCGAGGGCCCCGAACGGCTCGTCGAGCAGCAGCACCTTCGGCTGTACGGCGAGGGCCCGGGCCAGCGCCATCCGCTGGCGCTGGCCCCCCGAGAGCTGGGACGGCAGCCGGTCGGCGAACTGCGAGAGGTGGACGAGCTTCAGCAGCTCGTCGACCCGGGCCTGCATGCGCTCGCGGTCGCGAAGTCGTCGTGAGGTCCACGGGGGGCGGAGCCCACCGTGCGTGCGGATCTCGAGTCCGAAGGCGACGTTCTTGGCCACGGTCATGTGCTTGAACACGGCGTAGTGCTGGAACACGAAGCCGACGTTGCGCTTGCGCGGCGACATCCGCGTCGCGTCGACACCCTCGATGCTCACCGTTCCGGTGTCGGCCCTCTCCAGCCCCGCGATGATCCGCAGGAGCGTCGACTTGCCGCCACCGGACGGCCCGAGCAGGGCGGTCAGCTGCCCGGTCGGCAACGACACGTTCACGTTCTCGAGGGCGACGAAGTCGCCGAAGCGCTTGTTGACACCGTCGATCTCGATACTCACGAGCGGGACTCCTTGGGACGTAGCAGCGAGACGACGAGGATGCAGAGCACGCTGATCAGGACGAGCACGAACGACACCGCGTACGCCTCCCCCTGCGCGAAGTTGTTGTACTTCTGCTCGACGACCAGCGGCGCGGTCTGCGTCTGGCCGGTGAGGTTGCCCGAGACGATCTTGAGCGCGCCGAACTCGCCAAGCGAGCGAGCCAGCGAGAGCACGACGCCGTACACGACCGCCCACTTGATGGCGGGCAGGGTGATTCGGCGGAGCACCTGGACCGCATTCGCGCCGAGGCTGCGGGCGGCCTGCTCCTGGTCGTCGCCGATCTCCTCGAGCACCGGCACGACCTCGCGTACGACGAGGGGCAGCGCGACGAAGCAGGTGGCCATGATCATCCCGGGACTATTGAAGATCACGACGAGCCCGTGCGCCTCGAGGGGCGGGCCGAACCAGCCGTACCGGCCGCTGTAGACCAGCATCAAGGCCAGACCGATGACCACCGGCGACATCGACATCGGCAGGTCGATGAACGCCGACAGCAACCGTTTGCCCGGGAACTCGTACCGCACCAGCAGCAGGGCCAGGCCGACCCCGAAGACGGTGTTGATCGCGACCGCCCAGAGCGAGATCTCGACGGTGACCAGGAGGGCGTGCGTGACGTCGGGATCGGAGAAGGCCTGGCCGAAGCTGGACCAGCCGTCGGCGAACGTCCGCTGCACGAGCGTGATCACCGGCCAGCCGACGAGGAAGAACACGTAGGCCAGCGCGAGCAGGCGCACCGCCCACTTCGCAGGAACGGGTAGCTCAACCACGGCGCGCCACCCGTCGTTGGAGCACGTCCAGCGCCACGATCACCGCCAGTGCGACTCCGAGCATGATCGTCGCCAGCGCGGCGGCCGAGGTGCGGTCGCCTCCCTCGATGAAGCTGAGCACCCGGACCGACACGGCCTCGGTGTGGAACGGCAAAGACCCGCTGAGCAGCACCAGCGAGCCGTACTCCGAGATCGCCCGTGCGAACGACAGTGCCGCGCCGGCGGCGATCGACGGGACGATCGACGGGAGCACGATCCGGCGCAGGATGGTCGCCCTGCCCGCCCCCAGGGACGCCGCTGCCTCCTCCACGTCCGCCTCGAGCTCGGTCAGGACCGGCTGCACGGTGCGGACGATGAACGGCAGGGTGACGAACGCCAGCGCGAGCGTAACCGACGCACGCGTGTTGGAGACGTTGATCCCCAGCGGGCTGTCCGGGCCGTAGAGCCCGAGCAGGACGAGACCGGCGACGATCGTCGGCATGGCGAACGGGATGTCGATGACCAGGTCGAGCAGGCGCTTTCCCCAGAACCGGTCGCGGACCAGCACCCACGCGATCATGGTGCCCATCACCACGTTGACCCCGGTGACGAGGAGCGACTGCCCGACGGTCAGCTTGATCGCTGCCCAGGACTGCGAGTTCGTGAGCGTGTCGACGTACCCGTGCCACCCCCCGTCACCGGCGGTCGCCACGATGGCGGCCAACGGGATCAAGACGAGCAGGCTGAACCACACCATGGCGATCCCGAGCCCGAGGTTCGAGCCCGCGGTCAGGGTGGATCGGACACCCGGACGGCCGCGCCCGACCGCCCGGGTGTCCTGACTGGGGACGGCAGTTGTCACGTCAGCTGCCGATGTCGAGGCCGGAGATGATCTTGGTGATGGTCCCGTTCTTGTCGTCGAAGTACTTCGGGTCCGCCTGCGACCAGCCGCCGAAGTCCTTGTCGATCGTGTACAGCGTCTTGACCTCGGGGAAGGGGTCGCTGGGAGTCTCGACCCCCGGCACGTCGGTGGTCACGCCGGAGACCACCGGCCGGAAACCTGCCTTCGCGTACAGGGTCTGGCCCTGCTTGCTGAGCTGGAAGTCCAGGAAGTCCTTCGCCTTCGACGAGGCGTCGGTGGTGACCGCCGCGGGGTTCTGGATCAGCAGCGTGTCGTCCGGGATGACGTAGTCCACGTCCTCGCCCGACGCGCGAGCCTCGATCGAGTCGTTCTCGTAGGCCAGCAGCACGTCGCCGTTGCCGGCCAGGAAGGACGCAAGCGCGTCGGAGCCGCTGCCGGGCATGGCGATGGTGTTGCGCAGGAGCTTGGTGACGAAGTCCTGCGCGTTGGCGTCGTTGCCGCCCGGAGCGTTAGCGGCGTGGGCCCACGCGGCGAGGATGTTCCACTTCGCGGAGCCGGAGGACTCCGGGTTGGGCGTGATCACCTTGACGCCCGGCTTGACCAGGTCGTCCCAGCTCTTGATCCCGAGCGGGTTGCCCTTGCGCACCAGGAAGACCACCACCGAGTCGGTCAGGATGCCGTGGGTCGCGTTCTGGTTCCAGCGCTTGTCAACGTCTCCGGAGTCGACCAGCTTCGTCATGTCCGGCTCGAGCGAGAGGTGGACCTCGTCGGCGTGGAGTCCGCCGATGACGGCTCGCGCCTGGTCCCCAGAGGCGCCGTACGACGTCGTGAACGTCACGCCCTTGCCGGCCCCGGTCTTCTGGAACGCGGAGATCACCGGCTCGTTGGCCGTCTTGAGCACCGAGAAGCCCACGACACTGAGCTGGTCCTGGTCAGAGGTGGCGCCGTTGGAGGCCGCGCAACCGGACAGGGCGGCCGGAACGGCGGCGGCCACGGCGGCCAGCGCCGCGAGCCTGATCCGTCGGGTCATGTCTGTGTCTCTCTCTCCGTCTCGGATTTCAATGTAAGTCACGTTGATTAATAGACATTAGCAGACCGGGCGACCACCCACGTCATCGGGGTTGGGTATGCGTGTCGCAGACGCCGTCACCACGCCCGACGCCAGGACGAGGCAGCAAGCGGACGGCGTCGTGCATGGCTACGGTCAGGCCGGCCCCGAAGCGCGCGAGCAGAGGATTGGCGGGCCACCACCAACTCGAGGGTCCCGGCCCGGGCGATATGCTCGGGCCGAGTCAGTCCGAGCCCACGCTCGAAGCTGAAGAACCGCCCGGGTGCTCCCGGTCGGCCTCCTCCAAGATGTCGAACACGAGGTATGTCGCGTCGGGGGCGGACAAGCAGATCGGCCAGGTAGCCGATGGCCACGATCTTGTCGGCCAGGACGGCGAGCGCCTCAGATTCGTGGCACGTCCAAGGTGACGATCGGGCCACCGTGGAAGATCAGCGACGGCGCGATCCCATTCGGGGTTACGAGACAGGTTCTTCGAGAACCTCGGCGATCTCTGACCAGGCGAGTCAGTCAGGTCGATAGCGTCGGCGAATTCGCCGCACGAACCGCACGTCCTCGACGCGATGTGGAATAGAGTTCTCCTTCCGCCGAGACAGCCCGCGTGCGTCCGCCGCGCGCAGCGACACCCGAGGAACCTCACGGAGTCAGGACACGAAGACGGCTCGTCACCCCCCACCGCGCCCCATCCCAGCCCTGCGAGCCAAGGATGAGGCCCTTTCGGCCGCGGGGGGATATGCGACCAGGACCGCGCCAAAGGGGGGACTAGCGCGCGGCCCTGTTCCGCCTAACGATCTCGCGTCCCAGGGTCACGACTGCATCGCCCGGCTGATGCAACGCGACTAAGTCCACCCCGTTCTTTGCGGGGCACCCTCCACGACCGCGCTTCTTCCCGGGGTCAGGCTTGGCACCGACTCTGCCTGTAAGCGCCATGCGCGCATCGGGAGTGACGTGCAGAACTCCGCTATGGGCTACCGACGAAACACCTTGATGTAGAACTTGTCGAAGGCGTTTAGCTTCACGAGGCGGCCGTGGCTGTTGAATCCCGGAACCACTACGGCTCCTGCGTTGGGCTCGTGGGTGTCACACCAGTCCAGACCGTCGTTAATGCACTGTCTGTATTCCGCGTCGCCCCAGTCCTTCCCCGGGTGCTTGGCATTGCACGCATCGGTGACA
>JAICHQ010000039.1 GCA_025924815.1 Nocardioides sp.
CGACGAGCCCGTACCTGCTTCAGCACAAGGACAACCCGGTCGAGTGGTGGGAGTGGGGACCGGAGGCGTTCGAAGAGGCTCGGCGGTTGGACAGACCTGTCTTTCTTTCCATCGGGTACGCCGCCTGCCACTGGTGCCACGTGATGGCGCACGAGTCGTTCGAGGACGAGGCGACCGCGGCCCAGCTCAATGAGGGCTTCGTGTGCGTCAAGGTCGACCGCGAGGAGCGGCCCGACGTCGACGCGGTCTACATGGAGGCGACGGTCGCGCTGACCGGGCACGGCGGTTGGCCCATGACGGTGGTGCTCGACCACGACGGCAACCCGTTCTTCGCCGGCACCTATTTCCCCGACCGGCCGCGCGGCGGCCAGCCCGCGCTTCGGCAGGTGCTGTCGGCGCTGAGCGAGGCCTGGCGCGACAAGCCCGACGACGTTCGCCGCGCCGCCGCGACCGTGCGTGACCACCTGGTCCGAGAGGTGGCCCTCACCGGGCCGGCGCTGACAGCCGGCGACCTCGACGACGCGGTCGCGGCGCTGGCCACCGACTTCGACGGGGCGCGAGGCGGGTTCGGCGGGGCGCCGAAGTTCCCGCCGAGCATGGTCCTGGAGCTGCTCCGCCGCCGCGCGGACGACGAGTCGCGTCGGATGCTCGACCGCACGCTCGAGGCGATGGCTCGCGGCGGCATCCACGACCAGCTGGCCGGTGGCTTCGCCCGCTACAGCGTCGACGCCGGCTGGGTCGTGCCGCACTTCGAGAAGATGCTCTACGACAACGCACAGCTGGTGGGCCTCTACGCACGGTGGGGCACCTCACTCGGCGACCGAGTCGCCACCGGTGTCGCAGGCTGGATGCTCGGCGAGCTCCGCACGCCCCAGGGCGGCTTCGCGTCGGCGCTCGACGCCGACAGCGAGGGCGAGGAGGGGCGCTTCTACGTCTGGACCCCCGAACAGCTGGCCGACGTCCTGGGGGAGGACGACGGCCGCTGGGCCACGGAGCTCTTCGAGGTCACCGGCACCTTCGAGCACGGGTCCTCGACGCTGCAGCTGCCCCAGGACCCGGAGGACTGGGCGCGCTTCGACGACGTACGCCGCCGGCTGCTGGCCGCGCGCGAGCAGCGGGTACGCCCCGAGCGCGACGACAAGGTGGTAGCCGGGTGGAACGGCCTCGCCATCAGCGGTCTGGTCGAGGCCGGGCGCCTGCTCGGCCGCGAGGAGTACGTCGACGCGGCGCTCGCGGCCGGCGAGCTGCTCGCCGACATCCACCTCGTCGACGGCCGGCTCCGCCGGGTCTCGCGCGGCGGACGGGTCGGGCTGCCGGCCGGAGTGCTCGAGGACCACGGCGCCGTCGCCCACGGGTTCCTGACGTTGTGCGGGGCCACCGGCGACGAGCGCTGGCTCGGACGCGCCCTGGACCTCCTCGATGCTGCGCTCACCCGCTTCCGAGCGGACGACGGCGGCTTCTTCGACACCCCGGCGGACGGTGAGCGACTCGTCGCGCGCCCGCGCGACCCGGGCGACAACGCCAGCCCGTCGGGAACATCAGCCACGATCCACGCCCTCCTCGCCGCTCACGCGCTCACCGGCGACGGCCGGTGGCGAGACGCGGCCGACGAGGCGCTCGCCGGCGTCTCGGAGCTGGCCCGCAGGGCGCCGCGCTTCGCCGGCTGGTCGTTGGCCGCCGCCCAGGCGCTGATCGACGGGGTGCCGGAGATCGCGGTCGTGGGTCCGCCCGGCGCCGAACGCGAGGACCTGGAGCGGCAGGCGCGACGCTGGCCCGGAGCGGTGGTCGTCGTCTCCGACGGTCCGCGAGACGGGATCGGCCTGCTGACCGGTCGTGGGGCCGTGGAGGGTGAGCCTGCGGCGTACGTGTGCCGTGGCAACGTTTGTGACCGCCCGGTGGTCGCGCCGGGCAAAGTCTTTCAACCCCTCAGGCCCTGACCTAGTCTTCTTCCGACCGCGACCGGGGGGAAGCGGCGAACCAGAACGGGATCTGCCTTGGGGGGAACAGCCGGGGATCGGGCGCGTCCAGCCGGGGGTGGTGGGTCGTCGCCGGCAGACCAGCAGCTCGTCGACGACCTGACGCGCATCGCCGAGTCCGTGCGCGACGTCGTGGACGCACGCGCGGCGATGATCAGCCGCGTGGTCGACGCCGAGTGGCTCGAGGTCCTCTCCGTCACCGGTGAGCCCTCGGACGGCATCGTCGTCGGGCTCCGCTGGCGCCGGACCGACCTCGGGCGGTTGCTCTCCAGCGCCGAGCATCTGGGCCGGTTGCACCTCACCAAGCGCCGCGCCGTGTCGTACGCCGAGATCCCGGGCGACGTGCCCGAGACCGAGCGCTACATCGCCCACCACCTCGGACTCCTGATCGCGCCGCTGTCCACCCAGGACGACGAGCTCCTCGGGATCCTCGCCACCGAGGGCCCGGTCGACCTCCTCCATCCGGGGCCGGGCACCTGCGAGCTCGTCGAGCTCTACGCCGAGCAGGCCCGGCTGGCGCTGAGCGCCTTGCGCGACCAGCGCCGGCTCTCCGAGCGACTGCGGATGTCCTACGCCGCGCAGTCGGTCCTCGACGCCGCCGCCGCGAGCGCCGACCTGCCGACCCTGCTCGACGGCGTCGTCGCAGGGGTCGGCCAGATGGTGCCGGCGCGCGGGGTCTGGGCTTGCGCCGAGCTGGAGCCCGGCGTTCACACCGACGCCGCCGCCGTTCCCTCGGAGCTCGCGCAGCGGTTGGGTCCAGACGTCCTCACGCTCCTCGAGCCGATGCTCCACACCTGCCTGCGCAGCGGGACGGCGTCGACCCACGAGACGGAGACCGTGCTCGGGCGGCTCGCGGCCGTGGCCGAGCTCGACCAGGCGCTGCTCACGCCCATCGGGGACGGCGCCGGCACCCGGGGGGCGATCGTGGTGCTGCGCGCTGTCGAGGACCCACCGTGGACGACCGACGAGCTCGCCGCGGCGTTCGCCCTGGGTCTGCGCCTGGGCACGCTGGCGGACCAGGTCCGGGGCCGTCGTCGCGACCAGGAGACGGCCGAGGAGCTGGTGCGCCTCGACGAGTACCGCCGCGACCTGGTGGCATCGATCACCCACGACCTCAAGACGCCGTTGACGGCCATCGCCCTCAACACCGAGCTGCTCGAGTCCGACGGTCGGCTCGCCGAGGCGGGCTCGCACCCGGTCGCGGCGATCCGCCGGAGCGCCGAGCGTCTGGCCAGTCTCGTCGACGACCTGCTCGCCATGGCCCGCACCGAGCAGCAAGCGGGAGCCCTCGTCGAGATGGACGTCGTGGCGATGATGCGTGAGGCGTGCGACCTCGTGGAGACCGAGGCGGCCCTGCGCGGGATCGCATTCGAGCTCGAGGTCCCCGACGAGCTCTGGGCGCCGGTGGATCCCACCGCGCTTGCGCGGGTGCTGGCCAACGTGGTGTCCAACGCGGTGAAGTTCAGCCTGCCGCGCGGGCGGGTCTCGCTGGGAGTCTCCCGGTCCGAGACCGAGCTCGAGTTCCGGTGCACCGACGAGGGGATCGGGATCCCGTCCGAGCGTCTCGAGACGATCTTCGACCTCTCGCGGCGTACGCCGGACTCCCGCACCGAGGACCTTCCCGGCTCCGGCATCGGGCTGGCCATCTGCGAGCGGATCATCACCCGGCTCGGCGGACGCATCACCGCCGAGTCCACGCCGGGTCAGGGCTCGACGTTCACCGTGCGCCTCCCCTGCTGAGTCATCGCCCGGTCGAGGTCAGCCCAGTCCGCTCCGGGCGACCAGCCTGCCGGCGAAGCTGTCGGCGGGGATGCCGCTGGTCAGCAGGTCCAGTCCGCTGCGGAACGCGAGCACGACCAGGGTGATCGCGACGACCCCGACCAGCAGTCGCTGGAAGGGCAGGGGGTTCCGGTCACGGGTGGCGCCGTGCAGCCGCGCGATCCAGCCGCCGAGCGCGTTGGTCACGACCGCGCTGATGACACTGGCGATGGCGGCGCCGAGGATGGTGCCCAGCAGCCCGAGCTGACCCGACAGGGCGGTGGCGGTGGCCGCGGCCACGGCGCCGGCGACGACGGTCGGGTAGTTCAAGGACGGGGTGTGGGACTGGGACACGCAGAGTGTGACGACGGAGCCCGCCGGGATGTTCCGGGAAACGCCCGTGACGCCCCTCACGCCGCGACGGTCGAGCAGGGCTCAGCGCAAGGAGTACGTCGCCAGCGAGATCCCGACATAGTGGGCGAGGAACGCCAGCACCGTGAACGAGTGGAACACCTCGTGGAACCCGAAGTACGTCGGCCACGGGTCGGGTCGGCGGAACCCGTAGACGGCTCCGCCGAGGATGTAGAGCACGCCTCCGGTGGCGATCAGCACCAGCACGACGGTGCCGATCCCGACTCCCAGCCGTTCGGACCCAGCGGCGAACTGCGGCAGCGCGAACACGGCGGCGCAGCCGAGCGCGATGTAGATGGGGACGCAGAGCCATCGGGGCGCATCGATCCACAGCACCCGGAACCCCACGCCCAGCAGGGCTCCGGCCCAGATCACGCTCAGCATCACCACCCGGTCGGTGCCCTCGAGGAGCAGGACGCTGAACGGCGTGTAGGTGCCGGCGATCAGGAGGAAGATGTTCGCGTGGTCGAAGCGCCGCAGCACGCCCGAGACCCGCATCGACCAGTGGCCGCGGTGGTAGACGGCTGAGACGCTGAACAGCAGGACCGACGAGACGACGTAGACCACCGAGCCCAGCCGCGTCGCCGCTGTGGGGGACAGCGCGATCAGGACGACCCCCGCGGCCAGGGTCAGCGGGGCGGAGGCGAGGTGCAGCCAGCCGCGCAGCCGGGGCTTGACCTCGGCGACGCCCTCGGCCACCTGCTGGGCGAGGGAGTCGAGACCGGCTCGGATCGAGTCGTTCATGCCTCGACGGTACCGGCGACCCGGGCACGCCGGGGAGGTTCCCCCCCCGACCGGCTCCGGCCACCCGGTTACCATCGACGAGTGGCGGCGATCCCGGAGCTGAAGGAGCGGGTACGCCGACTCTTCTATCCGGCGTACGAGTCGCGGATGGTCAGGGCGCTGCCGAAGGACCGCATCCCCCAGCACATCGGGGTGATGCTCGACGGCAACCGGCGCTGGGCCAAAGGGGTCGGTGGTGACAGCACCGCCGGCTACCGGGCCGGCGCCGCCAACATCGAGCCGCTCCTGGAGTGGAGCGAGGAGGTCGGGGTCCGGGTCGTCACCTTGTGGCTGCTTTCCACCGACAACCTCAGCGACCGCCCGCCCGAGCAGCTCGAGGGCCTGCTCCGCGTGATCGGCGACGCGGTCGACGCGCTCGTCGCCCAGCAGCGCTGGCGCATCCACCCGGTCGGGGCTCTCGACCTGCTGCCGGCCTGGTTGTCGGCCGGGCTGAAGGAGGCGGAGGAGGAGACCCGCGCGGTCGACGGGATGATCGTCAACGTCGCGATCCCCTACGGCGGACGACGGGAGATCGCCGACGCCGTCCGGTCCCTGCTGCAGGAGCACGCCGAGCGCGGCACCAGCCTCGAGGAGCTGGCCGAGGTCATCGACGTCGACCACATCGCCGGTCACCTCTACACCAAGGGCCAGCCCGACCCCGACCTCGTGATCCGCACCTCCGGCGAGCAGCGGCTCGGCGGCTTCCTGCTGTGGCAGAGCGCGCAGAGCGAGTTCTACTTCTGCGAGGCCTACTGGCCGGAGTTCCGCAAGGTCGACTTCCTGCGGGCCATCCGGGCCTACGCCCAGCGCGAGCGTCGCTTCGGCGCCTGACGGGGCCGGGCCGCGCATCCGACTGTTCACCCCGTGTTCGGGCGTGTCCCACCGCGGAACGACGCGCGGGCGGCGTACGTTCGCGGCGTCGGAGGGTTGGGGAAGACCTTTCGAATCGGGAGGCCCGTTCGTGAGACATCACGACCAGACAGCGCGGCGGTGCTCGCCGCGCGGCTCGGCCGCCAGCGCCGCGCCCGGGGGGCCGGCACTCCGGTCCTCGGGTTCGTTCCCGGTCCGCCACCCAGAGGGAGGACCGGGCGTGGGGTGCCCGACCGGTCCGGTGAGGGGTGTCTGGTGTCGCAGGCCAAGCAGGGGACCCGACGGGCGACCCGTCCGACAGCTCAGGAGCGCGGGGTCCGCACCTTCGTGCTCGACACCAGCGTGCTGCTGTCCGACCCGGGCGCGCTGCGCCGGTTCGCCGAGCACGAGGTGGTGCTGCCCGTCGTCGTGATCACCGAGCTGGAGGGCAAGCGTCACCATCCCGAGCTCGGGTTCTTCGCGCGCACCGCGCTGCGCGCCCTCGACGAGCTGCGGGTGACCCACGGGCGACTCGACGAGGCCGTCCCCGTCGGCGACGAGGGCGGGTCGATCAGGGTCGAGCTCAACCACACCGACGCCGACTCGCTGCCCTCGGGCTTCCGGCTCGGCGACAACGACACCCGGATCCTCGCCGTCGCGCGCAACCTGGCCAACGAGCAGGTCGACGTCACCCTGGTCTCCAAGGACCTGCCCATGCGGATCAAGGCGTCCGCGGTGGGCCTGCGCGCCGAGGAGTACCACGGCGAGCGGGTCAACGAGTCCGACCCGGGCTACAGCGGGATGGCCGAGCTCGAGGTCTCGGCGTCGGTGCTCGACGAGCTGTACGACGACGGCTGGGCCGACGTCGAGTCCGCCCGCGAGCTGCCGTGCCACACCGGCCTGGTCCTGCTCTCCGAACGCGGCACCGCACTCGGCCGGGTCGGCCCCGACAAGCACGTCCACCTGGTGCGCGGCGACCGCGAGGCGTTCGGCGTCCACGGGCGCTCCGCGGAGCAGCGGATCGCCCTGGAGATGCTGCTCGACCCCGAGGTGGGCATCGTCTCGCTGGGTGGCCGTGCCGGCACCGGCAAGTCGGCTATGGCCCTGTGCGCCGGACTCGAGGCCGTGCTCGAACGCCGCCAGCACCAGAAGGTCGTCGTCTTCCGCCCGCTGTTCGCCGTCGGCGGCCAGGAGCTCGGCTACCTGCCGGGCTCGGAGTCGGAGAAGATGTCGCCCTGGGCGCAGGCGGTCTTCGACACCTTGGGCTCGATGACCTCGCGGGAGGTGATCGAGGAGATCCTCGACCGCGGGATGCTCGAGGTCCTTCCGCTCACCCACATCCGGGGCCGCTCCCTCCACGACGCCTTCGTGATCGTCGACGAGGCGCAGTCGCTGGAGCGCAACGTGCTGCTGACGGTGCTCTCCCGCATCGGGGCCGGCTCCAAGGTCGTGCTCACGCACGACGTGGCGCAGCGGGACAACCTCCGGGTCGGACGCCACGACGGTGTCGTCGCCGTGGTCGAGAAGCTCAAGGGCCACCCGCTGTTCGCCCACGTCACCCTGACCCGCTCCGAGCGGTCCCCGATCGCCGCGCTGGTCACCGAGATGCTGGAGAACGTGACCCTCTGAGCTCTCAGGAGACTCGTGACCATCTCGTGATCATCAGCCGTCACGCATGTGCCGGTAGAGGCCGGTGTGACTGACGTGGCCGGTGTGGTGCCAACTGGTCCACATTTCCACCATTTTCTGAGGCGTTCGGTTTGCACGTCCACCCGATCTCATGCAGGGTGGCAGGCAGTCCGCTGTCGCGCCGGGTGTGTGTGGTCCGGTGGTGGTGGGCGCCTCCCGAGTCGTCTACCCCCGAGTGCTCCTGTGCCTTCAGACCCGCAGCATCAGCAGTACGCGCCCCGGCACCGTGCTGTCCCCGCGCCGACACAGCCCGTGGCGCTGATGGGACCCCGCCACCTGGGGAACAAGCGGCACCCGGCCCGCAAGGCGCTGCGCAGCACGGTCACGCTGACCGGCCTCGCCGCCGCGGCCACCGGGGTGGCAGTGGTCTCCGGCGTCGTCCATTCGCCCGGTGCGGCGGTCGACCTCGCCGGCTCGCTCTCACCGGTGGCGTCGGCCGCAGATGCCGGCACTGTCACCGTCACCGGCACCGGTGTCGGTGCCGGCTCCGGAGCCGGAGCGGCGAGCGCCGACGTGCCGCACCGTACGACGGTGGTGTCGAGATCCGCCGATCGCACCCTGACCTCCCGCACCGACCGGCGTACCGATCGAGACCCCGCCAAAGCCGCTGCCCTCGGCCTCTCCTCCGGCCCGGCCGTCGGGGGACAGGAGAGCCTCTCGGCCCAGGACCCTCAGGCGATCGCGCAGGCGCTGCTGCCGACGTTCGGCTTCGACAGCTCGCAGATGTCGTGCCTGGTGCCGCTGTGGATGGGCGAGAGCGGCTGGCGCGTGACGGCGGAGAACACCTCCTCCGGCGCCTACGGCATCCCGCAGGCACTCCCGGGCTCCAAGATGGGCTCGGCCGGCGCCGACTGGCGCTCCAATGCGGCCACCCAGATCGAGTGGGGGCTCGGTTACATCCGTGACCGCTACGGGTCGCCCTGCGGCGCGTGGGGCTTCAAGCAGGGCCACGGCTGGTACTGACCGGCCGGTGCGGGCGACCGGCGTCCCGGATCGTCCGTTCGACCAGTCGCATGACTAGTCCGGGTCGTCCGATCGGACGTATTCGCCCTCGGCGTCGGGGAATTCGGTAAAGACACGGCAAATCTGCGTCGGGCGTCCTCGCGGCTCATGTTCACTTCTGATGTCCGGCTCGTCGAGCCGGGAGGTTCCGGAGGGGATACCGGAACGCGTCGATCTCTGCTCGGGGGAGCACGAGACTTTCGATCCAGGGGGATCACATGCACGTCTTGCGTACCATCCGCATGTCCGCGGCCGTTCTGGCCGCGACGCTGACCGTCGGCGCACTCGGAACGGGTGTCGCCGAGGCCGCCAGGCCACTTCCCAAGCCCACCGGTCTGACCGGCGTCGTCACGCCTCACGCCAACGGCACCTACAACGTCGCCGCGACGTGGAACGTCTCGGCCGCCGCGACGTCCTACCGGGTCGCCCTGATCAAGGGTGGCACCACGCTGGCCTCGACCACGGTGACCGACAACGCCTGGTCGCCCACGGTCACGGCCACCCCGGGGAGCGCCTCACTGAGCGTGCGCGCCGTCGCCGGCCGCAAGCCCGGCAGGGCCGCGACGATCTCCGTCGCGCTGCCCGATGCCACCGCCCCGACCGGCTCCTACGGCTCCGAATGGCAAAACGACACCGGCTTCGCCACGATCACCGAGACGGCACTCGCCGACAACTCGGGCGTCGCCGGCATCACCCGCGTCGTCAACTGGAACGACCCGACAGCCCCGGGCACGGACGTGTGGACCAGCGGATCCAAGACCCTGTCGCACACCTACCCGCAGACGGAGGCCCGCTACGTCCCGACCGTCACGCTCGAGGATGCGGCCGGCAACGTCCGCGTGGTCGACGTGCCGGCGATCGTGATCAAGGACGTCGCGGCGCCGACCGGCACCTTCACGAACGCGACCGCCACCGCCTGGGCGAAGTTCACCCGGGTCACGGTCAGCCAGAGCGCCATCGGCGACAACTGGACGCCGGACAACCTGATCGTCCGCACCGTGAGCTGGGGCGACGGTACGACGAGCGCCTGGACCGGGGCCGGTCCGGCGAAGCACGTCTACGCCACCGCCGGTACGTACACGCCCACGGTGACCCTGACCGACGAGGCCGGCAACATGTCTCCCGCGATCGGCACGTCGGCCGTCGTGGTCAGCGCCGACACCGTCGGCCCGAAGGTGACGGTCGCCAAGGCCAAGCCCCGCCACTCGGTGAAGGCCTGGCGGACCCTGCGCGGCACGGCCACCGACGCCGCCACCGGTGTGCAGTCGGTGAAGGTGAAGGCTGTCGAGAAGCGCGGCACGTCCTGGTTCGGCTACAACGCCGTGACCGCGAAGTGGGTCAAGGCCGCGACGAAGGCGAAGGCCTTCGCCAAGAGCCGCGCGATCGTTCGTACGACGAACGCCCAGCACCGGTGGACCGCGAAGCTCGTCGGCCTCCGCGAGGGGCATCTGGTCGCCAAGGTCTGGGCCACCGACCACGTCCAGAACCGCTCGGTCGTCCAGATCCGCAAGGCGAGCCTCACCGCTCGCTGAGCCACGCCGTCCCCCGGGAGAGTCCCCCCGGCTCACAGCTGGCCGGTGTCGCGACCCTACGTCGCGGCGCCGGCCAGACCCGCCAGCCGGGCGCTCACGTCGTACAGCCGCTGGCCGAGGGCGTCGTCGCGGGCCATCGCGGAGGGGTCGCGCAGCCGGTTGCGGTGGTAGTAGCCGCCGGACCGACCGTCGGCCTCCGAGCCGGCCGCCAGGTACAGCAGCCGGGACCCACCGACCTGAGGGCTCTCCATCCGCCTCTTCATCACGGCGAGCACGGGGCGGGCGTACCACGGTGCACCGCTCCAGATGTTGGTGGCGATGGCGCCTGGGTGGAGCGAGGTGACGGTCACGCCCGTGCCCTCGAGGCGTCGGGCCAGATGGCGTGCCGTGAGCACGTTGGCGAGCTTCGAGCGGGCGTAGGCCCGCATGATCGAGTAGCCGTGCTCGAAGCCGAGGTCGTCGAGGTCGAGGGTCCCGGAGTAGTGGCCCGCCGACGACGTGAAGACGATGCGCGCCGGTGCGCTCGCCCGGATGCGGTCGAGCAGCAGCTCGGTGAGCAGGAACCCTGCCAGATGGTTGACCGCGAACGTCGCCTCGATGCCGTCGGCGGTCAGGGTGCGCCGGGCGAAGACGGTGCCGGCGTTGTTGACCAGCACGTCGATGCGGTCGCAGGTGGCCAGCAGGTCGTCGGCCAGCCGGCGTACGGCGCGCAGGTCGGCGAAGTCGCACAGGAGCGAGTCGACGCGGACTGCCGGTGACTCCGCGTGCAGGCGTGCGACCGCGCCCGCGGTGCGCCGGGGGTCGCGGCCGACCACGACCAGCCGGCTGTCGGGCTCGGTGCGTGCGAGCTGGCTGGCGCACTCCAGCCCGATGCCGTCGGAGGCGCCGGTGAGGACGTACGTCGTGGGGGATCCGGTCACGGTCGGGTCATCCGGGCGACGTCGAGGGCGGCGTCGAGCTGCTCCTCGGTGAGCTCGCCGCGCTCGACGTAGCCCAGGTCGATCACGGTCTGCCGGATCGTCCTGCCCTCGGCCAACGCCTGCTTGGCGACCTTGGCCGCCGCCTCGTACCCGATGTGCTTGTTCAGCGGGGTGACGATGCTGGGCGAGCTCTCCGCGTACGCGCGAAGCCGGTCCCGATCGGCGGTGATGCCGTCGACACACCTCGCCAGGAGGCGCGAGGCGTTGGTCAGCAGCTGCATCGACTCCATCAGGTCGCGCGCGATCACGGGCAGCATGACGTTGAGCTCGAAGCTCCCCGAGGCGCCGGCGAAGGTGATCGCGGCGTCGTTGCCGATCACCTGTGCACACACCTGCAGCGTCGCCTCCGGGATCACCGGGTTGACCTTGCCGGGCATGATGCTCGACCCGGGCTGAAGGTCCTGCAGGTGGATCTCGGCGAGGCCCGCGGTGGGGCCGCTACCCATCCAGCGCAGGTCGTTGCAGATCTTGACCAGACCGACCGCGTAGGTCTTCAGCGCCCCGCTGAGCTCGACCAGCGAGTCCTGGGTGCCTTGCGCCTCGAAGTGGTTGCGGGCCTCGGTGAACTGCTCGCCGGTCGCCTCGTTGAGATGGCCGATGGTCTGCTCGGCGAACGCCGGCGGCGTGTTGATCCCGGTGCCCACGGCCGTGCCGCCGAGCGGCAGCTCGCGCACGCGCGGCAGGACCGCCGCCAGTCGCTCGCGGGCGTACGCCGCGGTCGCGGCGTACCCGCCCAGCTCCTGCCCGAGGGTGACCGGCGTGGCGTCCATCAGGTGCGTGCGGCCGGACTTGACCGCGTCCGCGTACTCCTCGGCCTTGCGGGCGAGGGCCGCCGAGAGGTCGCCCATCGCGTCGTCCAGCGGACCGGCCGCCAGCACGGCGGCGACGTGGATCGCGCTCGGGAACGTGTCGTTGGAGGACTGGCTCGCGTTGACGACGTCGTTGGGGTGGCACTCGACGCCGGCCCGGGCGGTCAGCGACGAGATCACCTCGTTGACGTTCATGTTCGTGCTCGTGCCGGAGCCGGTCTGGAAGACGTCGATCGGGAACTGGTCGTCGTGCCGACCGGCGACGATCTCCTTCACCGCGGTCGCGATCGCGTCGCGCTGCTCGGCCGTTACGACGTCGAGGTCGGCATTGGTGCGCGAGGCCGCGCCCTTGATGCGGGCCAGGGCCTGGATCAGTGTCGGCGGGAGCGGCCTGCCGCTGATCGGGAAGTTCTCGACCGCACGCTGGGTCTGCGCCCGCCACAGCGCGTCGGCGGGGACCCGGACCTCGCCCATGGAGTCGTGCTCGGTGCGGAAACCGTCGTTCGGCGGCAGGGCGTTCATGACACCGAGGCTACGCGGACGTGCCCGCGTCAGGCCCGCCGGGCGGCGTACAACCAGTAGTGCTCGTCGCGGTCCTGGAGCCGTACCGCGTGGTCGTGCTCCGCGACCTCGTCGAAGTCCCGCCGCAGTGTCTCGGCGAGGCTCGGCGCACGCGCGGCGGACCACACGACGAGCGCGCCGCCGTGTCGGAGCCGCTGGTGGACCGACCGGAGGAACGGGTCGCCGTAGACGGCGGCGTTGGTCTCGTGCACGAGCTGGCCAGGACCGTTGTCGACGTCGAGCAGTATCACGTCGTACGCCGACGGCCCGGCCTCGGCGAGCGCGACGACGAGGTCGGCCACGACCACCCGGACGCGGTCGTCGGCCAGGAGCCGGCGACCGTGGGGGATGGTGCCGTCGCGCATCCACTCGACCAGGGCGGACTCGATCTCCACCACGTCGACGTGCTCGACCCGGCGGTCGCCCAGCACCCGGTCGAGGGTGAACCCGAGGCCCAGTCCGCCGACCAGCACGCTCCTCGGCTCGGCCACGGCGTCGAGTGCCGCGTCGGCCAGCGCCACCTCCGAGGCGTGCTCGACGCTGTCCATGACGAAGACGCCGTTGGCGCGGAGCTCCAGTACGGTCGGGCCCGCGCCCGCGTCGGCCGGGCCGGGTCGGCGCTCGCGCAGCACGAGCTCGCCGCGCTCGGACTCGCTGCGTGCCACCTCGACGTACTCCACGGCCCTACGGTAGGCACCGGACATCGGGGCGGTCGGTGGCGTGGCGGTCGGTGGCGTGGTGGTGTGTGACTCGCTCATATTGGACTGGAATAGTCGACAATGACTCCGGGCGACCGGCGTACGACGAAGGGGAGGCCGGCATGAACGACGACCGACCCACGCCGCGCGTGGTCGTGATCGGCGCGGGGGCCTCCGGCAGCCTGACCGCGCTCCACCTCGCCCGTGCGGCGCGTCGCCGCGACACGTCCCTCGACGTGGTGCTGATCGACCCGGCGCTCCATCGCGCCCGAGGCACCGCCTTCGGCACCAGCGACCCGCAGCACCTGCTCAACGTCACCGCGGGCGGCATGAGCGCCCTGCCGGAGGACCCGGGCCACTTCGTCGCCTGGCGGGCGCGGCAGCATCCCGAGCTGATGACCGAGCCGGGCGTCTTCGCGCCGCGGGTCGACTGGGGGCGCTACCTCGACGAGACGCTCGGCCAGGCGTTCGCGCCCGGTGACGGGATCGCGCTGCGCCACCTGCGGGTGCGCGCGACCGGGATCCGCCGGGACGGCTCCGGCGTTCTCGTCGGCACCGACGACGGGCGGGTCGTGGCCGGGGACGCGGTCGTCCTGGCGACCGGTGAGCGGCCGCCGGGCTTCGGCTGGGCGCCCGAGGCGCTGCAGCGCTCGGCGTTCTTCGTGCCCGACCCGTGGGCGCCTGGCGCCGTCGACGTCGTACGCCGCGACGCAGCCGGCCCGGCCGACGTACTCCTGGTCGGCACCGGCCTGACGATGGTCGACGTCGTGCTGTCCCTCACCACCGGGGCCCCACGATCGGATCGCCACCTCCACGCGGTCTCCCGGCACGGCGAGCTGCCCGAGCGTCACGCCGACGAGCTCCAGCCGGCCGCGATCCCCGAGATCGACGACTGGGGAGACACCCTGGAGGGCTATCGCACGCGCGCGGCCGCGCACATCGCCGGGGTGCTGGACGCGACCGGTGACTGGCGCCCGGCGGTAGACGGTCTGCGGACCGTCGTCCAGGGCCTCTGGCAACGGCTCGGCGACGACGACCGCACCGAGTTCCTGCGCGACGACGCCGGCGCCTGGGGCCGGATGCGCCATCGGATCCCGCCGGGCTCCGCCGACCTGGTCGCCGCGCTCGAGTCCGCGGGCACCTTGACCCGCAGCGCCGGCGAGGTGGCGGACGCCGAGCCGCTCACCGCCGGCGGACTGCGCGTGACCCTGACCGACGGCACCGTCCGCGACGTGGGCTGGGTCGTGAACTGCACGGGCACGAGCACGGTGGTGCGGGCGGGCGCCGACCCGCTCCTCGACGACCTGCTCTCCCCGCGCGAGGGGACCGCGCTCGGCGTGCTGAGCACCGCAGGCCTGGGACTCCGGACACGCTCCGGGAGGCTCGTCGACTCCGTGGGCGGCTCCGACGCACCCATCTGGACGCTCGGCTCGGTGCGTCGTGGCGAGCTCTACGAGTCGACAGCGATCCCCGAGATCCGTACCCAGGCCGCACATCTGGCCGCGGACGTGCTGGCGGAGATCCGGCCCGAGCCGTGGGTCCTCGCCGACGGCCGGTCGGCGGGCGCGCACCACACGGTGGCCCGGCCGCGCGACCCGCTCGGGCTGCCGCTGTCGACGACGGCGGAGGCGGCTTCGGCGTACAACGCCGGGCTCGAGCGGTTGATGCGGCTCCAGTCGGGCGCCGACGAGCGGCTGCTGGAGGCGGTCGCGATCGACCCCGGCTTCGCCGTGGCCCATGCCGCGCTGGCGATGCTCGGGCACGAGGGGGGCTCGTCGGTCGACGTGGCCACCTCTCTGGAGTCGGCCCGGCAGGCTGCGCGCTCGCGCGCCGACGACCGCGAGCGGAGCCTGGTCGACGTGGTCGGGCGCCGGGTCGAGGACGTACGCAACGCGGGCGCCACGGCGCTGATGAGCCACATCGCCCGGTACCCCCGCGACGTGCTCGCGGTCTCGGCGGCCGTCCCGACGATCGCGTTCTCGGGGATCACCGACATCCAGCAGGAGGCGTGGGAGCTGGTCGAGGGCCTGGCCCCGGCGTACGGCGACCACTGGTGGTACATCTCCCTGCTCGCCTTCACCCGCCAGGACCAGTCGCGCTTCGACGACGCCGGACTCCTCGCCGAGACCGCGCTCGAGTGCGAGCCGACGTCCGGGCACGCCGTCCACGCCCAGACGCACGTGATGTACGAGACCGGGCGCAACGAGGCGGGGCGGGCCTGGCTCGACCACTGGGTGGCCGAGAGCGGTCGAGCGGCGAGCCACCGCGCGCACTTCTCGTGGCACGCGGCCCTCCACGAGCTGGCCATGGGTGACACCGAGGCCGTCCGCCGGCGCTACTACACCCAGCTGGCGCCGCCGACCGTGAACGGCGTGCGGGCCCTGATCGACTCCGCCTCCCTGTTGTGGCGCTGGGTCGTCACGACCTCCGGCTGGGACGCCGCCGCCGGTACCTCGGCCTTCTCCGGCGAGACGGCGCCGCCTCCGGTCGAGTGCGTGCTCGAGGCCGCCGGCGCGGACCTGGTGGACCGGCCCCAGACGCCCTTCGTGGCGCTGCACGCGGCGCTGGCGCTGGCCGCCGCCGGCGACCTGGCCCGGCTGGGCGACCTGCGCACCCACTGCCGGGGCAGCTCGGAGCCGGCGATCCGGACGACCGTGGCGTCGGTGTGCGAAGCCCTCCTGCTGGCCGGTGAGCAGCGATGGGGCGACGCCGCGCGGGGGCTGTCCGCCGTCCTGCCGGGGCTGCCGCGCGTGGGTGGCTCGGCCGCCCAGCGCGAGATCGTCGAGGAGACGCTGGTCTACTGCCTGGTCAGCGACGGCCAGCCCGAGCGGGCTCTGGCCCTGCTCGACCGCCGGCTCGAGCGGCGTACCTCCCCGCTCGACCAGCGCCGCCGCACCTCGCTGACCGCGTCAGCCGGCAACCCGCTCCGCGTCTGAGCCCGGACGGCTACTCGGCGGAGCGCCGCCCGGAGACACCGGGCGACACCCGCGCCCGCCGGTCGGGCGTGCCACACTGCCCCCGTGACGACGGCACCGCGCAAGGGGACGCGCGCCCGCCTCGCTCCCACGCTGGAGGAGGTGGCCGCCCGAGCCGGGGTCTCGCGTGCCACGGCCAGCCGAGTGCTCCGGGGCGATGCCAGGGTCAGCGAGCGTGCCCGCGACGCCGTGCTGGAGGCTGCCCGGGCCATCTCGTACGTGCCCAACCTCGCGGCACGCAGCCTGGTCACCGGTCGCAGCGACTCGATCGCGTTCCTCGTCGAGGAGACCGAGGAGCGCATGTTCGCGGACCCGTTCTTCCTCGGGATGCTGCGCAGCGCCCAAGAGGCAGTCGCGGAGGCCGGGCTGCAGCTGGTGTTCACCGTCGTCAGCCGGCCCGAGGACCAGCAGCGCTTCCTGGCGTACGCCGCGGGCGGACACGTCGACGGCGTACTCCTGCTCTCCCTGCACGGGCAGGACCGGCTGCCCCAGCGCCTGGAGGCGCTGGGGGTGCCCACGGTGCTCAGTGGTCGACCGCTGAGCGGGCGCCGCCGGCTGTGGTACGTCGACGCCGACAACGCCGGCGGCGGCCGGCTCGCCACGGCCCACCTCTTGGCCACGGGGCACCGGCGCGTCGCCACCGTGACCGGCCCCCTCGACATGTGCGCGGGGCAGGACCGCCTGGCCGGATACCGTGCCGCCGTCGAGGCCGACGGTCGCCCGTACGACGAGAGCCTGGTGTCGGTCGGCGACTTCACCGCCGCCGGTGGACACGCCGCCGCCCTGAGCCTGCTCGAGCGGCACCCCGATGTCGACGCGATCTTCGCGGCCTCCGACCTGGCCGCCTTCGGCGTGGTGCGCGCCCTGCGCGAGAGTGGGCGGGTCGTGGGGGACGACGTCGCGGTCATCGGGTTCGACGACATCCCGGCCGCCGCGGAGCAGGTGCCCTCGCTGTCGACCGTGCGGCAGCCGATCCCGGCCCTCGGGGCCACGATGGCCCGCCTGCTCCTCGACCGGATCGAGGGCCGCGTCGACCGGCCGCGCCGTACGGTGCTGCCGGTCGAGCTGGTGCTGCGGCAGTCCGCCTGACGCTTGCGCGGCCCTTCGGCAGGCCCTCGCCGTTCGTCGGCGAATCCCGCCGGATCGTGGCCGAAGCCCGCGGCTCCCACCCCTTGACAGCGCCACCACTGCCGCAGCATCCTGATCGGCATGCGTTCGTGAGAGCGCTCTCACGGACCCGGGAAGCGGGCCCGGTCGAGGTGTCGAGGAGGCCCCCATGTCCCGAAGCTCCAAGCGTCGCCGCGGTGCGACCCTGCTGGCGGTCGCCGCGCTCGGCGCCTCCGTCCTCGCCGGATGCGGCAGCTCGAGCTCGTCGGACGCGTCGACCGGCGCGGACGCCGGGCCGTGCGGGACCACCGACGACACGACCCTCACCGTCGGCCTGTTCGGCACCTTCGGCTTCAAGGAGGCGGGGCTGTGGGACGCCTACAAGAAGGTCTGCCCGAACATCACGATCAAGGAGGACGTAGTCGAGCAGTCGGCCGACTACTGGACCCGGCTGAAGACGCGCCTCGCATCCGGCAGCGGCCTCGACGACGTGCAGGCGATCGAGATCGGGTTCGTCGCCGACGTGGTGCAGAACCACGCCGACCAGTTCGTGAACTGGAACACGGTGCCGAACGCCGCGGCGGACAAGGCGGAGTTCTACCCGTGGAAGTGGCAGCTGGCCTCGACCCCCGACGGCAAGACGACGGTCGGGCTCGGCACCGACATCGGACCCGAGGCGATCTGCTACCGCAGTGACCTGCTCAAGCAGGCGGGGCTGCCCTCCGACCCGAAGACCCTGGCCCAGAAGTGGTCCACATGGGACGACTTCCTCGCCTTCGGCAAGCAGTACGAGGCGTCGTCGACCAAGCCCTCGGGGTCCCACTTCGTGGACAGCGCGGCCAGCATCTTCTCCACCGCCGTCTACCAGGGTGACGAGGCCTACGACAACGCCGAAGGTCAGCCCGACGTCGAGAACAGCGACGGCGTGAAGAACGCCTGGAGCTTCGCCAGCCAGGCGGCCCAGGACGGCATCACAGCCGGGCTGCAGCAGTTCACGCCGGCGTGGAACAAAGCCTTCTCCAGCGGCGCTTTCGCGGCTCTGGCCTGCCCGACCTGGATGATGGGCTACATCCAGGGCCAGGCCGGTGACGCCTACGCCGGCAAGTGGGACATCGCGCCGGTCCTGCCCGGTGGCGCCACCAACTGGGGCGGGTCGTGGCTCGGTGTCCCCGACAAGGCGGCCCACAAGGCGGCGGCCGTCGCTCTCGTGGAGTGGCTGTCGGCCAAGGACCAGCAGGTCACGATGTGGAAGGACGGTGGTCACTTCCCGTCCAACTCCGACGCTGCGGCCGAGCCCGCCGTGGCCAACGCCACCAGCGACTACTTCAGCAAGGCACCGGTGGGCCAGATCTTCGGCGACATCGCGAGCCAGATGAAGATCCCCCCGATCGGGCTGTACGACACCCAGATCCAGCAGGCCCTGACCACGCAGCTGACGAACGTCGAGACCAAGGGCACCTCGCCCGACGACGCCTTCAACGCCGCCCTGGACGCGATCAAGCAGGTCACGGGCTGACCGGATCGCCGGACGCCGACTCCCGGCCGCCGACCCGAACCTGCGCCGGGTCGACGGCCGGGCCCGGCTCCACCACCCGAGGGACGATCTGGCCTAGGAAGGTGCCATGACCGCCGTACAGCAGCCGGCCGTCGCCGTGTCGCGGCCCGGGCCGGTGTCGGGAAGCCGCAGCCGGCTCCCCGGACGCCGCATCGCCTATGCCTACATCCTTCCGTTCTTCCTGGTGTTCGCCGCGTTCAGCATCTATCCGTGGCTGGCCACGGCCTGGGAGTCACTGCACGACACGCGCCTCTCGACGTACGACCAGTCCAACTGGATCGGCCTGGAGAACTACCGCAACCTCCTGACCAACCACTTCTTCTGGAACGCGTTCCGCAACACGATCACGATCGGGATCATCTCCACGGTGCCGCAGCTGTGCATGGCACTCGGGATCGCTCACCTGCTCAACTACCGTCTCCGAGGCCGGACGTTCTTCCGGGTCGCCCTGCTGATGCCCTACGCGACCAGCCTCGCGGCGGCGACCGTGATCTTCGCCGAGCTCTTCGACCCCAAGCTCGGCCTGGTCAACTGGAGCCTGCACACGCTGCACGTGCCCGCTGTCGACTGGCAGGGGTCGACCTGGCCCTCACAGATCGCGGTCTCGACCGTCGTCACCTGGCGGTGGACCGGCTACAACGCGCTGATCTACCTGGCCGGCATGCAGGCGATCAGTGGCGACCTCTACGAGGCAGCGGCCATGGACGGCGCCAGCCGGTGGTCGCAGTTCCGGCACGTCACGCTGCCCGGCCTGCGCCCCACCATCCTCTTCACGATCGTGGTGTCCACCATCGGCGCCGCCCAGCTGTTCGGCGAGCCGTTGCTCTACCACAACGGCCTGCCCGACGGCGGCACCCAGAACCAGTACCAGACGCTCGGCCTGCTGATGTACCAACAGGGGTGGACCAACGACCGGCTCGGGCTGGCCTCGGCGACCGCCTGGACGATGTTCCTGATCATCGTCCTGGCCGTGGGGGTCAACCTGCTCCTGGCCCGGCGTCGTGAGCTGCGCGACCACGGCCGCCGGCGACATGCCTCGACGGTCGCCGGTGTCCCGGAGGTGACGACCCGATGAGGGCGCGAACGCACGGCGCCACGGTCGGCGGGGTGATGCGGGGCGGCTGGGTGAGCTACACGCTGGTCGGGCTGGTGACCCTCGTGTCGGTCTTCCCGCTCTACTACACGATCGTGATGGCCTCGCACACGAACGCGGAGATGGCCTCCGGGACGCCACCGGTGCTGCCCACGCTGTCGATCGTCGACAACGTGAAGAAGGCGCTGGACCTCGCCCCGCTCAACCAGGGGCTGATCAACTCGCTGATCGTGTCCGGTGCCATCACCGTGGGCACCGTGACGCTCTGCACGCTGGCGGGGTTCGCCTTCGCCAAGCTGCGGTTCCGGGGGTCCGCAGTGCTCCTCGCGATCTGCGTCGCCACGATGATGGTGCCGCTCCAGATGGGCGTGATCCCGCTCTACATGATGATGGCCCGGCTGGGACTGGCCGGACACCTGCAGGCGGTCATCCTGCCCAGTCTGTGCACGGCGTTCGGGGTGTTCTTCATGCGCCAGTACATCGCCGGCGCGGTGCCGGACGAGCTGATCGAAGCGGCGTACATGGACGGCGCGGGGCCGTTCCGGGTGCTCGTGTCCATCGTCGTGCCCGCGGCACGTCCGGCGATGGCGGTGCTCGCGATGCTGACGTTCCTGACGGCCTGGAACGACTTCTTCTGGCCGATCATCGTGCTCAGCACCCAGAACCCGACGGTGCAGGTGTCGTTCCAGAGCCTGGCCACCGGCTACGCACCACAACAGTCCATCATCATGGCCGGGACTCTGTACGGCACCGTTCCGGTCCTGGTCGTCTTCGCCCTGCTCGGGCGGCAGATCGTGGGCGGGATCATGCAGGGAGCGGTGAAGGGATGACGACCATCCCACGAGGATCTTCGGCTGCCACCGGCTCGGGGGAGCCCTTCCCCGACGGCTTCCTGTGGGGCGTGGCCGCCTCGTCGTACCAGATCGAGGGCGCCGTCGCGGAGGACGGACGTGGCCCCAGCATCTGGGACACGTTCAGCCACACCCCCGGCGCCGTCGCCGGTGGTGACACCGGCGACGTCGCGTGCGACCACTACCACCGCTGGCCCGAGGACCTCGACCTGATGGCCGAGCTCGGCGTGATGTCGTACCGCTTCTCCGTGGCGTGGCCGCGGGTGATGCCGGACGGCCGCGGCGTGAACCAGGCCGGTCTCGACTTCTACAGGCGGCTGGTGGACGGTCTCCTCGACCGCGGCATCCGGCCCCTGATGACCCTCTACCACTGGGATCTCCCTCAGAGTCTGGACGTCGGCGACGCAGGAGGCTGGCTCTCGCGTGAGGTGCCCGACCGCTTCGTCGACTTCGCGCTGGTGCTCGGCAAGGAGCTCGGCGACCGGGTGCCGGCGATCACGACGCTCAACGAGCCGTGGTGCTCGGCGTACCTCGGCTACGCCAGCGGGGAGCACGCCCCGGGCCGGACCGAGAGCTCCCTGGCCTACCGCGCCGCCCACCACCTCAACCTGGCCCATGGACGCGCCGTGTCGGCGTTGCGCGGCGTGCTGCCGCAGGGCGCCGACCTGTCGGTGTCGTTGAACCTGCACCAGGTACAGGCCGCCTCGGACCGGCCGGAGGACCGGGCCGCGGCCGAGCACGTCGACCTGATCGCCAACCGGGTGTTCCTCGACCCGATGTTCGGGGACGGCTACTCCGCAGAGCTGCGGGCCGGCACGGCCGGGCTGACCGACTGGTCCTTCGTGCACGCCGGCGACGAGGCCGAGATCGCGGTCGCGCTGGACTCCGTCGGGGTCAACTTCTACAACCCGAGCCGGGTGCGGGCCGCCGGCGGCGAGCCCGGCCGCCCGTTTCCCGGCACCGACCGTGCCTGCTTCGTCGACATCCCCGGGCCGCACACCGTGATGGGGTGGCCGATCGTCCCCTCGGCGCTGACCGACCTGCTCCTCCGCGTGCAGCGCGACGTCGGGCTGCCGATCGAGGTGACCGAGAACGGGCTGGGCGCGCGCGACGTCGTCGAGTCCGGCGCCGTCCACGACCCCGACCGCATCGACTACCTGCGCCGACACCTCGCCGCCGTCCTGGAGGCTCGGCGACGCGGGGCGGAGGTGCGGGGGTACCACGTGTGGACGCTGCTGGACAACTTCGAGTGGGCGTGGGGCTACGACAAGCGCTTCGGGCTGGTGCACGTCGACTTCGCCGACCAGCGGAGGACGCCCAAGGACTCCGCTCTGTGGTACGCCGACGTCATCCGGCGCAATGCCCTGTGAGGTGTCATCGTGGGCTTTGACGAAGGAGGAGACGCGTGGCGACGGTGACGTTCAAGGGCGCGCAACGCTGGTACGCCGGCGCGGACTCCCCGGCCGTCGTGGGGCTCGACCTCGAGATCGGTGACGGGGAGTTCATGGTGCTCGTCGGCCCGTCGGGGTGCGGCAAGTCGACGACGCTGCGGATGCTGGCCGGGCTCGAGCCCGTCGACGCCGGCTCGGTCTTCATCGGGGATCGTGACGTCAGCCTGGTCCCGCCCAAGGACCGTGACATCGCCATGGTCTTCCAGAACTACGCGCTCTACCCCCACATGACCGTGGAGGACAACATGGGCTTCGCGCTGCGCATGGCGGGAATGAAGAGGCCGGAGCGCCGCCGCCGGGTGGCCGAGGCGGCGCGGATGCTGGGGCTGACCGACTACCTCGACCGCAAGCCGCGCGCCCTGTCGGGCGGGCAGCGCCAACGAGTCGCGATGGGCCGCGCCATCGTCCGCGACCCCGCCGTCTTCTGCATGGACGAGCCGCTGTCCAACCTCGACGCCAAGATGCGCGTCCAGACCCGGGCGGACATCGCGGCGCTGCAGGCCGAGCTGGGCACGACGACCGTCTACGTGACCCACGACCAGGTCGAGGCGATGACGATGGGTCATCGCGTGGCGGTGATGAACGAGGGTGCGCTGCAGCAGGTCGACGTCCCGCTGGGGCTCTACGACCGACCGGCCAACCTCTTCGTCGCCGGCTTCATCGGCTCGCCCCGGATGAACCTCCTCCCGGCCACCGTCCGCGACGGCCGGGCGACGCTCGGCGGTGTGGAGGTCCCGGTGCCTGCGGCGGCCGACGGCGGTGGTCGTGCCGCGGTCGTGCTCGGGGTGCGTCCGGAGTCGTTCCGGCTGGTCCCGGGTGACGACGCCGCGGCGCTGTCGCTCGAGGTGGCCCTGGTCGAGGAGCTCGGCGCCGACAGCTTCGTGCACGGCCACGTCCGCATCGGCGACGAGCGGCAGCTCCTGATCGTTCGCTCCGGCGACCGCGGCAGCGTGCGGCCCGGTGAGGTCGTGCGCGTACGCCCCGATCCCGCCCGGACGCACGTCTTCGACGCTCAGACCGGCGCGCGGCTCGACTGAACGCCGGCGCGTGCGGGCCCGTCAGCCGCCGAGCTGGGGGTCGCTGGTGCCCGGCCGGCCGTTCTCGAACCGGCCGGCCAGCGCGCGCCGGTACGCCGGGTGGCCGCCCACGGTGACCAGCACGTCGTACCACCCGTGCCGACCGGCGAGCCCGACCCGCATCCGCCGCCGGTCGTGGGCCCGCACCCGCACGGTGCGGTCGCGACCGTAGGCGTCGGCGACCTGGACCCTCAGGGCGTGGTCCGAGCGGTTGTGGAGCCCGAGCACCAGGCGGCCGTCCTCGCGGTGCCCGTGCACCTCGAGCAGAGGCTCCTTCGTGCTCCCGGCGAAACGGCGGAAGAATCCGTTGGGTCCGTGGAAGCTGATGTCGAACCGTCCGCGGGCCGCCAGGGTCGGGGTCAGCGTCCTCCCGGCTCCGACCGTGTAGCTGAACGGCGCGCCCGCCACGTCGTTCGACCTGGCCTGGAGCTGGACGCCGAGCCGGCCCTTGTTCGCGATCGTGAACGCGAGCCGGCGTTCGGAGACGACGAGGTCGACCTTCAGCCGGTAGCCCAGCGGCCGTGCCGGCCGCGTCCCCGGCTCCTGCTTCGGGACGTGCTGCCGGGTGGGCGGTTGCACGCCGGCTGCGTCGGGGTGCCGCTGGTCGTCCGGCGGCGCGTAGCCGTCGGTGGACACAGGCAGGCCCGGCGCCGGCGCCGGCGACCGGGAGAAGTCGAACGCCGAGGTCAGGTCGCCGCAGACCGTACGCCGCCACCGGGTGATGTTCGGCTCGCGGACGCCGAACCGGGTCTCGAGGAACCGGATGATCGAGGTGTGGTCGAAGGTCTCCGAGCAGACCCAGCCGCCCGTGCTCCAGGGAGAGATCACCGTCATCGGCACCCGGACTCCGAGGCCGTGCGGGCCGGGGGAGCCCTCGCTGCCGGTGTAGTGCTCGTCGTCGACGCGGACCGTCGAGGCGCCGTTCAGCCTGCCGACGTCGGGGTACGGCGGCACCCGGTGGTCGAAGAAGCCGTCGTTCTCGTCGTAGGTGAGGAAGAGCACCGTCTTCGCCCAGACGTCGGGGTTGCTGGTGAGCGCGTCCAACACCCGGGCGACGTACCACGCGCCGAAGTTGGCCGGCCAGTTCGGGTGCTCGGTGAAGGCCTCGGGCGCGACCACCCACGAGACCTGCGGCAGGATCGCGTCCTGCACGTCCGTGGCGAGCTGGTCGAACAGCGTGCCGCCACTGGTGACGGCGGTGCCTCGGCGCGCGCCGACGTCGAGCGGGCTGCCGGGGGTGGCGTCCTGGTAGTTCTGGAAGTAGAGCAGGGCGTTGTCTCCGTAGTTGCCGAGGTAGGGCTCGGCGAAGGTCCAGCCCCAGGCGTGTGCCCCATCGAGCCCGTGGCCGGTGTCCTGGTAGACCTTCCAGCTCACGCCGGCGTGCTGCAGCCGTTCGGGATAGGTCCTCCACCGGTACGCCGGCGACGTGTCGTTGCCGATCGCCGGCCCGCCCCCGGCCCCGTCGTTGCCGATCCATCCGCTCCACAGGTAGTAGCGGTTGGGGTTCGTCGGGCCGAGCATGCTGCAGTGGTAGGCGTCGCAGACGGTGAACGCATCGGCCAGGGCGTAGTGGAACGGGATGTCCTCGCGGCGCAGATGGGCCATCGTCACCGGAGTCTGCTTCGCAGGCACCCAGCGGTCGTAGTGCCCGCCGGCGAACGCCTCGTGCCCGGAGTTCCAGCCGTGGTCGAGGTCCTGGATGAACGCCAGCCCGAGGTCGTCCAGGTCGGGACGGAACGGGAGGACCTGATCCTCCAGACCCTTGCCGGCCGGCTGGCGCCACACGGGCCGTCCGTTCCGCAGCACGGCCGGGTGCGGGTCGCCGTACCCCCGGACGCCGCGCATCGTCCCGAAGTAGTGGTCGAAGGAGCGGTTCTCCTGCATCAGGACCACCACGTGCTCGACGTCGTCGAGCGAGCCGGCCCGCCGGTACGCCGGGATCGACGCCGCTCGCGCGATCGACGGCGTGAGCACGGACAGCGCGGCGCCTCCGCCGGCGGCCTGGAGGAACCTGCGACGGTCGAGCTCGGGCATGAGCGCTCCTGGGGCTGTGCCGGGGCTGGGGGCCGGGTGAGAGCCGGAGGCACGATCATCGCCCACGAGCCCTACCCTCGACCACCATGAGCTCGTATGCGTTGCTCGTGTCGCCGTCGGCCAACCGGGTCTACGCCCGTCAGGCCGCCGACCTGACCGTCGCCGAGCTCGGCGTCCTGACCGAGACCGTGCTCGCGGGCCGACTCGGGGCGGCCCGGGCCGAGCAGATCGCCGGCGTGGACTACCTCACGTTCGACGGCGCCCTCGGTGGCGACGTCCTGGCCCACATCGGTCAGGTCTCCACCGCCTTCGCGCTGTTCGAACGACGGGAGGGAGACCTGTTGCGTCCGATCGCACTGCCCCGCCTCGACTGCCTGGACCACGACCTGCTGACGATCCTGAAGTACCAGGGCAAGACCAACGAGCTGTTCACCCAGCTCCTGCTCCACGTGACCGTCCTCTCCTCGGCCGGCGCGTCACGGATGCTCAGTGACCGGCTGCGCATCCTCGACCCCCTGTGCGGCCGGGGCACCACGCTCAACCAGGCGCTCCTGTACGGCTGGCACGCCGCCGGCATCGACGCCGACGAGGCCGACTTCGAGGCGTACGCCGCATTCCTGCCGCGGTGGCTGAAGGACAAGCGGCTCAAGCACACCGCCGCCACGGCCAGGCTCCGCCGCGACGGTCGCACGCTGGGCCGCAGGTTCGACGCCGAGCTGGCCACCGGCAAGCAGGCCTGGGCCGAGGGGGACACGATCTCGCTGACGATGGCGTTGGCCGACACCCGCGACGCGGCCGAGGTGTTCCGTACGGGGAGCTTCGACGCGGTCGTCACCGACGCGCCGTACGGCGTCCGGCACGGCAGCAGGTCCGGCGACGCCCTGGACCGCCGCCCGCTCGAGCTCCTCCGGGAGGCGCTGCCGGGCTGGGTGCGACTGCTCCGCCCCGGAGGAGCCGTCGGGATCGCGGTGAACCTGCGCACGTGCCCTCGCGAGGACGCCTTCGCCCTGCTCGCCGACGCGGGTCTCGAGCCGCGTGACACCCCGGCCTACCGCCGCTTCGAGCATCGCGTCGACCAGGCGATCCAGCGTGACATCGTGGTCGGCGTGCGCGCGGACACGACACTAGGGTGACGGCTATGGACGAGCAGGACCCCTCGCAGCTGCGGATCTCCGACTCCGACCGGCACCGGGTCGCGGAGGTCCTCCGCGAGGCCGCCGGTGACGGTCGCATCGACCTCGAGGAGCTCGACGAGCGGCTGGAGGCGACGTACGCCGCCCGCACGTACGCCGACCTGGTGCCGATCACCGTCGACCTGCCCACCCAGGCGACGTCGGGCCTGCCGGTCCACCCGACGGCCGCGACACCCACCCCACCGGTGGTCTCCGATGGCCACACCGCGGAGAGGCACCTGGCGATCCTGGGCGGCCTCGAGCGCAAGGGCGTCTGGACGGTGCCGGCGCAGCTGACCGTCAACTGCGTCATGGGGGGCGCCGACCTCGACCTGCGTCAGGCGCAGTTCGCCGCCCGCGAGGTCGTCCTCGTCGTCAACGCCGTGATGGGCGGAGCCGACATCAAGGTCAACCCGCACACCCACGTGGTCATGGAGGGCACCGGGATCATGGGCGGCTACAGCGGGCCGTCGGACTCGAGCCCGCCCGAGCTCGACGCCGACAGTCCGACGGTGCGCATCCGGGGCTTCGCGCTGATGGGCGGCGTGAGCGTCTCACGCCGCCCCTGACCCCGGCTACGCACGAGGCTCACTCCTGCGCGGCGTCCTCCTGCTCGCCCGGGCTCGCGATCGCGTCCTGCTGCTCGGCCACCTTGCTGGTCGAGGTGTCGGCCGGTGACGTTCCCGCGGCCGACGGATCAACGGTGAGGTTCTCGCCGGTGGCCGGGTCGAACAGGTGCATCTTGGAGCTGTCGACCCAGAGCTCGGCCTCGTCGCCCTCCTTGATCCGGCTCGCGCCGTCCAGGGAGATGACCAGCTGGGTGCGCAGCGCCTCGCCGTCGAGGTCGCGCTCGAGCTGGAGCAGCTGTTCCTGCACCTCGGGCGGCGCCTCGAAGGGGATGTAGGCGTAGGCCTCGTTGCCGAGCCACTCCACGACGTCGACCTTCTCCCGGAACGTCGACCCCGAGTGCTTGGCGGAGTCCATCACCGCGGCGTCCTCGAAGTGCTCGGGCCGGATGCCCGCGATCAGCAGGCCCTTGCCCTGGGCCTTCTTCGCCTTCTCCTCGGGGATCGTGACCGTCCCGAAGGGCAGCTTGACGGAGTTCCCCTCGACCGTCGCCGGCAGGAAGTTCATCGGCGGGCTCCCGATGAAGCCGGCGACGAACAGGTTGACCGGGTTCGTGTAGAGCTCGCGCGGGGTGGCGAGCTGCTGGAGGATGCCGCGCTTGAGCACGGCCACCCGGTCACCGAGCGTCATCGCCTCGGTCTGGTCGTGGGTGACGTAGACCGTGGTGATGCC
>JAICHQ010000040.1 GCA_025924815.1 Nocardioides sp.
AACTACGTCGCGGCGCGGGACAACACCTCCGAGGACATCAACGTCCGCTCGGCCGGCTGGTGCTCCGACTGGCCCTCGGGTGCGACCTGGTTCCCGCCGTTGCTGCAGTCGACGCATCCGGACACCTCGCACTCGTTCGGTTCCAACTACGCGGCGTTCAGCAACAAGAAGGTCGACAACCAGATGGACGCCATCCAGAAGCTGCCGCTGAACCAGCAGGCGGCCGCGTGGAACGCAATGGACAAGAACATCGCGACGAAGTACTTCCCGTTGTTCACCACCTACTACACCGGCATCGCCCAGGCCCACGGGTCGAAGATCATGGGCGACTTCGATGACAACACCCTGGGTATGCCGACGTGGAAGAACATCTGGATCAACCAGTAGCTCGACCCGTCGACACGTCGGTCTCCTGACCGGCGGAGGAACCCGGTCGGCGGGGCACGGACTCGTGCCCCGCCGACCACCTGCCCGCGCGCGGCGGGGCAGCGGGGCGGCCGGAGGTCGTCGAACGCCTGTCGAGATCGTGACCACCTTGTGACCTCGGCCGTCCTTGCCGATTCGGCGTCGGACCATAGCCTGGCGCGGGCCGCGACGCCGGGTGCATCGGAAGGGACGGGTGATGATCGGCTTCATCGTGCGACGCATACTCGCCTCGATCCTCGTCGTCGTGCTCACCTCGATCTTCGTGTTCGTCCTGTTCTTCAAGGGACTCGGCGACAGCCCGGCCCGCAACTACTGCGACTCCCTGCACAACGGGCAATGCGCCCCGGCGATGCTGGCCTCGATCAAGCACCAGATGGGACTCGACCGCTCGGTCACCGACAACTACGTCACCTGGGCCAAGGGCCTCTTCGTCGGTCGAGACGCCGTGTACGTCGACGGCAAGGAGTACGCGTGCCCGGCTCCGTGCCTCGGCATCTCGCAGATGACCGGTGACACCGTCTGGGACGACCTGTTGCAGAAGTACCCGGCCACGCTCACCGTCGCGGTGGGCGGCTCGGCGATCTACCTGACCTTCGGCGTGCTCATGGGCGCCCTCGCCGCCCGATGGCGAGGCACGACCCTCGACCGACTGCTGGTCGGGAGCTCACTCGTGGTCTCCGCGATCCCCGACTACCTGATCATCCTGTTGGCCTGGGTGTTCTTCTCGCTGCGCTGGCAGATCTTCCCTGAGGTCGGCTACTTCCCGATCACCCAGGACCCGCTCAAGACGGTGACCTGGATGATGCTGCCCTGGCTGGTCCTGGGCGCCACGAGTCTCACCGACTACGCGCGGTTCACCCGCGGTCAGATGGTGGAGACCCTGGGCGAGGACTACATCCGCACGGCACACGCCAAGGGGCTACGGACGGGCCGGGTCCTCTTCCGGCATGCATTGCGCGCGGCGATCGTCCCGGTCGTCACGATCTTCGGGCTCGACTTCGCCGGGTTGCTCTCCGGCACCATCTTCATCGAGCAGATCTTCGGCATCGACGGCATCGGCCATTGGGGGCTGCAGGCGCTGAACACACCCATGGACCTCAGCGTCCTGAGTGCCACGGTGCTCGTCGGCGCGATCCTCGTGGTCGTCGGGAACCTGCTGGTCGACATCGCCTACAGCCTCCTCGACCCCCGCGTGACCGTCTCGTGACCTGAGGACCCCGCAGGTGGTCGGGTCGGGGCGTTCCGGGGATCAGTCAAGGGGCGATCGGTAGCATCGTGGATCCCGGGATCGCCCCGGGGTCACCTCGGCCGGGAGTCGCCGCGTCGCGTATGCCACCAGACCAGACCTCCGACCAGTCTCCCGACAAGTCACCGGCCCCGGACCTCTTGCGCCGCGTGCAGCGGATCGCGATCGCGCTGCTGTTCGTCAGCATTCCGCTCGCCTCGGCCCTGGTCGCGCTCCGCTTCGCCCCGCCGGCCCACGTCGAGATCGCCGGCGCGCCGGTCGCGGTCAAGCCGGTCCTGGGGCAGAACACGAGCCGGATCCAGGGTGGCGCGTTGATCCGGCCGGAGCACGCGCACATCGGGTTGCTCGGCCTCGACGTCGGGGTGGACATCAGCGCCGACTGGAACAAGCTGATCCCCCAGGACAAGCAGACCCGGAAGTACCTGGTCGCGCTCTGGGACGACCCTCGACCCGAGATCCTCCGCATCCAGCAGACGGCGCAGGACTACGTCGTGCGGTGGTCCCTGATCGGCTTCCTCGCCGGCGCGGTCGTGTCCGGCGGCGTCGCCGTCCTCGTGCGCGAACGCCGGCACCGGCTCGCGACGTACGGCCCGCAGGAGGCTGCCTTGATCGGCGCCTACAACCACCGTCTACGCCGAGTGCTCACGGTCGCCGGCGTCGTCGCTGCCCTGGTGCTCGACCTCGCCGGCCTCGCGACGTACCTCCATCGCGACCGGCACGTGGTGGCCAGCAACCCGCTGTTCAACG
Source organism: Nocardioides sp. (assembly GCA_025924815.1). Taxonomy (GTDB): domain Bacteria; phylum Actinomycetota; class Actinomycetes; order Propionibacteriales; family Nocardioidaceae; genus Nocardioides. Next base: position 2,420 of record JAICHQ010000040.1, read on the forward strand.
GCACGACGCTGGAGGGCACCGAGGTCAACGGTTTGATGGCGGAGGTGCTGCCGTTCCTGTCGATCCTGCAGCCACGCGACACTTTCTACGACGCGGTCTCCGCCCATCTCGAGACCGCGCTCGCCGACCGCACGGACCTGCAGCCGCACGAGGACACCCTGACGTTCGTGCTGGCCGAGGACTTCGAGGACGTCAACGGGATGGCCCGCCAGGTCGGACTCGCCGCGAAGCTGGTGGATGCCGACTTCATCGCCCTCAGCGGCGACCTCACGTTCGCCGGCAAGCCCGTCGAGAGCTACATCATCGACACGATCGACTACTACTCGGAGAAGCGGCCGGTCTACTTCGCACCCGGTCTCCACGACACCCACGCGATCGTGCGGGCGGCCGAGGCCCGGGGCTGGCACGTCGCCGACGGTCGCACCCAGACCGTGGATGGCCTGACCCTGCTCGCGGCCGCCGACCCGCGCATCTCGCTCGTCGGCAACTTCGACGTGGGAGACGTGCTGCGCGACCCCGACGTCGACATCGACCAGTTCGTCGACCAGACCATCGCCGAGGCGTGCGGGACCCACCCGGACTTCGTGCTCCTGCACGACCATCTGCTGGGACAGCAGGTGGCAGCGTCGGGATGCCCACGGGTGGCGGTCCTCGACGGCCGCTCCTACGACTTCCTCGGTCCCCGACGGGTCGCCACCCCGAGCCGTGGGCACGTCTACGAGCTCACCAACGGCAGTGCCGGCGGTCACGTCAGCACCGAGCCGGACCCCGGCACCGTCGAGCACCCGGCGCGCTTCGCGATCCTCACCTACTCCCCCACGCACCGGCACACGAAGTATGCCGTGGTCACGGTCTTCCCGGACGCGTCGGTCACCGTCACCCGGTCGGTCGGGCTCCACGTGCCGTACCCCCCGGCCGCGGCCGGCGCGTCGGCCGCGGGGCCGAGCGGGTCGTGAACTCGGCGCAGGCCCCGCCGTACCACGCGGGTGGAATGGGTGGATGCCGGCTCAGTACGCCTGGCCGGGGTGGTAGGCGCAGGCGTCCTGGTCGTCCTGGGCCGTGCTCGGTGCGTGGTGGTGACGCTTGACCGGTGCCGCCAGGGCCTTCTGCACGACCTGGTGCATGTAGTCGAAGTCCGGGTTGCCGGGGCTGAAGTCGGCCGAGAGACGGAACAGCACCGATTTCGCCCGGTGGTCCTTGGACTTCAGAGCCAGCTTCACGAACGCCGGCAGCAGCTCCTTGGGGATGTCGGTGCTGACGACCTTGCTGCCGGCCGAGGCGAGCGCCCGGTAGCGACGGAGCAGGTTGACCGGGTTGGCCTGGTCGATGATCGCGTTGATCACGCAGCGCTGGCGCGACATCCGCTGGTAGTCGTCCGCGCCGTACCGACCGCGCGCGTACCAGAGTGCGTGGAAGCCGTCGAGATGCTGGTCCGGACCGGGCTCGATGTAGCCGGTCGGCGGGATACCGGCATCGGTCTGGCCGTTGATCGCCACGGGCACGTTCACGTTGACGGTGATCCCGCCGATGGCGTCGACCAGCGACCGGAACCCGGTGAAGTCGACGAGCACGTAATAGTCGACCGGGATGCCGGTGGCGCCCTCGACCGCCTGCTTGATCGCGTCGGCGCCCTCGTCGGCGGACTTGCCGAGGATGTGCGGGTGCAGGATCGGGACCTCCCGGTAGACCGCGTTCAGCATCCAGCTGCCCGGGTCACCCGGGCCCGTGAACCCGTTCGGGTACGCCGCGTGGAGCGGGCTGTCGGCGGGGAACGGGACATCCATCAGGTTGCGTGGCAGTCCGAAGGTGACGGTCCGGCCCGTACGGGTGTCGAGCGAGGCCAGCATCATCGTGTCGGTGCGGGTGCCCTCGCGGTTCGGTCCCGAGTCCCCGCCGAGCAGCAGCACGTTCACGCGGTCACGGCCGTTCCAGGGGTCCTCCGCCGTGACATGCGCGGGGCGGGTGGCCGTCTGGTTGTGGGTGAAGACCTTGTTCACGATGTCGACCTGGGCGAACGCGTCGCGGACCACCAGCCCCACCGGCGCCATCACGACGAGGCAGAGCGCGCCCACGAACGCGGTGGCCCCCATCAGCTGCCAACGACGCCCGGCCGGACGCGGCCGGAGGACGACGAAGGTGGCGACGACGACGCCCGCCCACAGCGCCAGCCCGACGGTGGTGACGACGGCGTCCCGGGTCAGCCGCGCCGGGTCGACGGCGAGGCTGAGCGCCTCGTCCTTCGTGTGCGGCATCGCCAGCACCGCCCAGACGACCCCGATGACTCCCACGAGGAGCGCTGCACCGCCCAGCCGCTGACGCCGGCTGTGCAGGAACCCGGCGCCGGGCACGACCGCCGAGAGCAGCGTCCACCCGAGTGCGTGCAGCATGGAGTCGCACCGGTGCGGACCGGCCTTGCGGCGGCCTGGCTTGATGCCGTACGGCGGCATCGACATGCAGAGCTCCTCGGGGGCGTGACCGACTGCTCGGCCAAACAGCAAGGACATTGAACCGGATCGGGTCAACCGGCCGGCGGGAACACGCGCAGGATCGGCACGCCGCCCGCCGGCGGTGCGCAGGCACGGGTCCGTCCGAGAAGGGTGCCACCGGTGCCGCGGGTATGTCGTCTCTCCCGACGGGTACGGGCAGCCATGACCTCCACCAGATCGTTGTGGCTCGACCGGCCGCCCATCGACACGGACACGACGCCGCCCGACACCTGTGACGACCTGGTCGTCGGGGCAGGGCTGACCGGCCTGGTCACCGGTCTGCTGCTGGCGCGAGCCGGGCGGTCCGTGGTCGTCGTCGAAGCGCGGGAGGTCGGCGCAGTCACGACCGGGAACACCACCGGCAAGGTCTCGCTCCTGCAGGGCACCCGCCTCTCCCGGATCCTGCAACGCCAGAGCGACGAGGTCGCCCGCGCGTACGTCGAGGCCAACCGCGAGGGCCAGGCCTGGCTTCTGCGTTTCTGCGAAGAGCACGGCGTCCCGTTCGAGACCCGCGACGCGGTGACGTACGCCGCCGACGAGCGCTCGCTCGGCTCCGCGCGCGCCGAGCACGACGCGGCCCGCCACCTGGGGCTGCCGGTCCGTTGGCGCGATCAGCTCGAGGTCCCGTTCCCCCACCGCGGCGGTGCGGTGCTGGCGGACCAGGCGCAGCTCGACGCCATGAGCGTCCTGGAGGCACTCGTGCGCGAGGTGCGCCGCGAGGGCGGGAAGGTCGTCACCGGTCGGCGCGTCGTGGGGGCGGGGCTGGCGGACCCGACCCGCGTCCGGCTCTCCGACGGCTCCCGCATCGAGGCCACCAACGTCGTGCTGGCCACCGGAGCCCCGATTCTGGACCGCGGTCTGTACTTCGCGAAGGTCGAGCCCCAGCGCTCCTACGCACTGGCGTTCCGGCACCCCTCTCCGCCGCAGCTGATGCTGTTGTCGGCCGGCGACCCCACCCGCTCGGTCCGCGACGCACCGGCCGACGACGGGCCGCGGCTGCTCGTCGGCGGCGACGGCCACGTCGTGGGCCGGACCCGCTCCGAGGCCGCCCACCTGGAGGCGCTGCGCGCCTGGACCGCCGAGTGGTTCCCCGAGACGGAGGAGACCCACGCCTGGTCCGCCCAGGACTACTCCTCCCCCGACGGCCTCCCCTTCGTCGGCGCCCTCCCGCGCGGACGCGGCCACCTCTACCTCGCCACCGGTTACGGCAAGTGGGGCCTGACCAACGGGGTCGCGGCGGCGCTCTCGCTGGCTGCGCAGATCCACGACCACGTGCCGTCCTGGCAGCGGCCGGTCTCGCGTCGCATCACCCGCCCGAGCGGCGCCCTCGAGGTGGCCCGGTGGAACGCCGCGGTGGGGCTGCACCTGGTCGCCGACCTCGTGCGGGCCGAGCTCCGGGCACCCGGCAAGCCGGACGAGGGTGAGGGTCTCGTGGGCCGCCGGGGAGTGGTGCCCGAGGGCCGCTCACGAGTGGACGGCCGTGTGTGCGCCGTCCGTGCCGTGTGCACCCATCTGGGCGGCACGCTGGCCTGGAACGACGCGGAGCGCTCGTGGGACTGCCCCCTGCACGGGTCGCGCTTCAGCGCCCAGGGGGAGGTGCTCGAGGGCCCCGCCACCCGCCCGCTGGGGACCTTCGGCTGACCCCATCGACCCGAAGCCGCAGCAGCGCCGCTTGCTTGACCCGGGGCGGCGCGGGTACGGGACACCCATGAGCGAGATGTCCCACCACCGCAAGCCCCTCGACATCGAGGGCGTCCCCGACGGCGAGGACGTGTCGCAGGCCGACGCGGCCGAACGTGTCGACGAGGAGCCCGACGAGCAGGAGAACCGCAAGGATCCGGTCTGGTCGGAGGACGACGCCGAGGACTGATCCGGTCGAGGTGTCAGCGGACCCCGCGCCCTCCGGGCACGAGATCGAGGGCTGCGGTGCCGGTGGCCAAGGCAGCGCTCGTCAGCGCCGGAGCGCGGTACCTCGGCGAGACGGCGGCGACCGAGACCATGCTCGCGGCGTGAGTCAGCTCGACCATCGCGTCGGGCCGGCGGGTGCGGTCACCCCACGCCACGTCGAGGCCGGCCTGCAGGAGCAGGCGCGCGCCCAGGAGCCTCGTCACCAGGCGGGCGCGGGAGCCCGACCCACCGACAGCTGACAGCACGCGGTCGGTCGCGGTGAGGCACAGCGCGCCGAGCCCGAGACGAGCCGCGGTGGCGGTCCTCACCTGCGTGCTCGACCGATGAGGACCGCGGCACCGACCGCGAGGGCGGCGCCGACCGCGGCCAGGGTGCCGTGTCGCTGCGAGGCCCAGACCTGCGCCGAGTGCCCGTGCGACGTCTGGTCGAAGAGTCCGTGCGCGCCGAAGTCGCGGCCGGCCTCGCCGTCGGCCGGTTCCCACAAGTTGGCGGGCTGGTCCGCGGGCTTCTGCTGGTCGGTCTGCTGGGAGTCGAAGCCGGTGCGGGCCAGGTAGCGGTCCAGCAGCCCCGGCACCACCGCGTTGGCGATCAGGGTCGCGGCGGTGCTCGCGCCGACCCAGTACTCCCGACGGCCCGGGTGGTCCGCGGCGTACACGACTGCGCGCGCCGCGACCTCGGGCTGGTAGATCGGCGGCACGGGCTGGGCCTGTCGCGGCAGCCGGGAGAGCACCCACGAGAACTGGGGGGTGTTCACCGCGGGCATCTGGACCATGGTCACCTGGACCCCGCTTCCCTCGTGGAGCAGCTCGGTGCGCAGCGACTCGTGGAAGCCCTGCGTGGCGTGCTTCGCGCCGCAGTAGGCGCTCTGCAACGGGATGCCGCGGTAGGCGAGGGTCGAGCCGACCTGCACGATCGTGCCGCGGTCGCGCGGCAGCATCCGGCGCAGCGCCGAGCGGGTGCCGTTCACGAAGCCTAGGTAGGTCACCCGGGTGACCCGGTCGAACTCGTCCGGCTCGATGTCGACGAAGCGGGCGAAGACCGAGGTGAAGGCGACGTTGACCCAGACGTCGATCTCGCCCAGCTGCTCCTCGACAAGCCCGGCCACCTCGTCGAGCGCCGCCGCGTCCGAGGTGTCGACGGCGTACGTCGCCGCGGTGCCGCCGTGGGCCTCGACCTCCCGGCGGGCACCCTCGAGCCCGCGTTCGCCGCGGGCCAGCAGGGCGACCGTGTCTCCGCGCGCGGCGAACAGCTGTGCCGTCGCGCGGCCGATGCCGCCGGAGGCGCCGGTCACCACGACGACTCGGGGGCGTTCAGAATCCTTGCTCATGGGCTCTCCCAGCGGTGTCGGTGGTCAGGGTGTGTGCGGTCTCGATCAGGAGCGCGTGGACGAAGGCCTGTGGCAGGTTCCCGCGCAGCTGGCGCTGGACGACGTCGAACTCCTCGGTGAACAGGCCGGGCGGTCCCAGCGCGCCGCGGTTGCGCTCGAACCACCGCACGGCGCGGTAGTCGTCGCCCTGCTGGTGGGCGGCCAGGGCGAGGTGGAAGCCACACAGCAGGAAGGCGCCCTCCGCCTCGTGCAGGGGCCCGGGCTCCTGGCGGAACCGGTAGACGTACCCGTCGGAGGAGAGCTCCTCGATGACGGCCCGCCAGGTCGCCACGGACCGCGGGTCGTCTCCCGGTACGGCGCCCCGCAGCGCGGGCAGGAGGAGGGCGGCATCCACGGCCGGATCGTCCGGCGCGCGCTGCCATCGCCCGTCGGGATGCAAGCAGTCCCGCGAGGTGTCCGCCACGATCCGGTCGGCCAGTCCCGACCACTCGGCGGTGCGGTCCTCGCGCCGCGCAGCCACCGCCCGGAGTCCCGCGGCACAGGTCAGCCGGGAGTGCGCCCAGCGCCGGGGCTCCAGCTCCCAGATCCCGGCGTCCGGCTCCTCGTAACGCTGGGTGATGCCCTCCACCGCGGCTTCGGCCGCCTTCCACCCGTCGGCGTCGAGGACGTCGAGGCGATCGGCGGCGGCCAGGAGCAGCAGGGCCTCCCCGAACGCGTCGAGCTGGAACTGCTGCCGCACCCGGTTGCCGACGTACACCTCCGGTGCACCCGGGTAGCCGGGCAGCTCGAGGCGGCGCTGGTCGGGCACGGGATCCCCGTCGGTGGTGTACGCCGGCACCAGCCGGGGACCATCCTCCAGCAGTCGGTCGCGGACGAACGTGACGGCGCTGTCCAGCAGGTCCCCACCCCCGGCCGCTGCCACGGCCTGGCCCGTGAAGCACTGATCGCGGATCCAGGCATAGCGGTAGTCGTAGTCGCGTCCCTGCTCCGCCCGCTCCGGCAACGACGTCGTCGCCGCGGCCACCATGGCCCCGGCGCTGCTCGTGAGCCCACGCAGCACGGCCCAGGAGTGCTCCACGTCGCGAGGTGCCAGGGTCTCGGTGGCCTGCGGGACCGCCCGGTCCCAAGCCTCCCTGGTGAGGTGCCAGGCGCGATCGGGATCGGGCGGCTCGTCGTCGAACGCGGTGGGCGAGATCTCCAGGACCAGGTCCAACTGGTCTCCGGGCTCCAGCGTCACCTCGAGGTACGCCGCGCCGTCACGGGCCACGTCGACCGGCAGGTCCGTCGGCAGCCCGCTCCAGCGCAGACGGAGGTCTCCGGTGCGCCCGGACCAGACTCCGTCGTCGTTGCGGCGCAGTCGCATCCGCTCGGCGCCGAAGCCGGCCCGGCAGTCGAGCATGACCGCCACCCGGGCGGATCCGCGGACCGGCTCGATCCGGCGCAGGAGCACCAGCCGGTCCCGATCGCCGGGGAACGCCAGCGCCTCGCGCGACTCGACGACGTCCGCGCCCACGATCCAGCGGCTGCGCCACACCAGGCTTCCGGGCTCATAGCTACCGCCCCACACGAACCGCTCGTCGGCCGGTCGGATGACATAGCTGCCCTGCCCGCCGAGCAGGTCGCTGAAGACCGCGTCGTCGTGCCAGTGCGGCGCGCAGAGGAACGCGACATCGCCGCGCGGCCCGATCAGTGCACCGCGCTCGCCGTCGGCCAGCAGGGCGTACTGGCGCAACGACTCCGGACGGGTGGTCGGTCTGTCCTCAGCCACGGTGGCGCTCCTTCGTCGAGGTCTCCACGGCTCAAGCGACCCGGTAGTCCGTCAGATCGGCCTCGCGCAGCGTCAGCCCGTGCCCGGACTCCTCGGCCGGAGCGATCGAGCCGCCCACGGGCGCCGGGAAGCCGTCCAGGAACCGTCCCTCGATCCGCACGTGGTCCTCGAACCACTCCAGATGGCGCAGGTTCGCCACCGCCATCGACACCGGCGCGTGCAGCGACGGTGCGCAGTGGCCGGAGACCTCGAGGCCGTACGCCGCGGCGAGGGCGGCGATGCGGAGCCATTCGGTGTAGCCGCCGCAGCGGGTGACGTCCACCTGCACACAGTCCACCGTCTCGGCGGCCAGGAGGTGGGCGAAGTAGGCGAGGCTGTCGCCGTACTCCCCTGCCGCGACGTCCTGCGCCGCGTTCTTGCGGACCCGGCGCAGGCCGACGTGGTCGTCGGAGCTGACCGGCTCCTCGAACCAGGTCACCCCCAGGTCGTCGAGGTCGCGGGCGATCCTCACGGCCTGCTGCGCGTCGTACCCGCCGTTGGCGTCGACGAACAGCTCGACCGCCGGGCCGATCGTCTGCCGGGACAGGGCGACCCGCTCGAGATCACGCTGCGGGTTGCTTCCCCAGGACTCGCCGATCTTGAGCTTGACCCGTGGGATCCCCTGGTCGACCCAGTCGGCCATCTGCTCGCGCAGGTGGTCCTCGGGGTCAGTGGTGAAGCCTCCGCTGCCGTAGATCGGTACGTCGTCGCGCACGGCTCCGAGCAGGCGGTGCAGCGGCACCCCGAGCACTCTCGCCTTCAGGTCCCACAACGCGGTGTCGACCGCCGAGATCGCCATGCCGACCAGGCCCGGCCGCCCCGCGTTGCGCACGGCGCGCACCATCGACTCCCAGCTCGCCGCGACGTCGAGGGCGCTCTGCCCGCTGACCTCCGGAGCCAGCAGGTCGTCGACGACCTGCGCCGCGGCGGCCGACGCGTAGGTCCAGCCCAAGCCGCTCGGCAGCCGCGGGTCGTCGGTGTCCGCACGCACCACCACCCAGGTGGTGGAGTCCCATGTGAGGGTGCCGTCACCCTCGGGACGTCCCGTCGGGACGGTGTACGCCGTGGCCTCGACGCGGGTGACGGCCACGTCGGCGCGGCGGCCCTGCTCAGTCGCGGTCATCACTGTGGGGCAGGAACTCCTGGGCCTTGGTCTTGATGCCCTCCATGATCACGCCCCAGCGCGACGGGTCCCCCTTGATCAGCGCCTCCGCCATGTCGGTCATCTGCTCCAGCGTGGCGTGCGGCGGGATCGGCGGGACGTCGGGGTCGCAGTGCACGTCGAGGACGAACGGGCGGTCGGCGGCCAGCGCCTGCTGCCACGCATCCCGCAGTCGCTCCGGGTCGGTGATGGTGAGGGCGCCCAGCCCGATCGACGCCGCGAAGTCGGCGTACGACGCGTCCGGCAGGGCCTGCGACTCGACGAACTTCGGCGAGCCGCCCATCGCCCGCAACTCCCAGGTCACCTGGTTGAGGTCGTTGTTGTGCAGGACCGCGACGATCAGTCGTGGGTCGCTCCACTCCCGGTAGTAGCGGGAGATGGTGAGCAGCTCGGCGAGGCCGTTCATCTGCATCGCGCCGTCGCCCTCGAAGGCGACGACCGGTCGGTCGGGGTGGGCGAACTTCGCGCCGATCGCGTAGGGGACGCCCGGGCCCATCGTGGCCAGGTTGCCCGACAGGCTGCCGCGCATCGAGCCCCGCATCCTGATCTGGCGGGCGTACCAGTTGGCCGCCGAGCCGCTGTCCGCGGCGATCAGGCAGTTCTCCGGCGCCTGCGCCGAGAACTCGCTGAAGATCCGCATCGGGTTGACCGGCTTGGCCGCGACGAGCGCCTCGGCCTCCATCACCTCCCACCAGCGGGTGATCTTCTTCTCGATGCCCTCGCGCCAGCCACGGTCCTGCTTGCGCTCGAGGAGCGGGATCAGCGCCTGAAGCGTGCGCTGCGCATCCCCCACGAGGTTGACCTCGTAGGGGTAGCGCATCCCGATCATCGAGCCGTCGATGTCGATCTGCACGGCGCGCGCCTGGTCGAGACCGGGCATGAACTGGGTGTAGGGGAAGCTCGAGCCGACGGTCAGCAGCGTGTCGCAGCTCTCCATCATCTCGTAGCTCGGCCTGGTGCCGAGCAGGCCGATGGAGCCGGTGACGAAGGGCAGCTCGTCGGAGAGAACGTCCTTGCCGAGCAGTGCCTTCGCCACGCCGGCCCCCAGCAGGTCGGCGACCTGCTCGACCTCGGCTGCGGCACCACGGGCACCCTGGCCGACGAGCATGGCGACCTTCGAGCCCGCGTTGAGCAGGTCGGCGGCCGCCCTGACGGCCTCGTCGTCCGGAGTGACGGACGGCCAACTGGTGCCGAGGCTGGACGGCACCATCTTGAACTCGTGCGTGGGGGGCTCGTAGGCCAGCTCCTGCACGTCGTTCGGGATGATGATCGCCGTCGGCGCACGACGGGTCATGGCGATCCGGATCGCCCGGTCGAGCACGTTCGGGAGCTGTTCGGGCACGGTCACCATCTGCACGTAGTCGCTGGCGACGTCCTTGAACAGGCTGATCAGGTCGACCTCCTGCTGGTAGCTGCCGCCCATGGCCGTCCGGTTGGTCTGGCCGACGATCGCCACGACCGGTACGTGGTCGAGCTTGGCGTCGTAGAGCCCGTTGAGCAGATGGATCGCACCCGGACCGGAGGTCGCCATGCAGATGGCCGGCTTGGTCCCGAACTTGGCGAAGCCGACGGCCTCGAACGCCGCCATCTCCTCGTGACGCGCCTGGATGAAGTGCGGCTCGTCGTCGGCCCTGGCCAGGGCGGCCACGATGCCGTTGATGCCGTCGCCCGGGTAGCCGAAGATCTGCTCGACCCCCCACTCACGCAGGCGCTCGAGCAGACGATCGGCAACGGTGGTGCTCATCGTGTTCCTCCTGGGGATGTGGACGTCTGAGCCTGTTCCTGCTCGTGCAGGAGGCTCGCGAGCAGCTCGGCGAGGTGGATCCCCTCGTGGCCGCCGCTGTCGAGGTCCTGGATCTGGGTGCGGCAGGAGAAGCCGTCGGCGAGCACGACAGTCTCCGGGTCGGCCTCGCGCAGTCGTGGGAGCAGGGTCTGCTCGGCGACGGCCTCGCTGACCTCGCCGTGACCGGCGGTGAAGCCGAAGTTGCCGGCGAGCCCGCAGCAGCCGGAGTCGAGGTGCTCGGCGTCGACGCCGGCCCTCTCGAGCAGCTGCTGGTCGGCGTCCCACTTCATGATCGCGTGCTGATGGCAGTGCACCTGCGCGAGCGCCTGCACGTCGCGGGAGGCGTGGGGCGGCTCGTAGCCCGGCGTGTGCCCGGTGAGCAGCTCGGCCAGCGTGACCGTGTGGTCCTTGAGCCGGTGTGCGTCCTGGTCGTCCGGGAACAGCTCGTGCATGTCGGCACGGAACACCGCGGTGCAGCTGGGTTCGAGGCCCACCACGAGTCCCCCGTCGCGCACATGGGGCGCGAGCTGGCGCAGGGTACGCCGCAGCACCCGGCGGGCCACGTCGAGCTGGCCGGTGGAGATCCAGGTGAGTCCGCAGCACGCGGGCCGGGTCGGGATCGTGACCTCCCAGCCGGCCGACTCCAGGACCTCTACGGCCGCCTGGCCGACCCGCGGGTGGAAGTGGTTGGTGAACGTGTCCGGCCAGAGCAGGACCCGGCCGCGCGTGGCCGGTCGGTGGACATCCGCCGCACCCGGGACGCGGCGGGCCCACCACTGCTGGAGGGTCTCCGGCGCGAACTGCGGCACCGGTCGGTCCTCCAGCCCGGCGAGCCGGGTGAGAGCGCGGGCCGCGGGCCGGCGCGAGGTCACCGCGTTGATGACCTTCGCGGTCCTCGTGGCGGCCACCGCCGCCGCTCCGGCGGGCAGCCAGCCCGTGGCGTAGTCGGCACGCGGGCGGAGCCGGTGCCGGTAGTGCTGGGCGAGGAACTCGGCCTTGTACGTCGCCATGTCGACGTTGGCGGGGCAGTCGGTCTTGCAGCCCTTGCAGGCCAGGCACAGGTCGAGCGCCTCCTTGACCTCCTCGGACCGCCAGCCGTCCTTCACCGTGCCGTCGGCGTGGCCGTCGAGCATCTCGAACAGCAGGCGTGACCGGCCCCGGGTGGAGTGCTGCTCCTCATGGGTCACCTGGTAGGACGGGCACATCACGGTGCCGCCGTCGTTCTCGTGCTTGCGGCACTTCCCGACGCCGACGCACCGGTTGACCGCCTGGCCGAACGAGCCACCGTCGTCGGGGTAGCCGAAGTAGAGCGGCTTGAGATCCCGGGGAGCCCAGGTCCCACCGATGCGCAGATGCCGGTCGAGCGGCGCGGGGTGGACGACCTTGCCGGGGTTCATCCGGTCGCCCGGGTCGAAGATCGCCTTGACCTCCTCGAAGAGGCCGACGACCTCCTCGCCGAACATCCTCGGCAGCAGCTCGCCCCGGGTCTGGCCGTCACCGTGCTCGCCGGACAGCGAGCCGCCGTAGGACGACACGAGGTCCGCTGCGCGTTCGAGGAAGCGGCGGTAGGTCGCCACTCCTTCGCTGGAGTAGAGGTCGAACGGGATGCGGGTGTGCACGCAACCCTGACCGAAGTGCCCGTAGAGGCTCGGGCCGACGTCGGAGGCGTAGCCGAACTCCTCGTAGAGCTTGCGCAGGTCGCGCAGGTAGTCACCGAGACGGTCGACCGGGACCGCGGAGTCCTCCCAACCCTCCCAGGTGTCGGGACGACCCGGGACGTGGGCGGTCGCGCCGAGCCCGGCCTCCCGCACCTGCCAGAGCTCGTCCTCCCGGTCGGGGTCGTCCATGAACGCGACGTCGGGCTCGTGGTCGGTGTCACCGAGGGCCTCGAGCATCTCATGCGCACGGCGGTCGGCCTCGTCGGTGGTGTCGCCCCCGAACTGGACCATGAGGAAGCCGGTGCCCTCGGGCAGCTCGTCGAGCGCCTGGGCGTTCATCCCCTTGATCTGCTCGTCGTGGATCAGGTAGTGGTCGACGCCCTCGAGCGCGATCGGATCGTGCTCGACGATCTTCGGGACGGCGTCGGCGGCCTTGGCGATGTTCTCGAACCCGAGCACGACCAGCGTGCGCTCCTTGACCACCGGGACCAGCTTCAGCTCGGCACGCAGGATGGTCACCAGGGTCGACTCACTGCCGACCAGGAAGCCGGCCAGGTCGAACTCCCGCTCGGGCAGCAGCGAGTCGAGGTTGTACCCCGAGACCCGACGCGGGATGTCGGGGTAGCGCGCTCGGATGAGGTCGCCGTGCTCGTCGCGGAGACGACGCAGCGAGCGGTAGATCTGCGACCGCCGGTCGCCCATCCGCTCCAGCACGGCGTAGTCCTGGTCGCTGGTCGCCGTCGCCGTGAACCGGGTGCCGTCGTACAGCAGGACGTCGAGGGCGGCGATGTTGTCGACGACCTTGCCGGTGCGCTGGGCGGTGGCGCCGCAGGAGTTGTTGCCGATCATCCCGCCGAGCGTGCAGTTCTGATGGGTGGCGGGCTCGGGGCCGAAGCGCAGACCGGTCGGGGCGAGCTCGCGGTTGAGCACGTCGAGCACGATCCCGGGCTCGATCACGCAGCGTCGGTTGTCAGCATCGACCGAGACCACGCGATGGCAGTACTTGCTGAAGTCGAGGACGACGGCCTCGTTGGTGCACTGACCGGCCAGGCTGGTGCCCCCGCCACGGTTGACGATCGGCAGGTCGTGCTCGCGGCAGACCGCGACGGCCTCGACCGCCGCCTCGATGGTGCGCGGCAGGACCACGCCGAGGGGCACCTGGCGGAAGTTCGAGGAGTCCGTGGAGTACGTCGCCCGGGAGCCGGCGTCGAACCGCACCTCCCCGTCGACCCGGTCCCGCAGAGCCGCCAGAGCCGCACTGGAGACGGCCTGCGCCTCGGCCGTCGGTGCCACCACCATCCTGTCTCCTTTACCCGTCACCGGTACCCGGACCGGGACGACGTACCCCCGACACCCATGTTGCATGCGCCATCGCATGTAATCTGTGGTCGTATGCAGCCGCCAGATCGCGACCGACTCGCCGACGCCGTCCTCGGCACGAGCCGCACGCTGCTCGCGATCGCGCTCCGCTCGGTCTCGGCCGGTCGACCCGACGTGACCGTCGTGCAGCACCGGGTGCTCGTGCTGCTGGACCGGCAGGGGACCCTCTCGGTCAGCGCCGTCGCCGAGAGTCTGGAGGTCGACCAGTCCAACGCCAGCCGGCACTGCACCAGCCTCGAGCGCCGGGGACTCGTCACCCGCACGCGTGCGGCCCACGACCGACGGGCCGTCGACGTGGCGATCAGTGCCGACGGTCGCCGACAGGTGCAGGCCGTGCGGGACGCCCGGCGGCGGGAGATCGTCCGGGTGCTCGGTCGCATGTCGGACCAGACCGTGGCGGAGGTGACGCACGCCTTCGAGGCGTTCCGCGACGCGGCCGATGCCGTCGACGAGGCCCCGACTGCGGGTCAGCCGGCCGGCAGCCGCGGTAGGACCTCCTGGCCGTAGAACCGGATCATGTCCTGGTGGTGGGGGCCCATGTTCGCGACGTAGAGGGCGTCGTACCCCGCGTCCCGGTACGACGCGATCTGTTCCAGGTGGGCTGCCGGGTCGTTGCCGGCGACCACGGAGTCCCGGGTGGACTCCAGGGTCACCAGCGAGCTCGCCTGCTCGAAGTGCTCCGGGGTCGGCAGAATCTGTGCCAGCTCCCCCGGTAGGCCGGCGTTGGGCCACAGCCGGTGCGCATGCTCCCACCCCTCGTCCTCGGTAGGTGCGAACGCGACCTTGGCGCCGGCATGGGCCGGCCGCCCCCCCGATCCCTCCTTGAACCGCCGGACCGCGTCGGCATCGGGTGCGGTGTTGATGAAGCCGTCGCCGATCCGCGCCGCCAGGTCGGTGGCCTTCGGTCCGAAGCCCGACACATAGATCTCGGGCGGCGACTCCGGGAGGTTGTAGATGCGGGCATGGTCGACGCGGTAGTGCGTGCCCTCCCAGTTCACCACCTCGCCGGTCCAGAGCCGCCGGATCAGGTTCACCGCCTCCTCCAGCATCTCCAGCCGCCGGTCCACGGTGGGCCAGGGATCCCCCAGGATGTGCTCGTTGAGAGCCTCTCCGGAGCCGACCCCGAGCACGAACCGTCCGTCCGTGAGCTGACCGGAGGTAGCGGCGGCCTGGGCGATCACCGCCGGATGGATCCGGAAGGTCGGACAGGTCACGGCGGTCGTGATCGGCAGTGAACAGACCTGGCTGATCGCCCCGATCATGCTCCACACGAACGGGCTGTTGCCCTGCTCGTCGTTCCACGGGTGGAAGTGGTCGCTGATCCACAGGCCCTCGAAGCCGGCACGCTCGGCCGCCTGCGCCTGCTCGATCAGCCCTCGTGGCCCGTACTCCTCGGTGGACAGGAAGTAGCCGATGCGCATGCTGGGCGGGTACCCGCAGTCACGCCGGGTCATGCAGCACTTCCACCCCGGTGGGTGTGACCGGCCTGGATGGCGCGACGTAGGTTCGAGAGGCGGCATGCGCCGCCGGGCCTCGGGACCCGCGCTGCAACCCTCGGCGAAACCCGGCATCCCTGCTGGAGCCCACGGCAGTCCCGTCCCTCGACGAACAGGACTTCTCGTGGCCCGACAACCGCTGACCTGGTCCTCACCACCTCGTGCCCGCAGCCGGGAGCGAGCGCTGCGGGTCCGCCGTACCGACGAGATCCTCACGCAACTGGACGGCGAGTCCGACGAGCAGCGCCGCGGCGACCTGCTCGACGAGCTCGTGTGCGTCAACATGGACATGGCCCGCTCCATCGCCACTCGTTACCGCAACCGGGGCATCGCCGCCGAGGACCTCGAGCAGGTGGCCTACCTGGCGCTCGTCCGGGTCGCCCACCGCTACGACCGGAGCAGCGGACACGACTTCATGTCGTACGCCGTCCCCTCGATCCGCGGCGAGCTGCGTCGCCACTTCCGCGACCTTGGCTGGGTGGTGCGGCCGACACGCCGCGTCCAGGAGCTCCAGGCTCGGATCACCGGCGTCGAGTCCGAGCTGGCCACCGGCCTCGGGCATCCGCCGTCCGCGGACGACCTCGCCGAGGCGCTGGACGCATCGCGAGATGACGTCTCGGAGGCGCTGGCCGCCAACGGCTGCTTCGCACCGACCTCGTTGGACCAAGAGATCGGGGCGTCGGAGATCACGACCCTCGGCGATCGGCTCGGCCAGGAAGAGGCGGCGCTGGGAGCGGTCGAGGCCCGCGTCGTCCTGGCTCCCGTCGTGAGCGGGCTGTCTCTCCGCGAGCGACGCATCCTGGAGATGCGCTTCTTCCTGGGCTGCACCCAGCAGGAGATCGGAGACGAGATCGGGGTGACCCAGATGCAGGTCTCGCGACTCCTGAGCGACCTGATGCGCCGCCTGCGCAGCGAGCTGGCCGGCGGCCGCGAGGCCGCCTCCGGAGGAGCGTCCCGCACCCCTCGTCGAGGTGGCCGGTCACGACCGAGGCCCTCCTGCCGGAAGCAGGCAGCCTCCGGTTCGCGGCGGACGAGGCCCGCGGCCGGCGAGTCATGACTCGACGGGGTACGTGTCGTGGGGGCGCGCCGATCAGACCGGTATGAGGGTCGGCGGGCCCCTTCGGCCGGCCGACCGCTGCAGGGCGGCGCCCAGCAGTCCGCGCTGACGGGCACCTGGCGCGTCTGCGGTCAGCCGTCGACTCCGGTCGAGTCGTGTGCGGCACCGACCGGCTTGGACTCCGGGGAGCCACGCTCACGCAGATAGATGCTGAACACGACCATGGTCACCACCGCCAGGAACTCCGACTGCCAGTTCTGGAAGGTGCGGTTCCAGAAGTCGGGGGCCTGGAGGTACTGCGCCCAGGTGAGCGGCGCCTGCAGGTCCTGGATCTGGTCGGCGTTGTACGCGCTGCGGCCGGCTACGAACTGAGCCGACCACGAGCCCAGGAAGACCAGCCCCATCACCAGCCCCAACGAGTGGGAGAACAGGATCAGTCGCCACCCTCGGAGCTTCGCCCACGCCGGGGACCCCGACGTGGCATAGCTCCCGATCCGCTGGTCCTCGAACGTCTCGCGGCCCCGCTCCTCGGGCTTCTTGGACTCCGGGGAGCCGACCTGCACCAGCCAGACCGTCAGCAGGATGTACAGCAGGAACTGCAGATACTCCGACTGCCAGTTCTCCGCGACGTCGACGGCGAACTGCGACGACGTCAGATACTGCAGCAGGGACAGCGTCGGGAGCTGGGCGTCACGGGCCTGCTCGTTGTAGCCGGCCAGGCCGGTCAGCGCCTGACCGACCAGAGCCCCCAGCAGGAGCAGGGTGAAGGCGAGGGTCAGGCTGTGATCGCGCAGCCACGCTCGCGGGCGCCCGGTCGCCGCCCTGGAGTCGCTCATCGGTGCAGCGCCCCGAGCACGAAGCACGCGGTCAGGCCCGCGGTGATGAAGATCAGGTAGCCGAAGAAGAACACGCGCATGTCAGGACCCCTTCAGCGTGCACGTGAAGGGTCGGCCCTGCTGCGGCGTGCACCCCGCGGCTGTGACCCGCCAGCCGCTGTCGAAACGGGCCAGGAAGACGACGTCGCGATCGAGGCGCACGATCGCGTCCTTGCCGTAGACGTCGACATCGACGACACGGCTGGCGACCGGCAGGTCCTGCCGCGGCAGTGCCCGGTCGCAGGCGCCGAAGGTGTTCTGCAGCTCGGTGAGCGTCCCCGGAGCCAGCAACCTACATGCCTGGGCCGGGTCGCCCAGCGAACGGTCGAAGGCGAGCGCCGCCCGGGAGGCGTTGTGGTCCTCTGCCGATCCCATCGGGGCGCAGCCCCCGGTGGCGACGGCCAGGAAGAGCAGCACCACCAGGGTCCGCGGAGTAGCCGGCCACCGTTGTCGGCGGGCGGTCATGGTGAACGGCTGCCTCACGACCACGGACTCCTCCACCGACCGGCTCAGGCGAGGGCCGGCAGGCGGCACAGGTGATCCGGGATGGGCAGCGGACCCCGCTGCACCGCGTCCGGCCGCAGGTCGAGGATGCGGGCCCGGCGGTGTTGGTTGCGTGCCACGATGGTTCCTCTCGATGGATCGTGGGCCCCACGTACCCACCAGACGCCCGGGCACGCGACCTCCGGGTCGACGGACCCCTCACGATCGCTGGCGGTGTGGCGGCTCGCGGCGAGGACCACCGACCGTCGCGGGGTTCGGCGACCGGTCGTCTCTCGCCCCACTGACTAAGGTCGCGTGCATGGAGGACCTGGCCGTCGAGACCGGAGGTGTCGCCGACCTCGACTCACTGGAGCCCCTGTGGGTCGCCGTGCACCACCAGCACCAGCAGGCGATGCCGGAGCTCGCGCCGTACGTCAGCGACAAGACCACCTGGCGTGAACGACGCTCCCTCTACCATCAGCTGTTCGCCGAGCACGAGCCGGTGCTGCTGCTCGCCCGCGACGCGGGCCGGCTGATCGGCTACGCCCTCGGCTACGCCATGCCGGTCACGGGCACCTGGCTCGCCGACACCTGGGCGACCGGCGACCTCGTCGCCGAGGTCGAGAGCCTGTCCGTCCTGCCCGACTATCGCGGCCGCGGGCTGGGGTCACGGCTCCTCGACGAGCTCCACGAGCGTTTGCGACAGCAGGGCGCCTCCGATGTCATCCTGGGAGCACTCCCCGGCAACACCGACGCGATCCGCCTCTACGAGCGGCACGGCTACCGGCCGACCTGGATCTACCTCTCCCGTCTCGACGGACGTGACCGGGCATGACCGAGGGCCGGCCCCCGAGGGCCGACCCCGTCGTGGTCGTCCGCAGAGTCAGCCTCGCGCGCCCACCGGCTGGGCCACGGCGGCCACGTCCTGGCTCGCACGGCGCGAGTGCCAGAATCCGAATCCGACCAGGACGAGCAGCAGGGCTGCGCCGATGAAGGAGACGTACGCCGCGTACCCGGCGATCGTGCCGACCGTGGCGAAGGCGTAGCCGTAGAGCAGCAGGCCACGCAACGTGTCACCCATGAACATCGTCTGGCGGAGCCCGCCGAGCTTCTGGCAGGTGGCGGTGGCCGCCTGGGCGGGGTCGCTGCACTGCCGGAGGTACTGGCCGCTGACCTCGGAGTAGGTCTGGCCGCCCGAAGCCTCACGCAAGTGGACGCTGATGTAGTGGTTGGCGTAGGCCTTGGCCTGTGGACCGTTCGTCAGCTGCTGGCCGGCGAACTGGTCGAGGGCGGCTCGGTCGGCCGCGGGAAGCTCGGCGAGTCCGGTCTGACTCGTCGGCATCGTGATGTGCTGGGCGGCGAACTGGTCGTGCACCTGGTTGCCCACGAAAGTGCTGGCCCAAGCCAGCAGTCCGCCGGCGACCAGCAGGACGACAGCGAGTAGCACCCCTGCCCACGAAGTCACCTTGTCGAATGTGGCGCGCATGATGTTTCACCTTCTCGGAACGGGGGCCGGACCATCCGGTCCCATGGATCCAGATTCGGACAGCGGCGCTCGAGCCGGCAGAGAAGTTCGTCATCGACTCGCGCCGACCAGGGTCATTGCCCGTGGTGACCAATGGCCATCTGCGATCGCGAGTCGTGTCGGGCCCCTCGGAGGAGCACTGTCAGGGCTGGGAGGCTCCAGACCCAGAAGCCCCACCCGAAGCACATCAGGGCGAGGTGGAAGGCGATCGTCCCGACCCAACCCATCCGACGTCGAGGCCACGACTTGAGCAGCAGGAGGCCGAGCACGCCCTCCCCCGCGGCCAGGACGAGACCCGCGGTCGTTGCGTGGATCATGAAGGTCGAGCGCCAGGCCTCGGCCAGTCCCGGCACCAGGGCACCGTCGGCGAAGTGACGGTAGAGGGCGGGATCGGCCGCCACGATCCCTACGTGGATGCCGCTCGTCCACACGAAGAACAACCCGACATGCCTCGCCGGGACATTCCACGTCGACCTCGTGGGCCGCCGGCAGACGGTGGTGGGCACCGACATGTCAGCGTCCCGCCGCTCCGGCTGCAGCGGACTCCGCGCCCGGCCCGGCTACGGTCCTCGGCAAGGGTGCGGCCGCGGCCACTGCCCTCAGAACGCCCAGGAGCGGCCAGATCGTGGCCGCTCCCAGGACGAGGAACAGCGGGACCACCGTCGCCGAGACCACGGACGAGGTCGGGTCCGCCTGGTGACCCCACCACTGGTCGACCGCGACGCCGATCGACTCCAGCACCCAGTAGGCCAGTGCGGCCGCCCCGAGCACCGTCCGGGGACCATGGCCCTTCCACATCCCGATCGCCACCCAGGTCAGGGCCGGGAGCCAGAAGGCCAGATCCTGGACGTAGACGGGGTTCGTCGTGAGGCCGGTCCCCGACATCATGGA
This sequence comes from Nocardioides sp., assembly GCA_025924815.1. Classification (GTDB taxonomy): domain Bacteria; phylum Actinomycetota; class Actinomycetes; order Propionibacteriales; family Nocardioidaceae; genus Nocardioides. The sequence goes on from JAICHQ010000040.1 coordinate 22,258, forward strand.
TCGTGGGTGGTCGGAGAGGAGCGCCGGCACGACCTGGGCCAGCCAGGCCACGACGTTGAGCGTGACCACACCGAGGACGAACCCGGCCGCCCGACGACAGGGGACGGGCACCTGCGGTCGCGAGCACCACCAGATCTCGCTCACCAAGCAGGCCAGGGTCCAGATGGCGAGGCCCAGCATGGCCTCGTACAGGAGGAAGGCCCGGTTGAAGGGCGTGGCGAAGACCAGCAGCACGGCGTTGTAGGCCAGGTACGCCGCGGCCCCGGTCGCCACGGCCGAGGCGGCCGCGGAGCCCGACCTCGCCCTGCGGTACGCCAGGGCCAGCGTCGGTACGCCGCCCAGCAGGATCACCAGGGCCGTCCCCTTGGCGGACCCGTTCATGGCCGGAGGTCCGGTCAGGAGGTCCGGGACCAGGAGGGTGGCCGCCGCGGACAGGACGGACGCGACCACCAGCAGGTGGACCACGACGGTCGACGGCACACCGGGCCTTCGTGCCGGCGAACAGCCGGGCTGCAGCTGAGCTCCCCTGCCTGCTCGCGGCGCACGCGGACCGCCGTCGGCTCCGTCACCGGCTGCGACGGGACTGCCACCCACGATGTTCCCCTCCCCTCGTCCTCATCGTTCGCCTCTCGGCCACGTCGCACACCGGGCTCGTGGAACCGCGACGGAGGACGTTCGTCACCGACCGCCCCGGCGGACGATCCATGACCAACGACATCGCCGCCCTGGCCGCCGACCCTGGCACGCCAGGTGACCCGCTGCTCCCCGGGAGAGATCCCGGGCCGGTCAGGTTCTCGTCCAGATAGACATCTGCGGTCTCTTCACACCGACATCCACGCTGCGCACCGCGCCTGGCCGGTGAGCCGGCCCTTCCGATCGTCTCCGGACACGAAGATGTGGGCCCGGTCGTGCGGGTACTCGGTCGACGGAGGCTTCGCGAAGTACGCCGTGGCCGTGTTCCAGGGCCTTCGGATGATCGGGTCCATCGTCGGCACTCGCGAGGACCCCACGCAGGTCTTCAGCCTGCTCGCCCTCGCACATGGGTCCAAGGTCATCCCCAGCGTGTGCCAACGACCGTTCGCATCCGGCGACGGACCTTCGAACATGGAGACATGACCACCACGACTCACCCCATCGCCGGCACCGTCGTCGTCGGAGTGGACGGCTCACCGTCGAGCGAGCAGGCTGTGGCGTGGGCGGCGCAGGAAGCTCGTCTGCGACACCGTGGTCTCACGCTGGCACACGCGCGGAAGACCATCTCGGGCAACGAGCTGGCGTGGCTGGCCACGGCCGGCATCCCACCCAGCCAGATCGACGACCAGATCCGCGTGGACGCGGACCTGGTGCTCGAACGGGCCCGTTCGGTAGCGGCGGAGCAGTGTCCGGAGGCCTCGATCGGGACGGTGGTCGAGAACGGCGATCCCCGGAGTCTCCTGCTCGACCTGGGGAGGACCGCCGTGATGACCGTGGTGGGGACCAGGGGTCATGGGCGCGTCGCCGGTCTCCTGCTCGGCTCCGTCAGCTCGGCTCTGGCACGTCACGCGCAGACCCCGGTCGTGGTCGTCCGTCCGACGCAGAACCCCGGAGGCGGCATCCTGATCGGTGCCGACGGCTCGATGGAGTCGATCGCGCTGGTCGAGCACGCGTTTCGCGAAGCCTCGCTGCGTCGCTCGCCCCTCACCGTCGTCCACTGCCTGTGGGACGGCCTCGTGTCGGAGGTCCGCTGGACCGTGGTGTCCGAGACCGATCCCGAGGGCGAGGATGCGCGATTGCGCATGGCCGAGTCCATCGCCGGCATGGGCGAGAAGTTCCCCGACGTGGACGCCCAGGTCCACGTCACCCGCGGCGCGATCGACGCCTGCCTTGTCGACCTCTCCGCGCAGTACGACCTGCTTGTCATCGGACGGCCGGCGCGTCCGCTGCTGCGCCGCCTCACGCTCAGCGGGCTCACCCTGCCCGTCGTCGAGCACGCCCAGTCCCCCGTCCTCGTCGTGCCGTGAGAGGAGCCGACCACCCATGAGCAACGCAGTGGCCACCGACTCGGTGCTGGTCGGAGTCGACGGATCTGCCGCGAGCGCCGCGGCGGTGCGCTGGGCGGCCGCGGAAGCGGCCGGAAGGCATACCCGTCTGCACGCCGTCCACGTCGTCGAGCACGAGGACGGGGACGACCCTCGGCTGGAGCTCGACCTGGCTCGCCGGACCGTGCCCGGCCGGGTCGGCGACTGGGTGTGCGCCGAAGGCATCGAGGTCGACATCGCCGTCAGCATCGTCACCGGGCGGGTGGCTACCCAGCTCACGCAGGCGTCCTCGGACGCCGCGCTGGTCGTCATCGGCACGCCGGCCTCCCCTCGACACCACGCTCTCCCCGCGGAGCTCGCAGCCAGATGCCTGTGCCCCGTGACGATCGTCGGAGAGCAGGGGGACACCTCCTCCCTCGCAGCGTCAGCAGTCTCCGTCCGCACAGAAGGAGCACGTCATGCTCGTCCGTGACCTCATGTCCTCCCCTGCCGTCACCATCGGGCCGTCCGACGCCGTCGCCCGCGCGGCACAGGTTCTCGATCGGCTCGGTCTGACCTCGCTCCCGGTCGTCGACCACGAGCGCCGCCTCCTCGGCGTGATCGGCGAGGTGGAGGTGATCCGAGCCGTGGCCGTCGAGGACCGGCGCGAAGCGGGCGACCGTCCGCGGGTCGCGGACGCCTCCGTTCGTGACGTGATGTCCTGTGACGTGCCCACGGCGGACGCGGACGACGACCTGGCCGACGTCATCGCCGGCCTGCGCGAGCGGGGTGTCAAGAGCCTTCCGGTGCTCCTGCACGGCCGGGTCGTGGGCATGATCAGCCGCCGCGACGTCGTGCATGCCATGGTCGATGAGGGCCTCCGTGAGCACCCCTCCCCCGAGCTCGCTCCGGCGTGACCACAGGGCTGACCACAGGGCTGACCACAGGGCCGGCCTCCCACACCTCTCGTCGAGGGTGGGTGCGCGATGATGTCGACCAGGGGTCGGGGCGGTCGGACGACCATCCAGAGAGGCTCGACCATGACGGCCCGGTGGCCCCGCGAGATCGATCACGAGGAGATGCCTGATCCGCATGAACGACACCAGGTCCCCGGTCCGCGTGTACCTCCTGGACGACCACGAGGTGGTGCGGCAGGGCCTCCGGACCCTGCTGGAGTCCTCCGGTGACATCGAGGTCATCGGCGAGTCCGCACTCGCCTCCGAGGCGGCGGCGCGGATCCCGGCGCTGCGCACGGATGTGGCGATCCTCGACGCCCGGCTCCCGGACGGTTCCGGCATCGAGGTGTGCCGGATCGTGCGCGGTGTCGACCCGACCATCCGGGCCCTCATCCTGACGTCGTACGACGACGACGAGGCGCTGTTCGCCGCGATCATGGCCGGCGCCTCCGGCTACATCCTCAAGGAGGCGACGGGTCAGGATCTCATCGGAGCGGTCCACCACGTTGCATCGGGGCACTCGCTGATCGACCCGATCCTGACTGAACGCGTGCTCGACCGGGTGCGCAACGGCCCCGAGACCGCGCCGGAGCTGGCCGGCCTCACCGAGCAGGAGCTCAAGCTCCTCGAGCTCGTGGCCGAGGGCCTGACCAACCGGCAGATCGGCGAGCGGATGTTCCTGGCCGAGAAGACGGTCAAGAACTACGTCTCGACGATGCTCGGAAAGCTCGGGCTCGAACGCCGCACCCAGGCTGCGGTACTGGCGTCGCGCCTGCTGTCGGATCGTCCGCACCCCTGACTCATACCCGCGACAGGGGCACGCTCCACTGCAACCGTGCGCCCCCCAGCGGGCCCTGCCCGAGCTGCAGGTCCCCGCCGAGTGCCGCGGCCCGCGATCGTGCGTTCTCGAGCCCGCTCCGCACGCCGGTGCCGGAGATCCCGATCCCGTCGTCGTCCACGGTGAGCGACAGGCGCCCCTCACCCACGCCGACGACGATCTCGACCTTCGAGGCCTGGGCATGGCGGGCGACGTTCGAGAGGGACTCGCGCAGCACCTTGAGCAACGGCTCCCGCATGCGTTCGGTGACGGCCGTCTCCACGGGGCCCTTGATCCTGAGGTCGGGTGGGAACCCGAGGACGCTGCGATACTCGGTGACGAGCGCTCGCAGCTCCCTGCGCACCGAGCCGGCTGCCGGCATCTGCAGCTCGAAGATGGTGGCGCGGACGTCGCGGATCGTGGCGTCGAGATCTGCGACCGACCCTTCGATCCGCTGACGTACGTCGTCGCTCACGGCGCGCATGGCGGCGGCCTGAAGCAGCATCCCGGTGGCGAAGAGCCGTTGGATCACGACGTCGTGGAGATCGCGCGCGATCCGTTCCCGGTCGGAGATCACGGCCACCTCCTCGCGCTCGGCCATGGCCTGACCGCGGTCCAGGGTGAGGGCCGCGTAGTCGGCGAAGGTGCGCATCAGGTCACGGTCGTCGACGTCTCGGAGACGGATCTGGGCGACCTGGTAGAAGGAGACCAGCAGACCGCCCTTGGCCAGGTGGGTCTGCAGGGGAACCACCGTGGCCACGAGATGACCCGTCGCGACATCGACCGGATCGAGGATCCCCAGGCCGCCGACCTCCCTCAGCACGACGGCCAGGCGGCTCCGGATCTCCTCCTCGGCGCCCGGCTCGCAGACGAGGGCGAGCACCTCCTCGGCGTCGCTGTCCACGACCGCGGTGGCCACGGACCGTGCCGCGCGGCGCGCCGTGGCGGCGACCTGGGTGAGACAGCCGGCCCAGTCGATCGGAGGCTGCAGGGAGTCCGGAAGCGACGCGGCGGCCTCCAGCCACTCGCGGCGACGTTCGCTGAGTCCGTACGCACGGGCGTTCTCGATCGCGATCCCGGCCACGCCGGCGAGCGCCACGACCAGCTGTTCGTCGTTCTCGGTGAACTCCCCACCTCCCGCCTTCTCGGTGAGGTAGAGGTTGCCGAACACGGTGCCGCGGATCCTCACCGGGACGCCCAGGAACGATCCCATCGGTGGATGGTGCGCAGGGAAGCCGAAGGAGGAGGGGTGATCCGTCAGGTCCTTCAACCTGATCGGTTGGGGATCACTGATCAGGAGCCCGAGGATGCCACGCCCGTGCGGGAGATCGCCGATGCGGAGACGGCTCTCCTCGTCGATCCCGGTGGTGACGAACTCGACGAGGTGGTTCTCCTGGCCCACGACCCCCAGCGCTCCGTACCGCGCGTCGGTGAGCCTGGTCGCCGCCTCGATGATGCGGCTCAGGACACTGTGCAGGTCGAGATCCGACGA
>JAICHQ010000041.1 GCA_025924815.1 Nocardioides sp.
AGAACGCGCCGGCGATCGTCTTCATCGACGAGATCGACGCCGTCGGCCGGCACCGCGGCGCCGGCATGGGCGGCGGTCACGACGAGCGCGAGCAGACCCTCAACCAGCTGCTGGTCGAGATGGACGGCTTCGACGTCCGCGGGGGCGTCATCCTGATCGCGGCCACCAACCGCCCCGACGTGCTCGACCCGGCGCTGCTGCGGCCCGGCCGCTTCGACCGGCAGATCCAGGTCGATGCCCCGGACCTGGCCGGCCGTCACAAGATCCTCCAGGTCCACGCGCGCGGCAAGCCGCTGGCCTCGGGCATCGACCTGCTGTCGGTCGCACGCCGTACGCCGGGGTTCACCGGCGCCGACCTCGAGAACGTCCTCAACGAGGCCGCCCTGCTGACCGCACGCTCCAACCAGAAGCTGATCACCGACGCCTCGCTCGACGAGGCCATCGACCGGGTGATCGCCGGCCCGCAGCGGCGGACGCGCCTGATGAGCGAGAAGGAGAAGCTCATCACCGCGTACCACGAGGGCGGTCACGCGCTGGTGGCGGCGGCGCTGCCGGGCAACGACCCGGTCCACAAGATCACCATCCTGCCGCGCGGCCGAGCGCTGGGCTACACGATGATCCTTCCCGACAACGACAAGTACAGCCAGACCCGTAGCGAGATGCTCGACGCCCTGGCCTACATGATGGGCGGCCGCGCGGCCGAGGAGATGGTCTTCCACGACCCGACCACCGGGGCCGGCAACGACATCGAGAAGGCCACGGCCGTGGCGCGGGCGATGGTCACGCAGTACGGCATGACCGACCGGCTCGGGGCGATCAAGCTGGGCGAGACGAACGGCGAGCCCTTCTTGGGCCGCGACTTCGGGCACACCAAGAACTACTCCGAGGACATCGCCGCAATCATCGACGAGGAGACCAAGAAGCTCCTGGCCAACGCCCACCAGGAGGCCTTCGACATCCTCGAGGAGAACCGCGACGTCCTCGACAGCCTGGTGCTCGAGCTGATGGACAAGGAGACCCTCGACAAGGCGGAGGTCGCGAGCGTCTTCGAGTCGCTCCGTCGCCGCTCGCCGCGTCCCGCCTGGACCGGCTCGCCGGACCGCAAGGCCTCCAGCATCCCGCCGGTCGAGATCCCCCAGGCCATCCGCGACCGGATGATCGGGGGCAACGGCACCGTCAACGGCACCGACAACGGCTCCGAGAACGGGCCCGACAAGAGCTCAGGCAACGGGAAGGGGTCCGACTCGGACTCCGGAGCGATCCTGACGCCCCCGGGCCCGGGCGGTGACGTGCACGGTGGCCCGATCGGGCCGGGACCCTCGGCGCCCGAGCCGCCGGCCTGAGCGCCCGACCATGACCGATCCGATCGCCTGGACCGACCGGTCGCCGGCCGACGTCCCGCGCTTCGACCATGACCGGGCCGCCGCCGCCGTACGAGAGCTGCTGATCGCGATCGGCGAGGATCCCGAGCGCGAGGGGCTGCGCGACACGCCCGCTCGGGTCGCACGCGCGTACGCCGAGTTCACGGCCGGGCTTCGGCAGTCGCCGTCCGACGTCCTGACCACGACCTTCGACATCGGCCACGACGAGATGGTGCTGGTCCGCGACATCGAGCTGTGGTCGATGTGCGAGCACCACCTGGTGCCGTTCACCGGTGTCGCCCACGTCGGCTACATCCCCTCCGAGACCGGCAAGATCACCGGGCTGTCCAAGCTGGCGCGGCTCGTCGACGTCTACGCCAAGCGGCCGCAGGTCCAGGAGCGGCTGACCACCCAGGTGGCCGACGCGCTGGTCGCGGGGCTCGACGCGCGAGGCGTGATCGTGGTGATCGAGGCCGAGCACCTGTGCATGACGATGCGCGGGGTGCGCAAGGCGGGGGCGCGCACGATCACCTCCGCCGTGCGCGGCCAGATGCACAACGCCGCCACCCGCTCCGAGGCGATGGCCCTGATCAACAGCCACAAGAGCTGATCCCCGTGACGTCGACGCTCCTGATGGGGGTCGTGAACGTGACCCCCGACTCGTTCTCGGACGGGGGCAGGTGGGCCACCCCGGACGCGGCCGTCGAGCACGGCCGCCGGCTGCTGGCCGACGGCGCCGACATCCTCGACGTCGGAGGCGAGTCGACCCGGCCGGGCGCCACCCGACCGCTGGTCGAGGAGGAGCTGGGCCGGGTGGTGCCGGTGATCCGCGAGCTGGTCGCCGAGGGGGCGCGCGTCTCGGTCGACACGATGCGCGCCGAGGTCGCCGAGGAGGCCCTGACCGCCGGCGCCACCATCGTCAACGACGTCTCGGGGGGCCTGGCCGACCCACGGATCCTGGAGGTCGTCGCGGCCTCCGACGCGACGTACGTCTGCATGCACTGGCGCGGGCACAGCGACCGGATGCAGGACCTCGCGGCGTACGACGTGCCCGGCGGTGTGGTCGCGGCGGTCCGCGACGAGCTGTGCGCGCGCATCGACGACGCGCACGCGGCCGGGATCCCCGACGAGCGGATCGTCCTCGACCCGGGGCTCGGCTTCGCCAAGAAGGCCCGCCACAACTGGACCCTGCTGAGGGGGCTGTCGGTCTTCGCCTCCCTGGGCTTCCCGCTCCTGGTCGGTCCCAGCCGCAAGTCGTTCCTCGGGACGTTGCTGGCCGGAGCCGACGGCACCCCCCGGCCGGTCGACGACCGGGAGGCCGCGACGATCGCCCTGACCGTGCTCCTGGCCCAGCAACGGGTGTGGGGGGTGCGCGTGCACGACGTACGCGCGAGCCGCGACGCCCTGCTCACCCTCGACCGCTGGGAGCAGACATGACCAGGCCCTCCGACACGGACGAGCTCTCCGTGACCGGCATCGAGTGCTTCGCCCACCACGGGGTCTTCGAGCACGAGCGGCGAGACGGCCAGACGTTCGTGATCGACCTGACCCTCGGTCTCGACACCCGGCGCGCTGCCTCCTCCGACGACTTGCACGACACGGTCGACTACGGAAGTCTCGTCGCGCAGGTGAAGGCCGCTGTCGAGTCGGATCCCGTCGACCTGATCGAGGTCGTGGCCGAACGCATCTCGGGTGTCTGTCTCTTGGACGATCGTGTTGAATGGGCCCGGGTCACGGTTCACAAGCCGGGAGCCCCCATCGAGGCGACCTTCGCCGATGTGACGCTGACGATCACCCGACCGAGAGCCCGACGATCCACACCCCCTGAGCAGTGAGGTGCGACCCGTGACCGAGACGCCCAACCCGCACATCGTGGATGCCGACACCCTCACCGGCGAGATGCGTCCGATCCGTCGGGCCGTGATGTCCCTGGGCTCCAACCTCGGCGAGCGGCTCACCAGCCTGCAGGGCGCGATCAACGCGCTGGCGGACACTCCCGACGTCTGGGTGACCGGCGTCTCGCCGGTCTACGAGACCGAGCCGGTCGACGCGCCCGAGGGCTCGGAGACGTTCCTGAACGCCGTCGTCCTGCTCGACACTACCCTCGCGGCCAGCCGCCTCCTCGACCGCGCCCATGCGATCGAGGACGCGTTCGGTCGCGACCGCAGCGCGGGCGAGTACCACGCGCCCCGCACGCTCGACGTCGACGTGATCGTGGTCGGTGACCGCCGGCGCAACGACGAGGTGATGCAGCTGCCGCACCCGAAGGCCGGCGAGCGGGCGTTCGTGCTGCAGCCGTGGTTCGACATCGAGCCGGACGCCGAGATCCCCGACGCGGGGCTCGTGGCCGAGCTGCTGGAGAAGAGCGACCGTAGCGGGATCACCAGGCGCGACGACCTCGCGCTGCAGGTGCAGTGAGCCCGCGCGCGTGACCCTGTGGTGAGCGCCGAGCCGGAGTCGCCGGACCAGCGGCCGGAGCCGCCCGAGTCCCCGGAGCGTCGGCTGCGGCCGATGAGCCCGGCCGGCCTGTCCGTGTGCGCGGTGGTCGGGCTCGCGGCGGGCTGGCTGTTCCACCGGATGACCGACACCGAGACCAGCCTGCCGCCGCAGGTCCCGTGGGCGCAGCCGCTGGCGCTGTTCCTCGTGGCCGCGATCCTGCTCGGCACGGCCCGGAGCACCCGCCGCACCATCACCCAGCACGCCGGCCGGCTCTCCCCGCACCAGGCGGTGAACAGGCTCGTCCTGGCCCGTGCCTGCGCCTACGTCGGGGCCCTCGCCGCGGGTGTCTATCTGGGCTATGCGATCAGCTGGATCGGTGACGGCAGCAGCGACATGGCTGGTCAGCGGGCGTTCCGGGCAGCCCTCGCCGGGGTCGCCGGCATCCTGGTCGTCGTCGGTGGGCTGGTCCTCGAACGCGCGTGTCGCGTCCCTCCGGGGGACGACTCGCCCTAGCCTGCTGACATGTCTTCCCCACAGACTCGTCGTCGTCAGCGCAGCACCCGCGTGGTGCTCGCTGTCGCACTGGTCGTCACCGCGGCGGTCGTCGTACTCGGCGCCGTCCTCAGCGCATCCGTCACGTTCGTGTCGGTCGCTGCCGTCCTCGCCGTCGCCCTCGGGGCGGCGGCGGTCCGCATCATCCACTCCGAGATCGTGTGCACCCGGCGCGAGGCCGCCGCCGATCGTGCGCATCAGGCCCAGGACTACCGCCAGCTCGGCGAGCGGCGCTCCGAGGAGCACCGTGAGTTCGTCGGCGCCGTCGAGATGCGTCTCGACCGAGCCGGCCGGGCCGTCACCGAGCTCGAGTCGGCGGTGGTCGCCTCGCAAGGCCGCGCCGCCGAGGCGGTGCGCAGGCTCAGAGCCGAGGTCCGGCGAGCCGATCTGGCCGAGGCCGAGGGTGGCCGCCTGGCCGTCGCCCTGGAGGAGTCCGAGGACCGTGCCGCCGAGGCGATCGTGCGCGTCGCGGAGCTCGAGGACGAGAACGGCGTGCTCCGGACGGAGAACGACGTCCTCAAGTCCGAGCTCGACGCCCACGAGTGGCAGCCGCAGGTCAAGCCCGCCTGACCGCGCCGGGGCCCCGAGCCGCGGCTCGGGGCCCTGCTAGCGGGCGATGCCGGCGCTCAGGCCTCGCCCTCGGAGCTCGCCTGCTCACGCTCGGCGTCGTGCAGGCTTGCCCGCAGGGCGCGGTGGATCCCGGCGGGGGTCAGGACGCCGACGAACTGGGCGCCGTCCTTGACCCCGACGACCGGCCGGTCGTCGCGCAGAAGCACCGCCAGGGCGTGCTCGAGGCTCGAGTCGAGGTCGATGGCCGCTCCCAGGTCGCCGGTGGCGATGCCGTCGAGTGGCTCGAGGTGGGCCCGGTCCAGCTTGGTGACGGTGAGTCGGCGCAGCCCGGCGGTGGAGCCGACGAAGTCGGCCACGAAGTCGTCGGCGGGGTGGGCGAGGAGCTCGGCCGGCGTACCGAACTGCGCCAGATGGCCGCCCTGGGCCATCACCGCGACCCTGTCACCCATCTTCACCGCCTCGTCGATGTCGTGGGTGACCAGGACGACGGTCTTGCCGAGGTCTCCCTGCAGGCGCAGGAACTCGTCCTGGAGCCGATGGCGGACGATCGGGTCGACGGCCGCGAAGGGTTCGTCCATCAGCAGGACCGGCGGGTCGGCGGCCAGTGCACGGGCGACGCCGACCCGCTGCTGCTGTCCGCCGGACAGCTGGTGGGGATAGCGGTCGGCATAGGTGTCGGGGTCGAGCCCGACCAGGTCGAGCAATTCCAGGGCCCGCGCCCGGGCCTGGGCCCGGGGGGCGCCGATCAGCGACGGCACGGTCGCGACGTTGGTGGCGATCCGCTGGTGGGGGAACAGACCGATCTGTTGGATCACGTAGCCGATCCGGCGTCGCAGACGGACCGGATCCTCGGAGGTGACGTCCCGCCCGTCGATGAAGATCCGACCGCTCGTGGGCTCGATGAGGCGGTTGATCATCTTCAAGGTGGTGGACTTCCCGCAGCCCGACGGACCCACCAGGCAGACCACCTCGCCCCGGGGCACGCCCAGGTCGAGCTCGTGCACCGCGACCGTCCCGTCGGCGTACCGCTTGCCGACTCCCTCGAGCCGGATCATGACCTCGGCCGGCATCTGTGGTGGCGCTGTCTCCCCGGCCGGGGCGGTAGCGTTCATGCCCGTGACCCTACTCGTGGCGGACGGGATCTCGATCGAGCCCAGCTGCTACAGCCGGCTGGTCAACGACTGGTACTGCACCGACTATCTGAAGGACCGGCACGGTGATCTGACCGCCGCGCTGAGCCAGCACCTGGAGATCACCGCGTGGTCGCTGGTGCTCGGAGTCCTGATCGCGTTCCCCCTCGCGCTGCTCGCCCGGCGCCTGCCGCGGCTGCAGGGGCTGGTCCTCGGGACGAGCACGATGATCTACACCATCCCGAGCATCGCGCTGTTCCCGTTCCTCGTCCCCTTCACCGGGATCAGCATGGAGACCGTCGTGATCGGGCTCGCGCTGTACGCGCTGACGATCCTGGTGCGCAGCATGCTCGCCGGGCTGACCGGCGTACCCGAGGAGGTGCGCGAGTCGGCCAGGGGGCTGGGCTACGGGCGGACGCGGTTGCTGTTCCGGGTCGAGGTGCCGCTCGCGCTGCCGGTGATCATGGCCGGTCTCCGGGTCGCCACCGTCTCCACGGTCGCCCTGACCACGATCGGCACGATCGTCTCGTACGGCGGGCTGGGCAACCTGATCCGCGACGGCGTGCAGAACGACTTCAAGGCCGAGATCCTCGCGGCCAGCGTCCTGTGCGTCGTGCTCGCGGTCGTCCTCGACGCGATCATCGTGGCCCTCCAGTGGCTCGCGACCCCCTGGACCCATGGGAGGGGAGCGACGTGAGAAACCTCCGCGACGCGTGGCACTACCTCACCGACGGGTCCAACTGGGGTGGCTCGGAGGGGATCTGGCACCTCCTGGTGCAGCAGCTGCTGCTCAGCGTCACGGCTCTTGCCGTCGCGATGGTGATCGGTCTGACGATCGCGCTGTGGTTGGGGCACCTGGGTCGCGCCGGCTTCCTGTCGGTCAACATCACGAACGTCGGGCGGGCGGTCCCGACGTTCGCGTTGCTCGCGATCCTGGTCACCCTCGACCATCCCGGCACCGCGGAGTTCGGCCCCTACGGCCGCGCCGGCCTCGCGACTCTGATCGCCCTGACCCTCTTCGCGCTCCCGCCGATCTTCACCAACGCCTACGTCGCGATGCGCGAGGTCCCGGTCGCCGTCAAGGAGTCGGCCGCCGGCATGGGCATGACCGGCTCCCAGCGCTTCTGGCGGGTCGAGCTGCCCCTCGGGATGCCCCTGATCGTCTCCGGTCTCCGCCTGGCGCTCGTCCAGGTGTGGGCCACCGCCACGATCGCGGCCCTCGTGGCCGGCCCGGGGCTCGGCACGCTGATCACGCAAGGCTTCTACCGCACCGACTACCCCAAGGGCATCGCCGCGGCGTTCGTCGTCGCCGTCGTCGCCTTCGTGCTCGAGGTGGGAGGCGCCCTCACCGAGCGTGCGGTGGACCCGAATCGTAAGGGAACCGCAACCAGGGCCACCCCTTCAGGGGGTCGCACGGCCTGACCCATTGAGACATGATGGGTCCTCCACGCCCTGGCACGAACGGGGGCACCGGACACGCGCGTCGCCTGCGACGCGGGACACAGAAGGTGAGATCCAATGCAGACTCGTCGTCTCCTGGTCGGGGTGGTGGCTCTCAGCGCCGCGCTGCTCACGGCTTGCGGCAGCTCCAGCAGCAGCACAGCCACCGAACCCGGCGCCGGGGGCTCGAGCACGGCCGCCGACAAGGGCCCCGTCCGCATCTCGGGACAGAACTTCACCGAGGCGGAGATCGTCGCGGACATGTACGCCGCGGTGCTCCAGAAGGCCGGCTACGACCCGTCGGTGAAGCTGGTGGACACCCGCGACGTGTACATGAAGCTTGTGCCCGACAAGATCGACGTCGTGCCGGAGTACACCGGGGCGATCGTGGAGTTCCTCAACGGCACCTACAACGGCAGCGACGCCAAGCCGATCACGGTCTCCGACCCGCAGCAGACCATCGACAAGGCCAAGCCGCTGTTGGAGAAGAAGGGGGTCACGCTCCTCGACCCCTCGCCGGCGACGGACAGCAACGCCTTCTTCGTGACCAAGAAGTACTCCGAGGACAACGGCGTCACCACACTGTCCGGCCTCAAGGGGAAGTCGGTCACCCTGGCGGCGGCCCCCGACTGCAAGGGTCGACTGGACTGCGAGGGCGGCCTGACGTCGGCGTACGGCATCAAGGTCACCAAGATCCTGCCCCTGGGCTACGCGAGCCAGCAGACCTACGACTCCGTGCTGAAGGGTGAGTCGCAGCTCGGCGAGACCAGCACGACGGACGGCACGCTGGAGAGCCAGGGCCTGGTGCTGCTGGACGACGACCAGCACATCCAGCCGGCGCAGAACCTCGTGCCGATGGTGTCCTCGGCGTTCCTCGAGGCCCACCCCGATGTGGCGGAACCGCTGAACGCGCTGATGGCGAAGCTGACCACCGAGGACCTGACCAAGCTCAACGCCGAGGTCTCGGTCGACCGGCAGAAGCCCGAGGACGTCGCCCAGCAGTGGCTGTCGGACGCCGGCCTGATCTGAGCTGACCCGGTACTAGGGTCGGCCCATGCCGCCCCGGTCACGCCTGCGCGAGATCGGGCGGTCGGCCCTCGGACGGGTGCCGGGGCCGGCCCGGGCCCGGGTGCTCGGCACCCTCGGCCGCCGGCTCGGCGTCGAGGGCGCCGAGGTCGGGCCGGTCACTGTCGTCGTCGTGCCCGAGCAGGGCGACCGGGTCGAGGAGTGCCTGGCGTCGGTGCGTGGCCAGACCCATGCGCTTCTCGACGTGGTCGTCGCGCCGGTCGGCGCGGCGGGTGTGGAGCTGCCTGCGGACCCGCGGTTCCGTACGATCCCGGCGCGGCCCACGGCGTACGCCGCGACGAACGCCGGCATCGCCGCCGCCACCGGCCGCTACGTCGTCCTCGTGCGCGGCTGTGACCGGCTCCTCCCGCAGGCCGTGACTGCGCTCGCGGGGTCACTGGCCGCCAGCGGCTCCAACCTCGCCAGCGGCGTCCTCGAGCAGATCGGCGAGGCCGAGCCCTGGCTGGCGCGTGCCCAGGCGGCCACCCACGACGAGCCCGGCTGGGGGCGGCCGGCCGCCTACCTGCTCGCCGGCGACCTGACGCTGGCGAACAAGGCCTTCACCCGGCACCTCGCGCGCCGTCTGGTGCTGACCGAGGACGACGACTGGCTGTGCGCGCCGAGCCTGGCGGCGCTGCTGCCAGGGCTCGCGCTCGACGTCACCGGTCGGCCCGTCGCCCGGTTGGCCTGGGAGCGCGGGCATCGGACGTACGGCGCCCGGCCGAGCCCGCTGCCGGGCCTGACGCGCTGGGAGGGCCTGCATCGAGCCGTGCTCGCGGCGGTGCCCGGAGAGGACGAGGCGCGGGCCGCGTGGGTGCGGCACTGGTACGACGTCGTCCTGCCGCACTTCGTGGCCGACGCGGAGCGGGCCGACGACGAGACGTGGCAGCGACTGGTGGCGGTCACTGCCGCGCCGGAGGGGCTCGACCTGCGCGCGTCGGCTCGGGCGCTGCTGGCGCTCGCCTCCGCCGGGCGGCGGGCCGACGTCGAGGCGCTGGCGGCCGAGCTCGACCTGCTCGGCGACGACGTACCGACCGAGCTGTCGGACGACGGCCCGAGGGCTCGCTGGGCGTCGGTCGACCTCCCCGCTGAGCTACGTCGCCTCAGCGCGGCCGAGACACGCCTGCGGGCGCGCGTGGTGCGGACCGCGGGGACCGACGTCGGGGCTCGCGCGATCGACCTCTGGACCCACCTCGTTGGGGTGGATCTCGCCCGGCACACCCCGGAGATCTCGGTCGGCTTCGACGGGACGACGCTGCCGGTCCGACCGGCTCCCGACCACACGGCGGACCGGTGGGCCGGGGCCCGTTTCCAGTCGGCGGCGCCGGGGGCCGTGCGGGTGGTGGCGCCGGCTCGGGCCGGCCGTCTCGAGGTGGCCGTCCGGGTGGGCACGACGCATCGCGTGGTGGACGTCGAGCTGCCCCCACGCACAGCCGAGCACGAGGGCCCCGCGCCGGCGGTCCGAGACATCCATCTCGACGGCGACCGACTCGTCGTCCGGCTCGACCGCCCCGCGGACGGCCTGCGACTGCGCGGGCCCGGAGCCGACGTGCCCGGCGAGCCGGCCGCGGACGGGACGGTCACGTTCGGCACCCGACGCAGCCTCTACGGGCGTCAGGTCTGGCTGCCGACCGCGGTCTACCACCTGCATCGCCCCGGTGGTCTCGGCGCGGCGGCGTCCTGGCGGAGTCGGTTGCCGGTGGAGCACGTCGGCAACCGCCATCGGCTGAGGGTGCTCCCGGCCGAAGGTGGTCCGGGCGAGCTGCATCTCGGCCCGCCCCGGGCCGACGACGAGCTGGGTGCCTACGGTCAGGAGCGGCTGCGCGCGGCGTACGCCCTCGACGAGCGCGCGACCGACCCCGATCTCTGGTACTTCGAGAGCTTCGCCGGACGCTCGGCCACCGACACGCCGCTCGCGGTCTTCGACGAGCTCCTGCGACGCCGCCCGGGGCTCACGCCCGGGTGGGGGATCTTCGACCACGGCCACTGGGCTCCCCCGGGCTCGCGGCCGCTCGTGATCGGCTCGCGCGAGTGGTACGACGTGCTGGGTACGGCCCGGGTCCTGGCCATCACCACCGACCTCGAGGAGTGGTACCGCCGGCGCCCGGACCAGCTGGTGGTGCAGTGCTTCCACGGCTATCCGTCGAAGGCGATGGGGCGGTCGCAGTGGGAGGCTCGGGCATTGCCGCCGCGCAAGGTGGCGGTGATGCGGCGGCGCAGCGTCGAGACCTGGGGGCTGATCTCGACCCCGACCCCGGAGATGACCGAGGTCTACCGCGACCAGTACGGCTACACCGGCCCGGCGGCCGAGCACGGCTATCCCCGCAACGACGCTCTGCACGGGGCCGGTGCGGACACGATGCGGTCCGCGGCTCGGCGACGGCTCGGCGTACGCCCCGACCAGACGGCGGTCCTGTACGCCCCGACCTGGCGCGACCACCTGGCCACGCGGCCGCGCGCGGCGGCGATGGCGGAGCACCTGGACGTCGACGCCGCGGCGGCGGCGCTGGGTGACTCGCACGTGCTGCTGCTGCGCGGGCACCGCTTCAACACGCCGGGACCCTCGCGGCCCGGGGTCCTCGACGTGACCGACCACCCGGAGATCAACGAGCTGATCCTGGCCTCCGACGTCGCCGTGCTCGACTACTCCTCGTTGCGGTTCGACTACGCGCTCACCGGGCGACCGATGGTGTTCCTCGTGCCCGACCTGGATGACTACACCTCGGGCGTGCGCGGGTTCCTGTTCCCCTTCGCGGACACCGCCCCCGGGCCGCTGGTCGCGACGACCGACGAGGTGGTCGACGCTGTCCGTGACGTCGCGGCACTCTCGGCCACGTGGGGCGACCGCGTCCGCGCCTTCGACGCGACGTACAACCCCGACCAGGACGGCCACGCCTCCGAGCGCATGCTCGACGCCATCCTCCGCCTCCTCCCCTGACGCCGAAGTGGGACTTCTCCGCGGTCGAAGTGGGAGACGTCCGCGGTCGAAGCGTGAGGACTCCGCGGTCGAGAGGGGCCTTTCAGAGGAGAACTCCCACCTCGGCCCCGGAGAACTCCCACCTCGGTCCCGGAGAAGTCCCACTTGGGCGGCGGAGAAGTCCCACTTGGGCGTCAGGCGTCGCCGCGGGGGGTGAACACGGCGTCGACGAGGCGGGCGGAGGCGTGCCCGTCGTCGAGGTCGGCGTACGCGCGGCGGAAGGCCTCGCGCTGGGTGGCGGTACGCCGAGCCAGGCCGTCGAGGTCGCGGACGAGGGCCGCCACCTCGCGCGTGGTGGTGACGTGGGGGCCGGGCGCGGTGGGGGCGTACGGGATGACACCGCCGCGGACCGCGTCGTACTTCTCGAGGTCGGGGACCAGGAAGATCATCGGCTTGCCGACCAGGGCGTAGTCGAAGCGCAGCGACGAGTAGTCGAGCACCGCGGCGTCGGAGGCCAGGATCAGGTCGTTGATATCGGGGTGGCCGGTGACGTCGACGATGTGCGCGCCACCCTCGTGGCGGCCGCCGGCGCGGGCGTTGAACGCGTGGCCTCGCATCAGGAAGGTGTACGCCGGTCCCAGCTCGCGTGCGGCCCGGTCGACGTCGAAGAAGTCGATCCGCTCCGCGGCCATGTCGTCGGCCGACAGGTAGTCGCGGAAGGTGGGCGCGTACATCACGACCTTCTGGTCGTCACCGATCCCCAGCATCTTGCGCGCCTGCTCGCGGATCAGCTGCGCCTCGTCGGACTGCAGCACGTCGTTGCGCGGGTAGCCGATCTCGAGGATCTCGGGGGTCGCGCCCGCCGGGTCGAGGAACGCCGCCTTCAGCAGCGGCGTCGCGTACGACGCGGGCGAGACGAAGTAGTCCCAGGCCCGCGCCCGGCGGTCGAAGCTGTTGATCTGCCAGGAGGGGAAGCCCCCCTTGGCCCACCACTCGTGCCCCATCACCTTGTAGGGATAGCCGTGCATGGTCTGGATGAGCACCTGGCCGCGCGGCTTCTCGTACCACTCCGGCTGATGGACGTTGATCATCACGTAGCGTGAGGTCGCCAGCGCCTCGTGCCACTCCGGCGTCCCCTCGATGAGCCGGACGCCGCCCTCCGGCACCGGCACCGAGTGGTCGCGCACCGACCAGTAGCGGGTGAGCCCGGTGCCGCGGGCGCCCAGCTCGCGGTGGACGCCGAGCATGTTGTCGTTGGTGGCCTCGCTGTAGAGCGACCGGAAGAACACGCTGGGCGCGGTGGCCTCCTCGACGTGCGCCGCGTGGCGCAGCCGGTACTGGTTGCGCTGCCCGCGTACGTCGTCGGCGAGCGGCTCCTGGAGGTTGAGGGTCAGCACCGGTGGTCGGCCCGGAACCACCTCGACCAGCGTCCGGAAGCGCTCCTGGGGCTCCTCTGCGGGCAGCAGGTCCAGCAACGAGGACGACGGGGTGACCGGCAGGTCCTGCGCGCGGTCGTCGCCCCGGGCGCGCATCGTCACCGAGTACTTGTTGCGCGGCAGCGCGAGATCGTCGTAGCCCCAGCGCGATCCCGCCAGCGGGAAGGTCAGGGTGTAGACGCCACCGGCATCGCGCTCGAGGGTGCCCGTCACGTCGAGGTCGAGGCTGGACAGCATCGGCTCGTACGCCGTGAGGTCCACCACGCAGTGCACCTGCACGGTGAGCGTCTCGTCCGCCACGGTGTACGACGTCGCGACGGGTGCGCGGTCCATCAGCTCCAGCTCCCCGCCCTTCCCACCGGTGAGCCGGCGGGGGAGGGCCGGGTCGTCGACGACGGCGGGAGACGTCGCAGCGCCCGGCGGTGCGAGGATCGGGCTCCACTCGCCGGCTCGGTGACGCACCCGGATGCGCAGCGGCCGCGTGATCGGCCCCAACGACGTGACGTTGGACGTCGGTGTCGGCAACGAGCCGAGGTCGAGCGCCACCTGCCACTCACCCGCGGTGCCGGTCGGCTCCGGGGTCGCGGTGAGCAGCTCCTTGCGCTCGGCGTCGATATGGTTGACCACGACCCGGTCGGGATCCGACGCGCGGAAGACGATGTGGGCGAGGCCGTTCGTGCCGAGCTCGTGCGAGACGGCGTACGCCGCGTGGTGGGTGACGCGGACCGCGATCTGGCGTTCGTGACCCCTCCGCACGGTCCACGACACGCCGCCCCGGTCGACGTGGGTCTGCGAGGCCGAGGCCGAGCCCGCCGACGAGACCTCCCGCAGCCGCGACGTGCGGCGGACGCCCGCCGCGGTCATCGTGATCTCGAACGACCAGTCCTGGTCGGCGTCGGCCGGGATCTTGTCGGCCGTCACCCGCGAGCGCCAGCCCCCGGGTCGGTAGTTGCAGTGCCAGTGGGTGCCGAGGACGTCGACGCGTGGCTCGTCGAACAGCTCGGTCTCCAGCGGGACCCGGGTCGCGCCGTCGGCGGAGACCAGCTCGACGTCGATCGAGGGCGGGTTCGCGGCGAGGTCGATGTTGCGCAGGTAGGACCACCCCGTGACCGTCAGCGCGTCCCCGTCCCAGACCACCCGCATCAGCCGGCTCACCAGGTCCAGCTGACCGTCGGAGAGGATGGTGACGTCGTCGGGAAGCCCCTGGGTCAGTGGCAGCTCGACCCGGATCCCCTCCGGGGTCGCCTCGGTCGGGAACCGCCGCGCGTCGCTGCCCCAGTTCTCGATGTACTCGACCGCGGCGTCGCGCCGGTCGTTGGCGATGAGCTCGACGAGCACCTTGTCCTGCGCGCCGACGCTGTGCACGAACTCCTCGCGCGAGACCCGCTGCACCAGGTCGAGGATCGCCGCGCGCAGCAGCTCCCAGAAGTCCGGGCCGCCCTTGACCAGATGGCGGGTGAAGAAGGGCATGTTGTACGAGATCAGCTGCAGCGCCCGGATCTGGACCGCGCGGTCCTTGCCGGCGGCGCGCAGCGCCTCGAACGACGCGGCGACGGACTCGTTGTGCGCGGCCAGGTTGCGCGTGGACCACGCGCTCTGCGAGATCGACGACCGGTCGTTGCGGATGCGCCACGACACCGAGATGTCGGGCACCACGTCGAACGCCCTCGCCTGCGCGAAAGCTGCCGCGCTGACCGGCTGGTCCTCGTAGATCCTGCCCTCGGGGAAGCTCAGCCCGGCGCGGTCCCAGAACTCGCGACGATAGGTCTTGCTCCAGGCGACGGCGTTCACCATCGCCTGGGGGAAGGAGTCGAGGTCGACGCCGAGCCGCCTGCGTGCGTGGGCGGCGCGGATCCAGGTGCCGGCGGGCACGTGCTTCTTGTTCTCGAGGCGGTCGTAGCAGGAGACGACGAAGTCCGAGCCCGACTCCCGCAGGGCCTCGATCGCGCTGGTGTAGGCCTCCGGGCTCACGACGTCGTCGGAGTCGACGAACGTCAGGAACTCGCCGCGCGCGTGCTCGACTCCGGTGTTGCGCGCGGCGCTCAGCCCGCCGTTCTCCCGGACGACCACCCGGACGCGCAGGTCGCGGCGCGCGTGCCGACGCGCGACGTCGCCGCTCCGGTCGGGGCTGCCGTCGTCGACCACGATGATCTCGACCTCGCGGTAGAGCTGGAACCGGAGGGACACCAGGCACTCGTCGAGGAAGTCCTCGACCTGGTAGCAGGGCACCACGACCGACAGCAGGCCGGGCACGTAGCCGCCGCGGTGGAGGGCGCGCCGGGCACGGATGCGCGCGCCGTCGGTAGTCCGACGGGCGCGATCGGGGACGCTCCGAGCCAGACGCCGCACCTGCGCGAGGCGCGCGTCCGACAGCGGGGCGGGGCGCATGAGGCGGTTCTGCATCGATCCCTCAGGTCGGTCCGGACAGGATGAGGCTCCGGGGTTGCCGTGCCCCTTCGGGCGCGGCTCATGCTAGTCCCGCAGCACCCGCGCGACCGACTCGGTGCGGCCCTTCCGGGTGCATGGGTACGCCGTCAGCCGAGGTCGTCGGCGTCTGCGGGGTCGGCCAGGGGATCCAGCTTGCGCAGGTCGATCACGTGGCCGGTGCCCCCGGAGAGCAGGACGTCGATCGAGGCCTTGGCGACCGATCGGGAGTCGAGCAGGGAGTCGGCCGGCTCCTCGCCGAACGCCTTGGTCCGCATGGGCGTCCCCGTGCGCTCGGGGTTGACGCAGTTGACGGTGACGCCGCTCTCGGCCCACTCGTCGGCCAGCGCCTGGGTCAGGTTGACGACGGCCGCCTTGGCCGAGGAGTACAGGCTGTAGCCGCTGCGACCGCGGGTGTAGCTGCTGGAGGTGAACAGCAGGAGGCCGCCGCCGGTGCTCTGCAGGTGGGGGAAGAAGACCTGGGCGATGAAGACCGGAGCCAGGTAGTTGACCTCGGTGGCGGCGTAGATCGTCTCCTCGGTGGTCTCGAGCAGCGAGCCCCGCGGCAGGATCCCGGCGGTCGTGACCACGAAGTCGATCCGTCCGTGCCTCTCGGTGACCTGTGTCGCCACGGCTTCGAGGTCGGAGCGACGTTCGACGTGGGTGTCGGTGGTCGACCGGCTGAATGTCTCGACGGTCGCGCCGTGCTCGCGGGCGAACGCGGCGATGTCGGCGCCGATGCCGTAGCTGCCGCCGAGCACCACCAGGACCCGCCCGTCGAGAGCCGCGCGGTACTCCTCGGCGTCGTGCTGCTCGGGCCGGTAGCTGCTGGTGAGCTGGAACAGCTTGTCGGCCAGGAACACGTCGATCGGGTCGGTCACCTTCATGTTGCGCTCCTCGCCGGCCACGACCCAGATCGGGACGTCGGGGAGGTAGCGGAGCACGACGCCGCAGTCGTCGGTCGCGGTGAAGTCGGGGTCCTCCGCCGCCTCGGCGTACGCCGCGCGGAGCACCGAGGCACGGAACGCCTGCGGGGTCTGGCCGCGACGGAGGTTCGCCCGCTGCGGGATCGCCCGGATCGTGTTGTCGGCCGGGTCGACCTCGATGATCGTGTCGGCCGACGAGATGGCGACGTCGACCGCGTCGTACCGCTCCAGGGCCCGGAAGCACTCGGTGATGATCCGCTCGCTGACCATCGGCCGGACCGCGTCGTGGAAGAGGACGGGACAGTCGTCGGGAAGCGCGCCGAGCGCGCGCAGGGTGGTGCCGTTGCGGGTGTCGGCCCCCTCGAGGATCTGGGTGACCTTGTCGTAGCCGCCGTTGCGCACCATCGCCCGCACCGCGTCCAGATGCCCCGGGGCCATCATCACCAGGATCTCGTCGACCATCGGGTGGGCCGCGAAGGCGGCCAGGGTGTGCTCCAGGATGGTCTTGCCGGCGATCTTGATCAGCTGCTTGGGGATGTCGAGCCCGACGCGGGTGCCGACGCCTCCGGCCAGGAGCACCGCGACCCGCGGCGTACCGGCGCCGGCCGGGGCCTGCGTCACGAGGGGCTCTTCCGGAGCCGGCCGACCGTCCGGCGGGCGAGCTCGCCGACCCGCTCACCGACCCGGGCGCCGGCACCGCGGCTGTCGTCGGTGAGGGCCTGCCGCATCTCCTCGCGCACCCGCCGGGCCACCCTGCGCTTCTCGCGCCGGACGAAGGCGCCGGTACGGGTGCGGGCGACGTCGAAGCACTCGTCGTAGTAGGAGGTCAGCTCGGCCCAGAGGTCGTCGAGGGCGGCGCGCGTGCCGGTCTGCTCCGACGGCCCGGTGCCGACCAGCTCGCCGTACGTGTCGAAGCAGCGCGTCGCCAGGTCGAGCACGCGCGGCGGAAGCTCGAGCTCGTCCCATCCGGCCGTGGAGCGGTGGAGCGTCGGGTCGACCAGGTCGCCGGCGTCGGCCAGCTGCTCGGGTGAGGCGTGGTCGAGCAGCTCCAGTCCGATCGTCGCGTCGGCGCTCTCCATCGTCGCCCGCCACTCGGCGAGGAGGTCGTGGTAGCGGATGGTCGCTCGCGGGAGGTCGCGGGTGCGGATCTCGGTGCCGAGCATCATCGTGAGCCAGCCGATGACCCGGGTGGTGTTGCTGGTGCGGGTGCCGTAGGCGATCTCGCGGGAGCGCATCACCTCGGCCGGGTGGCGCAGCATGGTGGCGACGCGGACGTCGGCCCCGACCCGGGCGGCGGCCGCGCGGTGGAGCTGGACGAACCAGGCGAGCCGGGGGTCCTTGACCACGAGCCGCTCACACCGCGCGAACTGCGACTCGTACCACGCCACGAGCGGTGCGAGGGACTGCTCGTCGTCGGCCAGCTTGTCGGTCAGGTCCCACGCCTCGGGGCGGCCGTCCTCGACCACGACGTCGACCGACGAGAGCAGGTCGTTGTGGTAGTCGACCAGCCAGCGCGGCTCCCCGAACCCGCGCGGGTTGGAGCGGTTGGCGCTGACCTCGGGCTTCGGGATGTGGACACCGAGCCGGCCGGTCAGCCCGGTGAAGAGGCTGGTGCCGCTCCGGCCGGAGCCGGCGACGACAAGCATCTGCCTGCGGCCGGGCTGCGCCGAGGTCTCGTCCTGCATGAAGCGAACTCTGTCATATCGGTGACACCGGGACCGCCTCGGCGACGTGCCGGCGGAACGCACCGCCCCGCTAGACTTCCGGCGGCCGGAGGCGAGCAGAGGGAGTCGGGATGGAGACGGAGCCCGGGCTGCTCCCGGACCGGGCGGTCCTGGTGCACATCGGCCCCTACAAGACCGGCACGACCGCCATCCAGAGCAGTCTCCACGAGCATCGTGCCGAGCTGGTCGACGCCGGCATCACCTACCCCGGCCGCTACCACCGCCAGATGCGTCCCAGCTGGGGCCTGCTGGGACGCAGCCGGGTCGGCGAGTCCGACGTCCCGCTGCGCGAGTGGGACGAGATGGTCGACGAGGTCCGTGCCGCTCCGGGCCGCGTGGTGATCAGCAGCGAGGACTTCTCCTCGGCTCGGCCTCAGCACGTGCGCAAGCTCGTCGACGACCTCGGCGCCGATCGCGTCCACGTCCTGATCGTCGCCCGCCGCCTCGACAAGCTCCTGCCGTCGGCGTGGCAGGAGCGCGTCAAGTCCGTCAACGAGACCCGCACGTACGACGCCTGGCTGCGCGAGGTGCTGAGCGTCGAGCGAGCGGGGGACGCGGCCCGGGTCTTCTGGCACAACCACGGCATCCGGACCCTGGTCGAGCGCTGGAGCACGGCGCTGCCCCTGGACCGGATCATCATCCTGGTCAACGACGAGGCGGATCGAAGCCTGCAGTCGGCGACGTTCGAACGGCTGCTCGGGCTGCCGGCCGGACAGCTCACGCCCGGTCCGCACGCCAACACCTCGCTGTCCATGGAGCGCATCGAGCTCTGCCGACAGGTCAACGCCGCCGTCCGGGCCCGCGGCTGGGCCGGCTCCAAGAAGCTGAACGCCCCGCGCCGGGCCCTGCTCGCGGGCCTGCGCTCGGCGCCGCTGCAGGACTTCGAGACCACGATCCCCGCGCTCCCCGCCTGGACCGGCCCGCGGCTGGAGCAGCTCAGCGAGGAGCGCGCCCGGTTCGTCGAGCAGTCCGGCGTCCGCGTCCTCGGCGACCATGCGTTGCTGCGCTACCGGGCCGATCCCGACGCACCCGACCTCGGCGACCCGCCGAGGGTCCTGCCGACCGACGCCGCGGCGGGCGCCATCGAGCACGCGCTGGCCGCGATGCTGAGGCGCGGGGAGTCCCGGTCGCGGGCGCGCAAGGACCGGCCCTCGCCCCCCGCGCCGCCCGACCCGCTGGCCCGGCTCTCGAGCCGGGAGATGCTGCGCGAGGTGACGCGTCGACAGGCCGCCCGGCTCCGACGTACTTCTCGGAGTGCTCGGTGACCGCGACGGTGGAGCCGCTTCCGACCGGCTCGATCCTGCTCCACGTCGGGCCCTACAAGACCGGCTCGACGGCGATCCAGCAGTCGTTGTTCGACCAGCGCGAGGCGCTCGCCGAGAACGGGGTCCACTACCCCGACAAGTGGCGCCGCCTCTTCCGTGAGGGCCACTCGCTCATGCAGTTCGCGCCGCGTGGCCTCTCGGTCCCGCCGATCTCGGTGTGGGACGACTTCGCTGCCGGCATCCGCGCCCGGCCCGAGACGGTCTGTCTGAGCACCGAGGACTTCGGCCGCCTGCACAGACCCGATCGCGCGCGCAAGATCGTCGCGGACCTCGGCGCGGATCGGCTGCACGTCCTCGCCGTCGCCCGCGCCTACCATCGGCTCCTGCCGTCGCACTGGCAGGAGCGGATCAAGGGCGCCGAGACGCTGACCTACGACCAGTGGCTGCACCAGGTCTTCGAGGGCGACGACTCCATGAACGCCTACCGCAGCTTCTGGACCTCGCACGACATGGAACGGATGACGACCCAGTGGCTCGAAGTGCTGCCCCCCGACCGATACACGGTGGTGATCAGCGACGACTCCGACCGGCTGCTGCTCTCTCACGTGTTCGAGCATCTGTTGGGTCTCCCCGAGGGGCTGCTCGCCCCGGGCGGCAACGCCAACGCCTCGCTCAGCGCCAACGCCGCCGAGGTGCTGCGTCGGGTCAATCTCGCGTTCACCGAGCACGGCTGGCCCGACGGCGACCGCCGCGCCCTGATCCGGAAGGGGGTCGTGCGCTCGCTGCAGGACGCCGGCCGCCCGGCGTACGACCAGCCGATGCCGGCCCTTCCCGGCTGGGTGCAACCGGCCGTCACCGAGCGCAGCCGGGCCCGCGTCGATGCGATCCGGTCGCTCGGGATCCGGGTCATCGGTGATCCCGAGCGGCTGCTCCCACCGGCGGGCGACCCCGGCGATCCGGAGGTCCGGATCCCCGAAGCGGTCTCGGTCGAGGCCGCGGCGGCTGCGGTCGTGGGGGCGCTCGAGGCTCTGTTCCGCGACCGCCAGAGCAGGCGCCGCGCCCACAGCCGCAGGACTCCTCCGCCCGCGGAAGCGGGGCCGGCGCTGTCGGACGTCGACGGCCGCTCCCTCGCCCGCGAGCTCGGACGCCGCGCGCGCCGCCGGCTCCCCGGCAGCCGCTGAGCACCGAGTTGCTCACGTCACACTCCCGGCTCCTTACGGCGAAGGGCCGGCACCGCGTACCGTGGAAGTGTTCCCAATCGTGTGGTACCCACACCGGCCCTCACCCGAGGGTGGTCGGCGGGACCGAAACGTCGAGGAAGCCAATGTCCCCACTCCGGGTGGGCGTGATCGGAGCCGGCCGCGTCGGCGCCGTCCTTGCCGCTGCACTGCGATCGCGTGGCCACGTCATCGTCTCCGTGGCCGGTGAGTCGGACGCTTCGCTGGGCCGTGCGGCCGCGCTGCTTCCCGGCGTGCCCGTCGAGAAGCCGACCGCGGTCGCCCGCGCCTGCGACGTCCTGCTGCTGACGGTGCCCGACGACATGCTCGACAACGTCGTCACCCAGCTCTCGGCCAGCGGCGCCATCCACCGCGGTCAGTACGTCGTGCACACCAGTGGCAGCCACGGCCTCCGCGTGCTCGAGCCGGCGAGGCGCGTCGGCGCCCGCGTCGTCGCGCTGCATCCCGCGATGACCTTCACCGGCACAGCCCGCGACCTCGACCGGCTCACGAACTGCGTCTTCGGGGTCACGGCCGGCCCCGACGAGCGCGCCTGCGCCGAGGACGTCGTCGCCGAGCTCGGCGGCTCGGTGATGTGGGTCCCGGAGGAGCTGCGCGGGCTCTACCACGCCGGCCTCGCGCACGGCGCCAACCACCTGGTCACCCTGGTCGCCCAGGCGATGGAGCTGCTCGGCGCCGCCGGCGCGGATGACCCGGCCGCGATCCTCCGGCCCTTGCTGCAGGCGGCTCTCGACAACGCCCTGGCTGAGGGCGACAGCGCCCTGACCGGGCCGATCGTGCGCGGCGACGTCAACACCGTCCGGGCCCACCTCGCCGAGATCGCCCGGACGGCCCCCGACACGTTGCCGTCGTACGTCGTGCTGGCGCGGTCCACCCTCGACCGGGTGGTCACCGACGGCCGGGTGCTGCCGATCCGGGCCGCAGTCATCCGGCGGGCGCTCGACGAGGCCGCCGCCGGTGTCCCGCAGGTCCGTCGCACGCCGCTGCGGTGAGCCGTCCCCCGGTCCTCGCCGCGACGCGCGAGGAGCTCGCCCACGCCCTCGCCGCTGCACGCCGGGGCGGCGCCACTGTCGGCGTGGTGACCACGATGGGCGCGCTCCACGAAGGACACGCCAGCCTGTTCCGGCACGCCCGGGAGCGAGTCGGGAGCGGCCCTGTGGTCGCGACGATCTTCGTGAACCCCCTGCAGTTCGGCGCCGGTGAGGACCTCGACCGCTATCCGCGCACCTGGGACGACGACCTGGCGACGTGCACCCGGGAGGGCGTGGACGTCGTGTTCGCCCCGCCGGTGGACGAGGTCTACCCGGACGGTGACCCCGTGGTCGCCGTTGACCCCGGCCCCCTCGGCGCGGAGCTCGAGGGTGGGTCGCGACCGGGTCACTTCCGTGGCGTGTTGACCGTGGTCGCCAAGCTGTTCGGCCTGGTGCGGCCCGACGTCGCGGTGTTCGGCGAGAAGGACTACCAGCAGCTGGTCCTGGTGCGCCGGATGAGCCGGGACCTGTGCCTGGGAGTCGACGTCGTGGGCGCCGAGACCGTCCGCGAGGCCGACGGCCTGGCCCGGTCCAGCCGCAACCGCTTCCTCGGCCCTGAGG
This sequence comes from Nocardioides sp., assembly GCA_025924815.1. GTDB lineage: Bacteria > Actinomycetota > Actinomycetes > Propionibacteriales > Nocardioidaceae > Nocardioides. Next base: position 22,080 of record JAICHQ010000041.1, read on the forward strand.
AGCGGCACCGGGCCGCGGTGCTCAACCGGGCGCTGCGCGAGGCGCAGGCTCGCGCAGCGGACGGGCTCCCGGCGGCGAGAGGGGCGGCGATGCGCCTGCTCGACGACGCCCCCGGGCTGGACCTGGACTACCTGGCGATCCGCTCGCCGGACCTCGCCGAGATCGCCGATCCGCACCCGGTCGAGCCGGTCGCCGCCCGGATCCTGGTGGCAGCCCGCGTCGGCACCACCCGGCTGATCGACAACCTGCCGCTCGCCCTCGGCGGTGCGACGCTTCCCGCCACCGGGGCCACGCCGTCCGGTCAGTAGCCTGCCGCCATGACCGTACGTCGCGTGGACGGCCGGCTCGCTGCTCCGGAGCCGGGCTGGTCGGTGAGCGCCGACGTGGTCGTGGTCGGCTCCGGGATCGCCGGGCTGACCGCCGCCCTGCGGTTGCGAGGACAGGTCGACCGGATCCTGGTGGTCACCAAAGACGTGCTCGGTGCGGGCTCCACCCAGTGGGCGCAGGGCGGCATCGCGGCGGCGCTCGGCCCGGGTGACACCCCCGAGCAGCACGAGCACGACACCCTGGTCGCCGGAGCCGGAGCCTGTGACCCCCAGGCGGTCCGGGTCCTGGTGACCGAGGGCCCCGAGGCGGTCCGGGAGCTGATCGCGCTCGGCGCCCACTTCGATTTGCACCCCGGCGGAGAGCTGAGCCTGACCCGTGAGGGCGGGCATCACCGGGACCGGATCGCCCATGCCGGGGGTGATGCCACCGGCGCGGAGATCCAGCGGGCACTGATCGCAGCGGTCGTCGCCCACGCACCCGAGATCGAGGTGGTGGAGCACGCGCTCGCCGTCGACCTCCTGGTCACAGACGACGGCGGGGTCGCCGCAGTGACCCTCCACGTGATGGGCGAGGGGCAGCACGACGGGGTCGGGGCCGTGCGGTGCCGGGCGGTGGTCCTGGCCAGCGGCGGACTTGGCCAGGTCTTCTCGCAGACCACCAACCCGGCGGTGGCGACCGGTGACGGGATGGCGCTGGCCTACCGCGCCGGAGCCGTGCTGCGCGACCTGGAGTTCGTGCAGTTCCATCCGACCGTGATGTGGCTCGGGTCCGACTCGCGGGGTCAGCAGCCGCTGATCTCCGAGGCGGTCCGCGGCGAGGGCGCCTTCCTGGTCGACTGGGAGGGGAACCGCTTCATGCAGGGCGTGCACGAGCTGGGCGACCTGGCGCCCCGCGACGTGGTCGCCAAGGCGATCACCCGCCGGATGATCGAGACCGGCCACCCCCACATGTGGCTGGACGCACGCCACCTCGGTGATCTGGACGCGAGCGGAGCGAGCGTGTCGGGATTCTGGGCGCGTCGCTTCCCCAGCATCCTGGCCACCTGCCGCCGGCACGGGGTGGATCCCGAGACCGACCTGATCCCGGTCGCCCCGGCCTGCCACTACGCCTCCGGCGGCGTCGCGACCGATCTCTGGGGACGCACCAGCGTGCCCGGCCTCTACGCGACCGGTGAGGTCGCGTGCTCCGGCGTGCACGGTGCCAACCGGCTGGCCTCCAACTCGCTGCTGGAGGGGCTGGTCTTCTCCCGTCGCATCGCGGAGGTGCTGCCACGCGAGCTGCGCCCGTGGGCGGAGCCGGTCGCCGACACCCGCGAGCCCGGCCTCGTCGATGCGTCCGTCCGCCTTGTCCTCCAGGAGGAGATGACGTCGCGAGCCGGCGTGCTCCGCTCCGCTTCCGGGCTGCGGTCGGTGATCGGCTCCGTGGACCGTCTCGCCGCCGCGCCGGCCACGACGCTCGGGCAGGACGCCTGGGAGACCACCAATCTCGTGACCGTCGCCCGTCTCCTGGCGGGTGCCGCGCTGGTCCGCGAGGAGACGCGCGGCTCACACTGGCGGGAGGACTTCCCCGATCGCGACGACCCACGATGGGCCGGACACATCGACTGGGCGATCCTCGACGGTCGCCCGTGCGAGGAGTTCCACGCCGCTGCGCCGACCGACGAGCTCCTCGGGGTGACGACATGACCCCGGCCACCCGCCGCTCCTCCGCCCAGCACCGACGCCGGGAGGCCGAGTGATCGCCCGTACGCCGTACGCCGACCTTCCGCGGCCGTTGCTGGAGGAGCTGGTCGGAGCCCGGCTCGATCCCCGTGACGTCTACGAGATGGTCGTCCGCGCGTTCGACGAGGACCTGCCCGACGGCGGACGCGACGTCACCAGCAGTGCGATGCCCCCGATGGGGCACGGCACGGGCGACATCGGCGCCCGAGAGGCCGGCGTGGTGGCCGGGCTGGGCGTGGCCGAGCTGGTGTTCCGATACGCGTTGGGCGCCGACCTCGAGGTGACTGCACGCCTGCCCGACGGGATGCACGTGACGGCCGGTGACATCGTGATGACCGTCTCCGGTCCGCTCCAGGACCTGCTCACCGCCGAGCGCACGGCCCTGAACTTCGCCTCCCACCTGTCCGGCGTCGCGTCCGCGACCAGCCGCTGGGTCGCGGCGCTCGCGGGCACGGGTGCCCGGGTGCTCGACACCCGGAAGACCCTGCCGACGTACCGGGCCCTGCAGAAGTACGCCGTGCGGTGCGGCGGCGGCACGAACCACCGGTTCGGCCTGTCCGACCGCGCCATGGTCAAGGACAACCACGTGGTGGCCGCCGGCGGGGTGGTGGCGGCGTACGAGCTGGTCCGCGCGGCCGACCCGACGCTGCGGGTCGAGGTGGAGGTCACCGACCTCGACCAGCTGCGCGAGCTGCTGGCCGCGGGCTGTCGCGAGATCCTGCTCGACAACATGGACACCGAGACGATGGCGAAGGCGGTGGGGATCACCGCCGGGCGCGCCACGCTCGAGGCGTCGGGAGGCCTCACCCTGGACCGGGCGCGCGAGGTGGCCGCGACCGGCGTCGACTTTATCTCCGTCGGCGCCCTGACCCACTCCGTGCAGGTCTTCGACCTCGGGCTGGATCTGCGATGACCTCCGGTGGAGCGCTGCTGGCCGTCGACATCGGCAACAGCCACACCGTCCTGGGGCTGATCGACGACGGCGAGGTGGCGGCCCACTGGCGGGTGGCGACGGTCGAGGCCCGCACCGCCGACGAGTGGACGGTCCTGATCCGGGGACTCCTGGGGGCGCGGGAGCCCGAGATCCGCGGCATCGTGGTCTGCTCCACGGTGCCCGTCGTGCTGCAGGAGTGGCGCACCCTGCTCCGCCACGACTTCGGCGACCTCCCGAGCGTCGTCGTGGAGCCCGGCGTCCGTACCGGGGTACCCGTGCTGACCGACAACCCGCGCGAGGTAGGCACCGACCGCATCGTGAACGCGCTCGCGGCGACGACCCGGTACGGCGGGCCGGTCGTCGTGGTCGACTTCGGCGGCACGGCAACGACATTCGACGTGGTGAATTCGCAGGGTCAGTACGTCGGCGGGGCCATATCGCCGGGGATCGAGATATCGCTGGAGGCGCTGGAACGACGGGGGGCCCAATTAAGGATGGTCGAATTGCGCCGACCCCGGTCGGTGATCGCCCGCAACACCGTCGAGGCGCTCCAGTCGGGAATGGTGTTCGGCGTCGCCAGCCAGGTCGACGGAATTGTCGCCCGAGTGATCGAGGAACTCGCCTCCGAGCCGTCTTCGGTCGCGGTCGTCGCCACCGGTCACCTGGCCCCTCTGGTCTATGACGAGTGTCGCTGTTTCACCGAGCACGACCCGTGGTTGACCCTCCGGGGCCTGGAGCTGGTCTATCTGCGTAACCGGTGAAGGGCGCACCCCTCAATGGGGGAATATCGTTGTCCTATCGATCGGTGTTTGCGTGGTGGTTTGTGCGCGATGAGGGTTTCGCGTATCTTTTCCCCGCGCAGGCCGGTAGGCCTGCACAATCGCGGCTCGTCGTCCCCGAAAGGACATCCTCAGATGGCACAGAAGGTCCACATCACCCTCGAGGACGATCTCGACGGCGGCGCCGCCAGCGAGACCGTCTCTTTCAGCCTCGACGGGCGCAGCTACGAGATCGACCTCAACGACAAGAACGCCAAGGCATTGCGGGACGCCCTGTCCCGTTACGTCGGAGTCGCGCGCAAGGCCGGTGGCCGCACCGCCGGGGCGAAGCGCCGTACCCAGGTCGGCACCAGTGCCCGCGAGATCCGCGACTGGGCACGGTCCACGGGTCGCAAGGTCCCCGACCGTGGCCGCATCCCCTCCGAGGTCCGCGAGGCATTCGAGGCCGCCCACTAGCTCCCGTCGGTCGAGCCCGTCGAGACCACGCTCCGCAAGCGCTCAGCCGTTCGCTGTGAGCGGACGGCAGGTGAGCGGGCCGGGGAACACGTAGGCTGGACCAGCAGTTGGAAGAGGTGACGCTCGCCGCCTAGGCAGGGCGTCCCCTGTTTTCCGCATGGAGGAGCGAGAAGCATGTTCGAGCGGTTCACTGACCGAGCCCGGCGGGTGGTCGTGCTGGCCCAAGAAGAGGCCCGCATGCTCTCCCACAACTACATCGGCACCGAGCACATCCTGCTCGGTCTGATCCACGAGGGCGAGGGCGTCGCCGCGAAGGCTCTGGAGAGCCTCGACATCTCGCTGGAGGCCGTGCGCGCCCAGGTCGAGGAGATCATCGGTCAGGGCCAGCAGGCCCCGAGCGGCCACATCCCCTTCACGCCGCGCGCCAAGAAGGTCCTCGAGCTGTCGCTGCGCGAGGCCCTCCAGCTCGGCCACTCCTACATCGGGACCGAGCACATCCTGCTCGGACTGATCCGTGAGGGAGAGGGCGTCGCAGCCCAGGTGCTGGTCAAGCTGGGCGCGGACC
>JAICHQ010000042.1 GCA_025924815.1 Nocardioides sp.
CGTGCAGTGCCTCACTGGTCGCGGCCACCAGGGTGCGGGTCCGCGGCCAGGGCGTGCGCTCGACGCGGTACGGCGCGCCGTACACCAGGTCGATCACGCCACGGTGCGGTGGCACGGCGTCCTTCCCGCCGCCCGGCGGCCGGGTGCCGAACATCATCAGCGGGACGACGGGGGCGCCGGTGACGAGTGCCAGGTACGCCGCGCCGTTGCGGAAGCGGTGGAGGTCGCCGGCACCACGGTTGCCCTCCGGGAAGATCCCGACCGCTCCCCCGTGCTCGAGCACGTGCAGGCAGGTGCGGATCGCCCGCAGATCGCTGCTGAACCGGTCGAGCCGGATCTGGCCGGTCGCCCGCAGAAGTGGCCCGAGCCGGCCGCGGAACATCTCCTCCTTGGTCAGCGCATGCACCGGACGAGGGCCGAAGATCGCCAGCAGCGGGCCGTCGATGACGCCGGTGTGGTTGGCGGCGACGATCACCGGCCCCTGCGGCGGCACCTGACCGGTGCCGTGCTCGCGGACGTCGTACCGCCGCCGGATCAGCCAGCGGCTCACCGGCCGCCCGCCGTGCAGCAGCCAGGTCGGGGGGTGTCGGTGCAGGGTCATCCGGCGTCCTCGACGAGACCCACGATGAGGTCGACGACCTCCTCGAGCGTGTACGGCGTGCTGTCGACGTGGACGGCGCCCTCGGCCATCATCAGCGGCGAGGCGGTGCGCGTGGAGTCGATCCGGTCGCGCGCCAGCAGGGAGGTCTCGGTCGCGGACAGGTCCGCGCCACCCTCCTCGGCGGCCCGCCGGGCGGCCCGGGCGGTGGCGTCGGCGGTGAGGTAGACCTTCTGGTCGGCGTCCGGCGCCACGACCGAGCCGATGTCGCGACCCTCGACGACGATGCCGCCCCCGTCGATCGCCGCGCGCTGGAGCCCGAGGAGCCGTGCCCGCACCTGGGGCACCGCGCTGACGGGCGACACGGCACAGGTGACCTCGGCGGTCCGGATGGCGCGAGCCACGTCGGTGCCGTCGACGGCGATGGTGGGGTTCTGCGGGTCGGTGCCGGTCTCGATCACCGGCTCCCCGCAGCGCTCGGCCACCGCCGGGGCGTCGTCCACGGGCACGCCGTGCTGCAGCATCCACCAGGTCATCGCCCGGTACATCGCACCGGTGTCGAGATAGCGCAGCCCGAGCCGCGTCGCAACGCCGCGCGACGTGCTGGACTTGCCCGAGCCGGAGGGACCGTCGATCGCGACGACCACGCCGGTGCGTGCGCTGCTCACGGTGCTTCTCCTGGTCTCGACTCCACTCGACCACCGATGAGGGGCCGGGATCAACGGCTCAGACTAGTGGCCGACACGGGTCTCCCGTGATTCGGCGAGCTCCTAGCGGTGGGTCACCCAGCCGCGTTGGCCGAGCGCGGTGTGGAGGTGGTCGGCGCGAGTCTCGTCGACGAGCAGCTCCACCAGGCCCGTCTCGCGTGCGGGGTCGTGGTCGATCCGCACGTCCTCGATGTTGACGTCGCTGGCGCCGGCGTCGGCGAAGAGCCTGGCGAGCTCGCCGGGATGGTCGGGCACCGAGACGAAGACCGAGACCGTCGGGCGTAGGGGGCCTCCGTGCTTTCCCGGGATGGCTCGGGTGCCGTCCACGCCACGTTGCAGGATCTCACCGAGAGAGTCCCGGTCGCCCGTGGCCACGGCGTCGATCAGGACGTCCAGCTGGTCACGCACCTGGGTGAGCAGACCCGCGACGGCGGCGGCGTTCCCGGTCACGATCTGCTGCCAGAGCGCCGGATCGCCGCCGGCGACACGGGTGACGTCGCGGACCCCCTGGCCGCTGAGCGCGAGGTGGTCGACCGGCGCGTCGGCGAGACGACCCGCGACGAGCACGGACAGCAGGTGCGGCAGGTGCGACGTACGGGCCACGGCTGCGTCGTGCTCCTCCGGACTGAGCCGTACGACGCTCGCACCGGCGGCCTCGGCCAGTGCCAGGACAGCGGTGGTCGCCGCCGGGCTGGACCCGCTGTGCGGTGTCACCGCCCACGGCCGTCCGTCGAAGAGCGTCGGCGTTGCGGCGAGTGGGCCGGAACGCTCGCTGCCCGCCATCGGGTGGCCCCCGGCGTACCGCTCGGTGCCCGCGACGCCGTCGAGCTCGCGCAGGGGTGCGGTCTTCACGCTGCCGACGTCGGTCACGACCGCGTCCGTCTCGGCCAGCGCGCGGGCGATCTCGGCGCCCACGTGGTCCGGCGGGACCGCGACCACGACGAGGCCGACCGGGCCGCCGGTGTACGCATGTCCCGCACCCAGACCGCTGGCAGTGCGCACCTGCTCGGGGTTGCGGTCGGTCAGCAGCACCTCCACGCCACGCCTGCGCAGGGCCAGCCCGAGCGACGTACCGAGCAGGCCGGTGCCCACGACCAGCACGGGCTCCGGGAGCCCCTCACTCATCGGGCACTGCCCGCACCCGGGCCAGGTCACGTCGCAGGGCGGCCGCGCCGTGCAGGTAGACGTGGGTGATGTCGGCGCGCGGCAGGTCGCTCTCGACGTGGGCCATCATCCGTACGACGCGCGGCATCGACCGCTCGATCTCGAGCTCACGGGTGCAGATCAGCGGCACGTCGGTGAACCCGAGGATCCGGGCGGCGTACGCCGGGAACTCCGAGACCAGGTCGGTGGTGGCGGTGAAGATGATCGAGATGAAGTCGTCGACGTCCCAGCCGTTGGCGTCCATCACCTGGGTCACCATCTCGGTGACCCGCTCGAGCATGTGGTCGCGTTCGTCGACGTCGAGCTGCGTCGCCCCGCGTACGGCCCTCACTGCCACGCCCCGACCCTAACGGCGACCGGGTCGTGTGCCTGAGGACGGTCCATGGCGGGTCCTCAGGCACGCGACCCGTCCGTCGCGGTCTCGCCCCGGCCTCACCCGGAGACGGTCAGTCCCATGACCACCTCGTCGACGAACGAGCCCAGCACCCAGGCGGACTCGTGCAGGGTCCCCTCGTGGCGGTAGCCCGCCCTCTCGGCCGAGGCGATCATCGCGGCGTTGTCCGCGAGGGTCTCCAGCTGCAGCCGGTGGAGGCCCAGCACGTCGAACGCGTAGTGACCCAGCAGCCCCAGGGTCTGGGTGCCGAGGCCGCGGCCACGCATCGGCCGCAGCAGCGCGATCCCGACGTGCGCATACCGGTTGTGGAGGTCGATGCTCCACAGCAACGCCTCTCCCGCCACCGCGTCGCCGTCGACCGCCACCACCGTGAACGGGGCGACGTCGTCGCTGGGAGCGCGGACGGCGTACGGCGAGTGGGCCACCGGCGTCGGACGCCACCATCGCCCGTCGGCCCGGGCATGGGCGGCCACGTCCTCGTAGAGCTCGCGGTGCAGCACCGCCACATCGGTCTCGTCGCGGACCCGCAGGTAGACGTCCTCGCCTCGCAGCACCCCGTCATGCTAGGCACCGTCGCCGCACACGTCCCGCGCTTTTCGGCCGTCCTCACAGGCTGGCGGCGTCCAGCAGCGCGCCCAGCTCGTCGTTCGTCAGGTCGCGCATCTCGCCGGCACCGAGCCGGCCGAGCACGATCGGCCCGATGGCGGTGCGGGTGAGCTGGCGCACCGGATGACCGACGTGCTCCAGCAACCGGCGCACGATCCGGTTGCGCCCCTCGTGGATCACCAGTTCGACGATCGAGCCGTCGCGGGCACTGCCCCTGCCGCCGACCAGCCGCACCGACGAGACCGTGACCGGCCCGTCCTCCAGGGTCACGCCGGCCAGCAGTGTCTTCAGCACCTTCGGGTACACGACGCCGTCGACGGTGGCGACGTACGTCTTGTCGACCTCGTACGACGGATGGGCCATCCGCTGGGCGAACTCGCCGTCGTTGGTCAGCAGCAGGAGACCCGAGGTGTCGGTGTCGAGGCGGCCGACGTGGAAGAGCCGTTCGGGACGGTCGGCGACCAGGTCGGACAGCGTGCGCGCAGCGTGGGGGTCCGACATCGTGGAAGTGACGCCGACCGGCTTGTTGAGCACGAGGTAGACGTTCGGCGACATCGGCGGAAGACGCTTGCCGGCCACGCGGATCACCGCCGTCGTCGGGTCGACCTTGGTGCCGAGCCGCGTGACCGGCTCACCGTCGACGACGACCTCTCCGGCCAGCATCAGCTCCTCGCACTTGCGCCGCGAGGCGACCCCAGAACGGGCCAGCAGCTTGTGCAGCCGGACCAGGCCGTCCTCGTCGCGGTCGAGCAGCGGTCCGCTCACGTGGCTCCTGAGGAGCCGTCGGACGAGGCCTCGCGAAGGGTGGAGTCCGAGGGACCGGACGCTCCGCCGAGCTCGTCCTCGAGGTCGTCCAGGTCGTCGAGGTCGGGCAGGTACGGCGCGAGCTCCGGCAGCTCGTCGAGGGAGGTGACCCCGATCCGCTCCAGGAAGTACGACGACGTCCGGTAGAGGTGGGCCCCGGTGGAGTGGTCCTCCCCCGCCTCCTCGACCAGGCCGCGCGTGAGCAGCGTGCGCATGACCCCGTCGACGTTGACTCCTCGGATCGCCGAGACCCGGGCGCGCGACACCGGTTGCTTGTAGGCCACCACCGCCAGCGTCTCGAGCGCGGCCTGGGTGAGCCGCGCCTGCTGCCCGTCGAGCACGAACGCCTCGACGACCGGCGCGAACTCCTCGCGCGTGTAGTACCGCCAGCCACCCGCGACGTTGCGCAGCTCGAAGCCTCGCCCCTGGTCGGCGTACTCACCGGCGAGGTCGGCCAGGGCCGCCGACACCTCGGCCACGGGCGCACCCACCGCCGTGGCCAGCGTCGTCTCGTCGAGCGGCTGGTCGGCGATCATCAGCAGCGCCTCCAGCGACGGACGCAGCTCCGCGACCGCGACCTCCAGCACGTCCTCGGTCATGGCGTCTCCTCGTGGTCGTGATGATGATCGTCATCGGCCTGGTAGGCCTCGGGCTCGGGCGCCGGCTCGGGGGCACCCTCGAACTCGTCGATCCGGAGGTCGGCGACCGACTCCGGGTCGTCCCCCCCGGTCCAGCGCACCGTCAGCTCGCCCAGCGGCGAGACCTGGTCGAACGCGACGACATGCTCGCGGAACAGCTCCAGCAGGGCCAGGAACCGCGCGACCGTGGTCAAGGTGTCGGCCGCGTCGCCACAGAGCGCGCGGAAGGTCATCGTGCCGGTACGACGGAGCCGGTCAGCCACCAGCTCGGCCTGCTCGCGCACCGAGACCGCCGGGGCGTGGATGTGCTGCAGCGAGAGCTCGAGCTCCGGCTTGGGTTCCAGCGCCTTGGCGGCGAGCGCCGCGAACGCGTCGAGGCCGATCCCGATCAGCACCTCGGGGAGCAGGCCGGCGTAGCGTTCCTCGAGGCCGACCGCCCGTGGGTGGCGCAGCGACTCTCCCGCGAGCCGTCCCTCGAGCACGGCCGCCACCTGCTTGAAGGCACGGTACTGCAGCAGCCGGGCGAAGAGCAGGTCGCGCGCCTCGAGCAGCGCCAGGTCCTCCTCATCCTCGATCTCGCCCTGCGGCAGCAGCCGCGCCGACTTCAGGTCGAGCAGGGTCGAGGCGACGAGCAGGAACGACGAGGTCTGCTCCAGGTCCCATGCCTCGTCGCTCGAGCCCTGCTTCACGTGGGCGATGAACTCGTCGGTGACGGTCGACAGGGACACCTCGGTGATGTCCAGCTTGTGCTTGGAGATCAGGCTGAGCAGGAGGTCGAAGGGGCCCTCGAAGTTGTCGAGCCGCACCTCGAAGGCGTGGGAGGCCTCCGAGGTGGACTCGGTCATGGCAGCCGACCCCGTGGGGTCCGACGCGGTGGCGACAGACATCTGCGGTAGGTCAGTCCTCGGTCAGGCGTTGCACGAGCATGCTGTCACGGCCGTGCTCCTCGAGATCGGCCAGCACCATCGCCACCGCCTCGCGGACCAGGCGCCCGCGGTCGACGGCAAGCCCGTGATGGCGTCGCAGCTCGAGCCGGGCGTGCTCCATGTCGACCAGCTCGTCGGCGGTGACGTAGATCGTGATCTTCTCGTCGTGCCGCACCCGGCCACTGGGCCGGCGCCTGGCGTCCTCGCCGTCCTGACCGCTCGGCTCCGTCGGTACGGCGCGCACAGTCCGCTCGCGGACCGCCGCGACCTCGGTCGGGTCGGTCGAGCGGAACAGGTCGTCGGCGGCGGGCAGGTTCACGCGTCGAGCCACCGGAGCGACACCTCCCTCGCGAGCTGGCGGTAGGCGTCGGCGCCGGTGGAGGTGGAGGCGTACGCCGTGATCGGCTCGCCGGCGACCGTGGAGTCGGAGAACTTCACGGTGCGGCGGATCACGGTGTGGAAGACCTTGTCGCCCCAGGCCTGCACCAGGCGGTCCATCACCTCGCGGCTGTGCAGCGTCCGGCCGTCGAACATGGTGCCGAGCACCCCGTCGATCTCCAGGCCGGGGTTCAACCGCTCGCGCACCTTGTCGATCGTCGTCTTGAGCAGGGCGACCCCCCGCAGCGCGAAGTACTCGCACTCCAAGGGGACGATCACGCCGTGCGAGGCGGTCAGCGCGTTGACGGTGAGCAGACCCAGGGACGGCTGGCAGTCGATGAGGATGACGTCGTACTTCTCCACGGCCGGACCGAGCACGCGCTGCAGCGTCTGTTCGCGCGCGACCTCGTGCACCAGCTGCACCTCCGCGGCCGACAGGTCGATGTTGGAGGGCAGCAGATCCATGCCCTCGACCCCGGACGGCACGACCACGTCATCGAGGGTGACCTCGCGCTGCATGAGCAGGTTGTAGACGGTCAGCTCCATGTCGTGAGGGTTGAGACCGAGGCCCACCGACAGCGAGCCCTGGGGGTCGAAGTCGACCAGCAGTACCCGGCGGCCGAGCTCCGCGAGGGAGGCACCGAGGTTGATCGTGGTCGTGGTCTTGCCGACCCCACCCTTCTGGTTGCACATCGAGATCACGCGTGCGTGTCCGTGGGAGGTCAACGGCGGCGGGTCGGGGAACACCGGCATCGGCCGTCCCGTCGGACCGAGCACGACGTCCTCGACCGGCGACTCCTCTGCTGCGACAGCGGGCTCCCGCTCGTCGTCGGGGCGCAGGAACGACAGCGGCTCGGTCTCCGCGCCCGGGGCGGCAGCCGCCGGCTGCTCGAGCGTCTCCGTCGGCGCGGGCAGGGGGACCTTCGGCGGCATCGCGGGTGCGTCGGCGGCGGTGTGGCCGCGCGAGAAGATCCCAGGCATGTGTGCTCTCCAGGTGTCGGGTGGCAATTTGTCGACTTTGCGACATGTTGCCCGAGGTACGCCGTGACTGTAGGAGGGCGCGCCGAGGGTCCTCAACACGTTCGGGAAATCCCCCAGGGCCGAGCCGAATCTGTGCACAGAGTGTGCACAGTCCCGGAGGGGACTGCACAGGCACCGGGCCGGCTGTGCACAAGCCTGTGCACGGACGGTTGGACCAGTTGCGGCCCGGTCCGATCAGGAGTACGGGGCGCCGACACGAGCGGCGTCAGTCGGCGTCAGCCGGCGTCAGCCGGCGCCGGTGGCGCCCGGGCGTTCGAAGAGACGACGACGGGTGCGTGAGATGCGGGTACGCCGGACGCGGCCGCGTCGCGACCGGCGCGCCGCTGAGCGCGCCATGTCTGCTGCCCCGATGAAGCCGGCGTTGGGGCCGAGCTCGGCTCGGGCGATGACCGGTTCGTCGCGATGTCCGCGGCCGGTCAGCGAGCGCGAGAAGGCTCGCTTGGTGGGCCCGATCAGCAGGTCGCCGGCGTCGGACAGCCCGCCACCGATGATGATGCAGCCGGGGTCGAACGCCGCTGCCATGCCGGCGAGACCCACTCCGAGCCAGCGGCCCACGTCGCCGAGCAGCTCCACCGAGAGCGGGTCGCCATCACGAGCCGCCTGGGTGATCTGGGGACCCTCCAGAGCCTCTGCATCGCCGTCGACGAGCGCCCGCAGGCGATGCGCCATCGGCGAGCTCGATCGCACCAGCTCGCGCGCGTCGCGTACGAGGGCGTTGCCGGAGGCGTACTGCTCCCAGCACCCGCGGTTGCCGCACTCGCACCAGTGGCCGTCGGGGACCACCTGCATGTGGCCGAACTCCCCCGCCATCCCGTTCGCGCCGCGGTAGACCCGGTTGTCGAGGACCAGCGCCCCGCCGATGCCCGTGCCGAGCGTCACGCAGAGCACGAACCGGTGACCGCGGCCGGCCCCGAACCGGCACTCCGCGAGCGCCGCGGCGTTGGCGTCGTTGTCGACGACCACGGGAAGCCGGACCCGCTCCGCGATGCGGGCCCGCAGCGGCTCGCGGCGCCAGTCGAGGTGTGGGGAGAACATCACCACGGTGCGCGTGGCGTCGACGAAGCCGGCGGCTCCGATCCCGACCGCCGCGATGTCGTACTGGCGGGCGAACCCGGTCACCAGATCGACGATCGTGTCCTCGACCTTGCGGACGTCGTGGCCCTCGGTCGGACGACGGTCGACCGCGACGATCGTGCCCGTGGAGTCGATCACGGCGCCGAGCACCTTGGTGCCGCCGATGTCGATGCCCACCGTGAGTGGCTCCCAGCGCGAGCCACGCGGGCGACGCGGGGCGACCTCGGACATGGGCCTCAGGCTACCCAGCGCAGCGCGCCGGGCGGCGGGGCGACGCGAGCACCGCCGGGAGCTGTTTCCACCGTGAATCCGTGGTGAATCCACGGTGTGACCACCCGCCCCCATGCTGGAGCCACGAACGAGACCACACCCGCAGTCCGGGCCGAGGGCCTGGTCAAGACCTTCGGTGAGCAGCGCGCCGTCGACCACGTCGACCTCGAGGTACGCCGGGGGCAGGTCTTCGGCGTGCTCGGCCCGAACGGCGCCGGCAAGACCACCATGCTGAAGATGCTCGCCACGCTGCTCCCGATCGACGACGGCCGGGCCGCGATCTTCGGCCACGACGTACGCCGCGAGCCCCACGTCGCCCGACAGCTGCTCGGGTCACCGGGCAGTACGCGTCGCACGACGAGAAACCTCACGGCGACCGAGAACCTGATGATCTTCGCCCGGCTCCAGGGAGTCGCCAAGCCGATCTCGGCCCACTCCGGTGGCATGCGGCGGTGTCTCGACCTGGCCGCCAGCCTGATCACCCGGCCGCCGTTGATCCTCCTCGACGAGCCGACGACCGGGCTCGACCCGCGCGCCCGTGGTCGGATGTGGGACACGATCCGCGACCTCGTCGCCAACGGGTGCACGGTCCTGCTGACCACCCAGTACCTCGACGAGGCGCGTGACACCTGCACCTGGAGCGCCTTCGGGGCTCGGCGCGTGGTCGGACCAGACCTCCGCCAGGAGCCGGTGGTCGGACAGCCCGGACGGGTGCAGCGCGAGGGCCGCCAGCAGGTCGGCCGACCGCGGCCCCGCGATCGCCACTTCGTCGATGGAGACCTCGGCGAGGAGTCGCAGTGCGGTCGTCATCGTCCGGCTGCCACGGAACGATGAACGACTCCGGGCGCTGGTGAGGTCACGGCGCCAGCATAGGAAAGCGCGGTGACGGCAGGCCCGTTCCACCGGGCGTGCGTGCGTGCGGAGCGGTCTCGGAGCAAGATGGGGACCACGCGGCCGAATCGTGAGGAGACCCCTTTGAAGAGCACCATGCAGGACGCCCAGCTCACGATCGGCTCGGTGATGCACCACGGCACGAGGGTGCACGCCGACTCCGAGGTCGTCACGGCGACCGCCGACGGCACCCGCAGCCGCACGTACGACGAGGTCGGACGCCGTGCGGCCCAGCTCGCGCACGGGCTGCGTGACCTCGGCATCGATGCCGACCAGCGCGTCGCGACGTTCATGTGGAACAACGTCGAGCACCTCGAGGCCTACCTGACGGTCCCGTCGATGGGCGCCGTGCTGCACACCCTCAACATCCGGCTCTTCCCCGAGCAGCTGGTCTACATCGCCAACCACGCCGAGGACCGGGTCGTGATCGTCGACGACACGCTCGTCCCACTGCTGGCCAAGGAGCTGCCACGGCTCGAGACCGTCACCCACGTCCTGGTGGCCGGGCCGGCCGCGGCCGACGCCGATCTCGACGCTCTCCGCGCATCCGGCAAGGAGGTCGTCCTCTACGAGGACGTCCTCGCGGAACGGCCGGAGACCTTCGACTGGCCCGCCGTCGACGAGCGCGACGGAGCGGCCATGTGCTACACCAGCGGCACCACGGGCAACCCCAAGGGCGTGGTCTACAGCCACCGCTCCGCCTGGCTGCACTCCCAGGCGGTCGCCACCGGCAACGCCGCCGGCATCGACTTCCACGACCGGGTGCTGCCGATCGTGCCGATGTTCCACGCCAACTCCTGGGGCCTCGCGTATGCCGCGATGATGACCGGGGCTTCGCTGTGCATGCCCGACCGCTTCCTGCAGGCCGAGCCGCTGGTCCGGTTCATCCAGGCCAGCCGGCCCACCGTCTCCGGCGCCGTGCCGACGGTGTGGAACGACGTGCTGTCCTATCTCGACGGCCACGACGGCGTACGCCTGGACTCCCTGCGCCTGATCCTGTGCGGCGGCTCGGCGGTACCGGTGTCGCTGCAGCGAGGGCTTCAGGAGCGGCACGACCTCTACGTCCGCCAGGCCTGGGGCATGACCGAGACCTCGCCGGTCGCGTCGGCCGGCCTGGTGCCGATCGGCGTCGACGGTGACGACCAGTGG
The DNA here is from genome assembly GCA_025924815.1 of Nocardioides sp. Classification (GTDB taxonomy): domain Bacteria; phylum Actinomycetota; class Actinomycetes; order Propionibacteriales; family Nocardioidaceae; genus Nocardioides. The sequence continues at coordinate 10,641 of JAICHQ010000042.1, forward strand.
GCCTACCGCGGCACGCAGGGGCGGCTCCTGTGCGGGGTGGAGGGCCGGATCGTCGGCGACGACGGATCGGCACTCCCCTGGGACGGAGCGTCGGTGGGCGAGCTCGAGGTCCGCGGGCCGTGGGTCACCGGCGGCTACTACCACCGGCCCGGCGACACCGACACGGGCGACTCCGCGGAGAAGTTCCACGACGGGTGGCTGCGCACCGGCGACGTCGGCACCCTCGACGACCTCGGCTACATCACGCTGACGGACCGGGCCAAGGACGTGATCAAGTCGGGTGGCGAGTGGATCTCCTCGGTCTCCCTCGAGAATGCCCTGATGGGCCACCCCGACGTGGTCGAGGCCGCCGTGGTGGGTATCCCCGACGAGAAGTGGCAGGAGCGGCCGCTGGCCACGGTCGTCGTCCGCGAGGGGGCCAGCGTGACCCCCGAGCAGCTGCGTGAGCACCTCGCCGCGTCGTTCGCGAAGTGGCAGCTGCCGGACGCCTGGGCGTTCATCGACCAGGTGCCACGCACGTCGGTCGGCAAGTTCGACAAGAAGGTCGTGCGTCAGGGCTTCGCGGAGGGTCGCTACGACGTCCGCGTGGTCGAGGGCTGACTGCGCCCCTGGATCAGGCGGTGCGCTGGTTCGAGGCGAGCCGGGTGAGGGCGAACTCGGTGATCCGGATGAGCGCGCGCTTGGCGGAGTCGCGGTCGCGCGCGTCCACGGTGATCAGCGGTACGTCGTCGCGCAGGGCCAGGGCCTCCGCGATCTCGTGGAGCGGATACTTCGGCCCGGTGTCGAACTCGTTGACGGCCACGATGAACGGGACGTTCTTGGACTCGAAGTAGTCCAGCGGGGCGAACGCCGCGTCGAGACGGGCGGTGTCGACGAGCACGATGGCGCCGATCGCGCCCCGCACGAGGTCGTCCCACATGAACCAGAAGCGCTTCTGGCCCGGTGTTCCGAACAGGTAGAGGACCAGGTCCTCGGCGAGAGTGATCCGGCCGAAGTCCATCGCGACCGTCGTGGTCGACTTCGCGGGAGTCTGGGCGAGATCGTCGACGCCGACCGACTCGTTGGTCACCAACGCCTCGGTGCGCAGCGGCACGATCTCCGAGACCGATCCGACCAGAGTCGTCTTGCCCACGCCGAACCCGCCGGCCACGACGATCTTCGTCGAGGCAGCGGTGCGGCTGCCGTTCGAGAGCCCATTAGAGAGCACGGAGTCCACGGAGGGTCCTTTCGAGGAGGTCGAAGCGTTCGTCGTCGGTGGAGTTCTCGGTCAAGGTCGCCTGTACGTGGACGTAACCCTGCTGGACGAGATCTCCGAGCAGCACGCGGACGACACCGATGGGGCGTTGCACCAGGGCCGAGACCTCGGCCACGGACCGCAGGTCACAGATCCCGATGATCTTTCCCTGCACGTCCTCGCCCCAGGCCCGTCGCGTGGCGCTGGTGTCCAGCCGCAACGTCGCCTCCAAGGGGAGGTCGACCGGGGTCCGGGTGCGCCCCGCGGTCAGTGCGTACGGTCGGACGATGCGTGCGGCCGGCGGGCTCGCGTGCATCTGCTCGACCTCGGGATCGTGTGCCATGTCATCCCCCCTACACCCCGTGCACCCGGGCCTGGGCTTGCACCATCTGACCGACCCGCTCGACCAGGAGGGCCATCTCGTAGCCCACCTGCCCGATGTCGGCCGTGGCCTGGGTCAGCACCGCGAGGTGCGACCCGTCGCCCACGCTCATCAGGAGCATGAAGCCGTTCTCCATCTCCACGATGGTCTGCAGGACCGCGCCGCCCTCGAACAGGCGCGCGGCTCCGGTGGCCAGGCTGGCGAGCCCGGACGACACGGCCGCCACCTGCTCGGCACGCTCCGCGGGAAGCCGCCCGCTCGCGGCCATGAGAAGCCCGTCGGCGGACACCAGAACGGCGTGCGCCGCCCCGGGAACGCTGTCGACGAACCGGTTCACGACCCAGTCGAGCTCCCGGGTCTCGGTCTCGACTGCCGTCATCTCTGCCTGGAGGCTCTCGGTCATGCGGGTCCAGTCTCCTCGTGCGCGTAATCGTCGGAAATGGGTTCTGCCGCCGCGGCCGCTCGGCCTCGGGAGACGCCCGCCGCATGTGCGGCCAGGCGGTTGCGGATGGCCTCCGGGTCACGGACGGCCTTCGCGGGCTCCTGCGACACGCCACCGGGCAGCAGGCGGCCGCCAGGACGGCGTACCGGCAGGCCGGTACGAGTGGTGCTCTCCACGTCGGTCGTCTCGGCGCGCTCCGCCGCATCCCAGCCACGGTCGACCTCGTTGGGCGACCACCGCTCCTCGGGCTCGTCGCCCTCGCTGAGCCAGTTGGACTGGAGCTGGCCGAAGATCGGGGACTCGCCCGACCGGCCGTCGGCGGCCACGAAGTCTCCCTCGAGGGCGGACGCCGCGGGTGCGGCCGACAGCGGGCGGCGGATCTGCAGGCGCACCGGCGCCTCCACCGGCGCCTCGTCCACCGGCGCCTCGTCCACCGGCGCCTCGTCCACCGGCGCCTCGAGGTGCGCGGCCAGCCGAGCGACGAACGGCTCGGGTGCCTCGTGCGACGGCTCGGCGACGTCGTCGGCCTCCGCGGCCGGCTCGGCCAGGGACGCCGACGCCTCGTCAACCTCGACGTCCCCGGCGCTCGTGTCCGGCTCGGCGTGGTCGGACGTCGCGGCCGGCTCGCGGCGGTCGGCCCCGAAGTCCGGGGTCACCACCTCGGCGAGCACCTGGTCGTCCTCGTCCTCGTCGGTGTCGTGGTCAGCGGTTAGACCGAGCTCCTCGACGTCCTCCGGGACGTCGTCGTGCCCGTCCTCCTGGCCGGTGTCGGGGGCGTCGTACGCAGCCGCAGGAACGGCGGCCGGCTCGTCGTCCGGGGCGTCGGGCACGGCCTCGGACTCCTCCATGCTCGGCAGGGGGACCGGCTCGAAGGCGGCCGGCAGCTCCGGGCTCGGGCCGGCTTCGAACATGCCGACCGAAGCGGTCCGGGGGGTCGGCTCGGCCGCGACGGCCTGGCCGGGGCGACGGCGCGGCAGGCCGGTGACGGCGGCGATCGCTTCCTCGATCCGCTCGAGGTAGGGGTCGTACTCCTCCTCGGGCTCCTCGTCGACGACCGGCGCCACGGGCTCCTCGATCTCCTCCGGGGCGTCGAGCACCGAGACGTGCTCGACCGGGCTGTCACCCACCAGCACCGAGGCGGGCAGGTGGACCGACGCGATGATGCCGCCACCGTTGGTGTTGCGACGGAGCTTGACTCTCAGGCCGTGCTCCTCCGCGAGCCGACTGACCACGAACAGGCCCATGCGGCGAGCGGTGTCGACGGTGACCTCGCCACCGGTCTTGAGCGCGTCGTTGACCTGGGCGAGTGCCTCGCCGGCCATGCCGAGACCACTGTCGATGACCTCGATCTCGACCTTGCCGTCCTCTTCGGCGGCCTGGATGGTCACCGGGCTTCCCGGAGGCGAGTACGACAGGGCGTTGTCGATGAGCTCCGCCATCAGGTGGACCGCGTCGGACGCCACCCGGCCGGAGATCATCCGGTCCGGGGCCGCGTCGATGCGCACCCGTTGGTAGTCCTGTACCTCGGAGACCGCGGCGTGGATGACGTCGGAGACGCTCAGCTCCTCGAAGCCGGCGGTGCGCCCCGACGTACCGCCGAGGATCACCAGGCTCTCGGCGGTCCGGCGCATGCGGGTGGCCAGGTGGTCGAGGCTGAACAGCTGCTCGAGGCGCTGCGGGTCCTCCTCGTCCTGCTCGAGCGACTCGATCAGGGCGAGCTGCTGGTTGACCAGGGTCGTGTTGCGGCGCGACAGCGTCACGAACATCGCGCCGACCTGCGAGCGCAGCTGGGCCTCGCCGGTCGCCAGGGTGACGGCCTGCTTGTGCATGTCGTCGACCGCACGGGCGAGCTGGCCGAGCTCCTCGTGACTGTGCACCGGGATGGGAGCGAACTGCTCGGGCTCCTGGCCCGACCGGATCCGGGCGACGGTCTCGGGCAGCTTCTCGTGGGCCACCGCGAGCGCTCCGACCCGCACCTTGCGCAGCGGGACGATCAGCGCCCGGGCGACGAACAGCGCCAGCAACAGCGAGGCCAGCAGGGCCAGCAGGATGATGCCGGCGTCGGTCAGGGCTCGCGACTTCGAGTGGGAGGCGTTCGTCGTCAGGGTGCTCTCGATGGTGCCCAGCAGCCGCTGGCCGAGGGCGTCGTACACGGCGAACTGACGCGGAGTGGCCCGCAGGGACCGCACGTTCTTGTTGGTCGCCTTGCCGAGTCGCTGTCCGTTGGCGGAGATGAGGTTCGCCACCCGCGGTCCGCCGAAGAACGCCTGCAGGTTGTCCAACGCGGTGCCCTCGGCACCGATCTCGGCCGAGAGCCAGGTCAGCGCGAGCAGGGTGCGGCCCTGCAGGTAGCTGTCGACGAGCCCCTGCTGCTTGACCAGGGACAGCCGGCCGTTCAGGGTCTGGATGAGCGCCTGCGTGCGGGGATCCGGGGTGCCCTCGGTGTTCAGCGTCGTGTTGATCAGGTCGGACGCGAGCCGGTTCATCTCGCTCAGCGCCACGGGCGGGTCGGCGGTGATCCCGGTGCCGGAGCCGTCCTGGAGGGTGTTGCCGATCGCGAGCATCTTGGTGACGTCGGCGTGCTGACTCGCCGTCAGGTGGGCCGCCGCGGCAGCCCTGGTGAGATCGGCCGCCGCGGTGGCGTACTGGTCGCGCGGGCTGGTCTCGCCGTCGCCGACCTGGTCGGCCAGCAGGGACGGAAGGGCGAGGTTCTCGGTGGCGGTCAGGAAGTCAATGGCCGGTCCGAGCGCGGTGGCGCGCTGCTGGTCGGTCGAGTACGAGCTGGCGGCCTGCAGCTCGGAGGAGACGCGCAGGCCACCGAACACGGCGGCGAGGGCGACCGGGATCGCGAGTACGGCGACGACCTTGCGGCGGACCGACCACTCCGAGACGCGGAAGGCTGAGAACGCACCCGGCGATGCGTCACGGCGTTTGTTCCTCAACGGTACTCCAGAGAGATTCGAGTCGAACCCTCATCCCCGACCCTGGTCAGCGATGGCCGGTCTGCGTCCGGCGCTGCCACGATAGGAGTCCGATGGGATCGACGGCATGCGTTTGGCAAAGAAGTAGGCCCAACGGGGCGGCCCGTTAGCCCGAAATGACTAGACCGGTGAGGACACCGGCGTCGGGGCCGGTGTTCACCGCGCGCGCGGATGCGCAGCTGCGAACACCTCCCTCAGGTTGTCCACGGTGACCAGCGTGTAGATCTGGGTCGTGGTCACCGACGCGTGACCCAGAAGCTCTTGGACCACGCGTACGTCCGCTCCGCCTTCGAGCAGATGCGTGGCGAACGAGTGTCTCAGGGTATGCGGTGACACGTCCCGCGTCACCCCTGCGCGCTCCGCAGCCCGGACCAGCACCGTCCACGCGGACTGCCGCGACAGGCGGCCTCCCCGTGCGTTCAGGAACAGGGGGCCGGCCCGCTCGGAACCACTCACCGCCACCAGCGCCGGCCGGGCCCGGGCCAGGTAGGCATCCACGGCCGCCATGGCGAACGACCCGACCGGGACCAGCCGGTCCTTGCCGCCCTTCCCCCGCAGCAGCACCGTGCCGTCGACCCGGTCGAGGTCGTCGACGTCGAGCCCCACGGCCTCGCTGATGCGTGCCCCCGTGCCGTAGAGCACCTCCAGGAGGGCCCGGTCCCGCAGCGCCAGCGAGGTGCCGGCGGCTCCGGCGGCCTCGAGGATCGCCTCGACGTCCGCCAGCGGCAGCGCCTTGGGGAGACGCCGCGCGGGGGTCGGTGGACGCACGGCGGCGGCCGGGTCGTGGGTGGCGAGCCCGTCGCCGACGCAGAACTTGTGGAACCCGCGCACCGCCACCACGGTGCGCCCGGCCGAGGTGGCCGACAGCGGCTGGTGGTCGGCATCGCCTTCGCGCAGGCGCATCAAGAACGCCGACACCATGCTCTCGGTCACGGCGTCCACGTCGTCGATGCCGGTCTCGGCGAGGAAGGCCAGGTAGCGGCGCAGGTCGCCCCGATAGGACGTGAGGGTGTTGGCCGCGAGCCCACGCTCGACCGCCAGGTGGTCCAGGTAGGTGCGCAGCGCCGGCGCGACGTCGGCCACGATGCCGCCGGGTGGTGCCGCCGTCAGCCGGCCGCGAGGACCTCGTCGAGGTGGGCCACGTCGATCCCGGTCGCCTCCCCGACGGGCCCGTTGGTGAGTCGGCCGGCGTGGGTGTTCAGGCCCAGAGAGAGCGAGTGGTCGTCGCGGCAGGCCTGGACCCAGCCCTTGTCGGCCAGCGCGACGGCGTACGGCAGGGTCGCGTTGGTCAGGGCGTACGTCGAGGTGTTCGGCACCGCGCCGGGCATGTTGGCCACGCAGTAGAAGATCGAGTTGTGGACCTCGAACGTCGGGTCCGCATGGGTCGTCGCATGGGTGTCGGCGAAGCATCCGCCCTGGTCGACCGCGATGTCGACGAGCACCGAGCCCGGCTTCATCCGCGAGACCAGGTCGTTGCTGACCAGCTTGGGGGCGGCGGCGCCCGGGATCAGCACCGCGCCGATCACCATGTCGGCCTCGGTGACCTGCTGCTCGATCGCCAGCTTCGACGACGCCAGCCCGTGGACCCGGTTGTTGTAGCGCCAGAACGACATCCGCAGCTTGTCGAGGTCGGTGTCGAGCAGGGTCACGTCGGCGCCCATGCCGAGCGCGATGTTGGCGGCGTTCTGTCCGGAGACACCGGCCCCGATGATGACGACCTTGGCGTTGGCCACGCCGCCGACACCACCCATCAGCACCCCACGACCGCCCTGGGCCTTCATCAGGGAGTAGGCGCCGACCTGGGGCGCGAGGCATCCGGCGACCTCGGACATCGGGTAGAGCAGCGGCAGGCCGCCCGACGGGAGCTGCACCGTCTCGTACGCGATGGCGGTGATCTTGCGGCTGATCAGCTCCTCGGTCAGGGGCTTGTCGGCCGCGAGGTGGAGGTAGGTGAAGAGCGTGAGCCCCTCGTGCATCCGGTGGTACTCCTCGGCGACGGGCTCCTTGACCTTGAGCACCATCTCGGCGTTGTCCCAGACCTCGTCCGGGCCGTCGAGGATCTTGGCCCCCGCCGCCTCGTACTCGCCGTTCCCGATCTGCGAGCCCACGCCGGCGTCCTTCTGCACGTAGACGTCGTGGCCGTGCGCGGTGAGCTCATGGACGCCGATCGGCGTGATGGCCACGCGGTACTCGTTGTTCTTGACTTCCTTCGGGACGCCGATCTTCACGCGAGTGCTCCTTCGTCTTGCGGCCCGTCTCGGGGCTGGGACCGATCCGACCCTAGTCCCTGGTGATCACCGCCACACTCTCGGCGTCGCGCATCGTGCGCAGCACGTTGCGACAGGTCAGCCCGGCCAGGTCGTCGTCGGACCAGCCGGTGTCGCGCAGCGCCGTGAGCAGGCGCGGATAGCCCGTCACGTCCTCGAGCCCCTCCGGCAGCCAGTCGACGCCGTCGTAGTCGCCTCCGAGGCCGACGTGCTCGATGCCCGCGACCTCGCGTACGTGCTCGACATGCGCCACCACGTCCGCGAGCGTGGCGGGTGGGTGCGGCACCTCGTCCTGGTACGCCGCCTCCACCGCCAGCAGCGCCGGGATGTCTCGAGGGTCGAGGCCCTCGGCCACAGCGCGCTCCTCCGCCCGGCGGGCCCAGTCACGCACGGCCTGGCTGACGAACCGGGGGACGAAGGTCAGCAGGCATGTGCCGCCGTTGTCCGCGAGCCGGGCCAGCACGTCATCGGGCACGTTGCGCGGGTGGTCGGTCACGGCGTACGCCGAGGAGTGGCTGAAGATCACCGGTGCGCTGGTCGTGTCGAGAGCGTCGCGCATGACGTCGTGGCTGACGTGCGACAGGTCGACCAGCATCCCGATCCGGTTCATCTCGCGGACCACCTCGCGACCCACGTCGTTGAGGCCGCCGAGGACCGGCTCGTCGGTCGCGGAGTCGGCCCACGGCACGTTGTCGTTGTGCGTCAGCGTGAGGTAGCGGACCCCGAGTCGGTGGTACATCCGCAACACCGCAGGCGACCCGTCGATCTGGTGGCCGCCTTCCGCTCCCATCAGGCAGGCGATCCGCCCGTGGTCCCAGGCAGCCTCGACCTCGTCGGCGCTCGTCGCGAGCGCCAGCCGGTCGGCGTACCGCTCGATCATCGCGTACGCCGCGTCCACCTGCTCCAGGGTCGAGCGCACCGACCGCTCCCCCTCGGCGCACGGTACGAACACCGACCAGAACTGCGCGCCCACCCCGCCCTCGCGCATCCGCGGCAGGTCGGTATGGGTCTGCGTCTGCCGCTCCCCCACGTCGTACGCCGCGAAGTCGTAGCCGTTGAGCTCGCGCATCGCCCACAGCAGGTCGTTGTGGCCGTCGATCACCGGATGGGCGGCGAGCAGGTCCTCGATCGTGGTCGTCACAGCAGTCCCTTCGCGTCGGCCAGCAGCAGCGCCTGCACGAGAGGTCCGTCCGCGACGTCCCCGGCCAGGACTGCGGCGCGCAGGTCGGCGACCGGCACCCAACCGGCCGACATCTCGGCCTCCTCGTGGGCGCGCACGAAGCCGTCGTCCTCCGCGGGACGGAGCCCTCGCGCGAGGAAGAAGTGCATCACCTCGGCACTGATCCCGGGACTCGCCCACGTCCTGCCCAGCGGCGTCCAGTCGTCCGCGCTGAGGCCGGCCTCCTCGCGGAGCTCGCGCCGGGCGGTGTCGACGGGCTCCTCACCGGCCGCGTGGAGCAGACCGGCCGGCAGCTCGACGAAGCGCCGACTTGCCGGGTGCCGGTACTGCCACAGGCAGTAGGCCTGCCGCCGGTCGTCGACGGCCAGCACGATCACGGCTCCGGGGTGCTCGAGCACGAGCCGTCCGAACGTCGCCTCGTCCCCCGGGCTGTGCAGCTGGTCGTGCCGCAGCGCCACCACCCAGTCGGTGCGGTAGAGGTCCTCGCTGCGGGTGACGGGCCAGGACTCCGCAACGTCCTTCAGCTCACGCACCATGCCACCGACCGTACCGAGCGCGTCCGGCTCAGAGACGGCCGGACTTCACCACCCGGCTGAGGAACTGCTGGGTGCGCTCCTCGCGCGGGTTCTCGAAGATGTCCTGCGCCGAGCCGCGCTCGAGGATCGAGCCGGCGTCGAGGAAGCAGACCTGGCTGGCTACCTCTTTCGCGAAGCCCATCTCGTGGGTCGCCAGCAGCATCGTGAGACCGCCGTGGGCCAGCTCGCGGACGATCTCGAGCACGTCGCCGACCAGCTCGGGGTCGAGGGCCGCGGTGATCTCGTCGAGCAGCATGACCCGCGGCTGCATGGCCAGCGCGCGCACGATCGCCACGCGCTGCTGCTGACCGCCGGAGAGCATGTCGGGATAGGACTTCGCCTTGTCCTCCATGCCGACGGACTCCAACAGGCGCTCGGCCCGTTCCAGCGCCTCTCGCTTCTTCACGCCGCCGACGCGCATCGGGGCGAGCATGATGTTCTCCAGCACCGACATGTGCGGGAACAGGTTGTAGCTCTGGAACACGATGCCCACGTCGCGGCGCAGGGCGTTCAGGTCGACGCCGGCGCCGGTGACGGTGTCACCGTCGATCCGGATCACACCGTCCTGGATGTCCTCCAGCGCGTTCACGCAGCGCAGCAGGGTCGACTTGCCGGATCCGGACGCGCCGATCAGGCAGACCACCTCGTGCCGCTCGACGTTCAAGGTCACGCCCTTGAGCACCTCGTGGTGGCCGTAGGACTTGTGCACGCCGTCGATCTCCAGGAACGCCATGGCTACTTCCCCGCCCGTCGCGCGGCGTCGCGGTCGATGAGGTAGTCGACGAACCGCGCCTGGGGGATCGTGATGATGATGAAGAACGCCGCGACCAGCGCGATCGGCGACAGGTTGAACAACTGCGCCTCCCACAGCTTCGCCACCAGCAGCGCCTCCGAGATTGCGGCGACCGAGAGCAGTGCGGTGTCCTTCTGGAGGCTGATGAAGTCGTTGAGCAGGGGTGGGATCACACGACGCACCGCCTGCGGCACCAGCACCGTACGCAGCGTCTGCGTGTAGCTCAAGCCGAGCGAGCGCGCCGCAGCGCTCTGGCTCGGATGGATCGAGGCCAGCCCGGCGCGGTAGACCTCGGACACGTAGGCCGAGTAGGTGAGTGTGAGAGCGATGATGCCCAGCCAGGTGAGCGGCATGGTCTGGAAGAACCTCACCCCCGTCAGCGGCAGCCCGAACACGATCAGCATGATCACCACGATCGCCGGGATGGCCCGAAAGATGTCGCAGTAGACCATCGCGATCATCCGTAGCGGTGCTCCGGCACGACCCGGCAGCATCCGCACGATCGCCACCACGAGACCGAGGATCAACACCAGTACTTCGGACACACACGCGACCCATATGTTGATCCAGAAGGCGTGGATCACCTGGTTGAATGACAACCGGATGGGGTGCAGTGCGAAGAACGTGGTCGCGACGCCGCCGTCCTTCGCGAGCACGATGATGAGCAGCAACGCGACGATCAGACCGGCGGCCGCGTAGCCCATCGCGATCAGGGCGTCCTCCCGACCGCGGGCCGCGATCCGGCGTGAGGGCACCAGCTGGTCCTGGGACAACAGCGAGGCGCGCTGTTGGCCGGCGCCCAGCGCCTTCGCGGCCGGGTACCACGCATAGAGAGTGAGGACCACCAGGATCACACCGACCGTCGTGGAGACCGGCCCGTCGTGGTTGAAGTGCCGCAGCATGAGCACGGCCTTGACCATGACCAGTGAGACCACGACCGCGAACACCAGCCCCACCATCGCCACCGCGAACACGGGGCGGGGCGGGGCGGGTGTCGGTGACGGCTGGAGCTCCTCGTTGACGAGGCTCGAGGTGCTCATCCGACGACGGCTACTTGATCGTCCAGACGGGGACCGAGGACGGATCGCCGCCGAAGGCCGGGCCCAGGTAGTCGCTGGACAGGGTGTCGAGCGTGCCGTCGTCGATCATCGTCTGGATGCCCTTGTTCAGCTCATCCTCGTTGGCCGAGCCCTTGGGGTAGATCGCGCCGTACTTCTCACCGGTCTTGTACTGACCCACGACCTCGAGCTTGTCGCCGGTCTGCTTCGCCTCGGCGAGCACGATCGCGGTGTCGAGGAAGTCTGCGTCCACCTGACCCGAGAGCAGGCCCTGGTACAGGGTCTGGGAGTCCGGATAGGTCTTGGTCGAGGCGCAGTGGAGTTCGTTCTTCAGGAAGTCGACCGACGTGGTGCCGGCGTACGCCGCGCAGCTCTTCGAGGTGATGTTGTCCTCGGTGACGTCCGCGCCCTTCTGGATCAGGACCCCGATGTTGGAGTCGAAGTACGGCGTGGAGAAGTCGACGACCTTCGCCCGTTCGGGAGTGATCGAGATCTCGGCCAGAGCGAGGTCGAAGTTGTTCGTGTGCCCGGCCACCAGCTGGTCGAACGAGACGTTCTTGATCACCAGCTTGCTCAGGCCGGCCATGTTGGCCAGCTGGGCGGCCATGCAGTACTCGTAGCCGTCCTTGATCGACTCCGGCGTCGTGCCGTTCCACCAGCCGGGAGCCGGCAGCGTCGTCTCGACCGTCAGCGTGTCGGCGACGGCCGGCGTGAGCTTGATGCTGTCAGCCTTGCTGGTGATCTTGCAGTTCCCGTAGGTGCCGTTGCCACCGGTGTCGGTTGCCGTCGACGACGAGTTCGAGCCGCCACAGGCGGCGAGGGTGGCGGCTACGGTGACGGCGCTCATCAGTCCGATGGTGCGCTTGAGCAGCATGCGTGATGTCCTTCCAGACGGGAATCGCCGGCACGGGGCACGTGTGGCTTGCGGTCAGCGTGGCCGTCGAGGCCACGAGAGTCAAGGACATTGCTCGCCGATCACGGCATCGATCGGGTCACGACACCTGCGAAATCCACAGCGATACGGTGACCCGATGAGCGACATCGTGAGCCTGACTCGGGAGGAAGCCGCCCAGAGGGCCGCCCTCATCAACGTCGAACGGTACGACGTGACCATCGACCTGCGCGGCCTCTACGACGGTGACCTGTGGGCCGCCACATCCACGGTCTCCTTCACCTGCCGGGAGCCGGGCGCGACCACCTTCGTCGACTGCGTCGGAGACGTCTCTGCGGTCACGCTGAACGGCGAGGCGCTGGATCCCGCCACCGCGGCGCGAGGTCGGATCCCACTGCCTGACCTGCACACCGACAACGTCCTGGTGGTCTCGCACCGCCAGTCCGACACGCGCGCCGGCACGGCGATCCGGAAGTCGGTCGACCCGCTCGACAAGCTGACCTACGTCTGGTCGAGCTTCGAGCCCGATCGGGCCCGCTACGCCTTCGCCTGCTTCGACCAGCCTGATCTCAAGGCTCCGCACGGCTTCGTGGTCGATGCCCCCGAGACCTGGACGGTGTGCAGCAACTCCGCGCCCGACCGGGTCGAGGACCTCGGCGACGATCTCGGCGGCGGCCGGCGGTGGACCTTCGGTGACACGCCGGCCCTCTCGACGTACGTCACGGTCGTCAACGGCGGCCCCTTCCACGAGATCCGCTCGCGGCGGGGCGGCTACGACCTCGGGCTCTACAGCCGCCAGTCCCTCGCGCAGTTCCTCGAGCGCGACGCCGAGGAGCTCTTCGACCTCACCGACCGGGGCCTGACCTTCTTCGGCGAGCGCTTCGGCCAGCCGTTCGCCCAGGAGCGCTACGACCAGGTGTTCGTGCCCAACATGGGCGGAGCGATGGAGAACTGGGGCTCGGTCACGTGGACCGACAGCGTCCTGTACCGCAGCCGCCCGACGTACGGCCAGCGCGCCGTCCGCGCCCAGATCCTCCTGCACGAGATGGCCCACATGTGGTTCGGCGACCTGGTCACCATGCGCTGGTGGAACGACCTGTGGCTGAACGAGGCCTTCGCCTCGTGGGCCTCGAACTGGGCCGGGGTGAACTGCACCGAGTTCACCGATGAGTGGGCCACCTTCCTGGCCGGCGAGAAGATGGCCGGCTACCGGCAGGACATGTCGCCGGCCACCCACCCGATCCGCGGAGAGGTCCCCGACGTCGCCCAGGCGATGGCGAACTTCGACGCGATCACCTATACCAAGGGCGCCAGCGTCCTGAAGCAGCTGATGGCCCTCGTCGGGGAGGACCGGTTCCTCGAAGGGCTGCGCGCGTACTTCCGCCGGCACGCGTGGGGCAACACCGAGCTGGCGGACCTGATGTCGGCGATCGGTGACGCCGCGGGCCGCGACCTCGACGACTGGACCGTGGCCTGGCTGGACCGCGCCGGCACGGACGTGCTGCGGCTCCAGGACGGAACGATCACCTCCACCTCCCCGGACGGCGAGGCGCCGCGACCGCACCGGCTCGAGATCGGCTCGTACGCCGTCTCCTCCGACGGTCTGGCCCTCGTGGGCTCGACGTCGGTGGAGACGTCGGGCACCTCGACCCCGGTGGTGCTGCCGGACGCGGACCTGCATCTGCTCAACGCCGCCGACCACACCTTCGCCGCCGTCCGTCCCGACGCCGCATCGGTCAGGGTGCTCCTCGACCGGGCAGCCGACCTACCGGCCGCGGTGGATCGCGCCCAGGCCGTCGTGACCGGCTTCCAGATGCTGTCCGACGGCGAGCTGACCGCCGGCGACCTCTTCGACTGCGTCCTCGACCTGCTCGGCCGGGAGAAGAGCTCCGCCGTGGTCGAGCCGCTCTTGAACGTGGCACTGGAGATCGCTCAGCGATGGAGTGCACCGCAGCGAATCGCGGCGGCACTCGAGCGGCTCGCCGAGGTGGCCGACCGGCTCGCCGACGATCCGGACCACACGACGCCCGCGCTGCGCACCCTGGCGGCGTCCGCCACGTCGGCGGAGCACCTCGCGCGGCTCGATGCCGCTGCCCGGTCCGATATCGACCTGGCCTGGCGGGTGGCGACGCGTCGCGCTGCCCTGGGCGAGTACGACGAGGACAACGTGGAGTTGCTGCTGGCCCGCGATCCCGATCCCGACGCAGGCGTTCGCGCGTTGGCCGTGCGGACCGCCCGACCCGAACCCGAAGCCAAGCACGAGGCGTGGGTCGAGCTGTTCGAGAAGCAGAACATCCCGGCCGGCGCAATGCTCGGAGCGATGATCCGGGCCTTCTGGCAGCCGCAGCAGGAGGAGGTGCTCCTCCCGTACGCCGACCGGTTCCTCGACGCCATCCCCGGCCTGGCCGGGGGCGGCATGCTGGCCGTGTTCGGGCTGATGTTCGGGATGTTCCCGCAGATCGCCGACGACGCCTTCGTCGCCCGGGCCGAGGAGATGGCCGCCGACCCGGCGTGCGATCCGACCGTCCGGGCGGCCCTCCTGATCGGGACCGACACATTGAGCCGGATGGAGCGAGCGAGGGCGGAGTAGCGACCCGGTCTCAGGCGTACGCCGGCGAGGCCGGGTCGTCCTCGGGCTCGCGGCGCAGCTTCGACTCGTCGATCGGGAACCGCTCGGCCTTCTGCCGCTCGATCGCGGCGCCGATCAGGCCCGCGAACAACGGGTGCGGCCGGGTCGGGCGCGACCGCAGCTCGGGGTGGGCCTGGGTCGAGACGTAATAGGGGTGCACGTCGCGGGGCAGCTCGACGAACTCCACGAGCTCGAGGTCGGGGTTGGTGCCGGAGAAGACGAGCCCGGCCGCCGCGAGCTGCTCGCGGTAGTGGTTGTTGACCTCGTAGCGATGACGGTGACGCTCCTCGATGCGGGCGTCACCGTACGCCTGGCGCACGATCGAGCCCGGCGCCAGGTCGGCGGGATACAGCCCCAGGCGCATGGTGCCCCCGAGATCGCCGGCGCCCTCGACGTACGACTTCTGCTCCTCCATGGTCGCGATGACGGGCTCGGGGCAGTCGGGGTCGAACTCGGTGGAGTCGGCCTTCTCGAGACCGGCGACGTTGCGGGCGTACTCGATGACGATGCACTGCAGGCCCAGGCACAGGCCGAGGGTCGGAATCCCGTGTGTGCGGGCGTAGGTGAGCGCGCCGATCTTGCCGTCGAGCCCGCGTACGCCGAACCCGCCGGGCACGCAGACCGCGTCGACGTCATGGAGCTCGCGGGCGGCTCCGATCGGGTCGGCGCACTCGTCGGCCGGCACCCAGCGGATGTGGACCGCTGCCTCGTGGGCGAAGCCACCGGCCCTGAGCGCCTCGGCGACGGAGAGATAGGCGTCGTGGAGGTCGACGTACTTGCCGACGAGAGCGACGGTGACATCCTCCTTCGGGTGGTGCACCTTGCGGAGCAGGTCGTCCCACGTGGTCCAGTCGACGTCCCGGAACGGCAGGTCGAGCCGGCGCACGACGTAGGCGTCGAGCCCCTCGCGGTGCAACACCTTGGGGATGTCGTAGATGGAGGGCGCGTCGGCCGCCGTCACCACGGCGTCCTGGTCGACGTCGCACATCTGCGAGATCTTCTTCTTGATGCCGTCGGGCAGCTCACGGTCGGCGCGGCACACGATCGCGTCCGGCTGGATGCCGATCGAGCGCAGGGCCGCGACCGAGTGCTGCGTCGGCTTGGTCTTCAGCTCTCCTGACGGGCCGATGTAGGGCACGAGGGAGACGTGGAGGAAGAAGCAGTTGTCGCGACCGATGTCCTGGCGGACCTGACGCGCCGCCTCGAGGAACGGCAGCGACTCGATGTCGCCGACCGTGCCGCCCACCTCGGTGATGACGACGTCGACAGAGTCGTTCGCCATCTGGCGAATTCGGCTCTTGATCTCGTTGGTGATGTGCGGGATGACCTGAACGGTGTCGCCGAGGTACTCCCCGCGCCGCTCCTTGGCGATGACCGCGCTGTAGACCTGGCCGGTCGTGACGTTGGCGCTGCCGTGCAGGTCCTCGTCGAGGAACCGCTCGTAGTGGCCGACGTCGAGGTCGGTCTC
>JAICHQ010000043.1 GCA_025924815.1 Nocardioides sp.
CGACGCCGTTGCCGTCCATGAACTTCTTGACCCTCCACTCCACGACGCGGGAGTCCCAGTCGTCGCCACCGCGGTGGTTGTCACCGGAGGTCGCCTTCACCTCGATGGTGGAGAAGCCGTCGTCGTCCTTGCCCACCTCGAGCAGGGAGACGTCGAACGTGCCGCCACCGAGGTCGAAGACGAGGATGGTCTGGTCGCTGTCGCCCTTGTCGAGGCCGTAGGCCAGGGCGGCCGCCGTGGGCTCGTTGACGATGCGGCTCACGTTGAGGCCCGCGATCTCGCCGGCCTCCTTGGTGGCCTGGCGCTGGGCGTCGGAGAAGTACGCCGGCACGGTGATCACCGCGTCGGTCACCGGCTCGCCGAGGTAGGACTCGGCGTCGCGCTTGAGCTTCTGGAGGACGAACGCGCTGATCTGCTGGGGCGTGAAGTCCTTGTCGTCGATCTTCTGCTTCCAGTCCGTGCCCATGTGGCGCTTGACGGAGCGGATGGTGCGGTCGACGTTGGTGACCGCTTGACGCTTGGCGACCTCGCCGACGAGCACCTCGCCGGACTTCGCGAACGCGACCACCGACGGGGTGGTGCGAGCACCTTCCGCGTTGGCGATGACGGTGGGTTCTCCACCTTCGAGGACGGCGACGACGCTGTTCGTCGTACCGAGGTCGATGCCGACGGCACGAGCCATGTTGGGTTACCTCCGGGTCGTCCGGCCGCTTCCGGCCGGTCTGCTGTGGGTGTGGTCCCATCCTGGACGGAGAGGACCCCGGTCTCAAAATTCTTGAGCCGCGTGGACTCAAGTCCGACACCTGGCTCAACGACCGCCGGACGCCGATCTGTTCCCGTTGCGGCGAGAATTCTGGGGCGTCCGGATTTCCGGGGTCGCTACCGTGACGGTTCGTGGAGCGTCATCGGGTCCTCGTCTCCGCCCATCGGTGCGGGTACGCCGAGCTGGGCACCGTCGGCGGGCACGAGGACCCGCTCGCCGGCGTCACGCACTCGGCCCGGGTCGGCGCGGACTACTGCGAGTTCGACGTCCGGCGCTGCGTCGACGGGACCTTCGTGGTCTCGCACGACGCCGACGGCGGCACCGGAGACGACGCGGTGAAGATCGCCGAGCTCGCCTGGCCCGACCTGCGCGCCCGCGCTCCCGCCGTGTGCGCCCTGGACGACCTGCTGGCCGTCCTGGCGACCAGCGGCCTGGGAGCCCACGTCGACCTCAAGTTCCGCACCCCCGCGAGGGAGCGCAGGGCGGGGGCCACCTGGGAGCTCGACGCCCTGAGCACCGTCGCGTCCCGCCTCGACCCCTCGCGGATCGTGGTGACCAGCGGCGTGCAGCACACGACGACCAGCGTCCGGACGTGGGCACGGGAGCACGGCGCCCCGGTCGTCGTGGCCCTCAGCATCGGCGGCAGCGTCGAGGGGCTGCGCTGGCGCGACGCACTGCGCACGCGATGGCGCGAGCTCTTCCCGCAGCTGCGGTTCCGGGACTCCGAGGCCGACGCCGTGGCCGCGCACTTCGCCCTGGCCATGCTCCGGCTGTCGCGATGGACCACTCACATCGGTGTCCCGCTGCTGGTCTGGACCGTCGACTCGACCTGGCTCCAGAAGCGCTTCCTGCACGACAAGCGGATCTGGATGATCACCACCAACAAGCCGGCCCAGGCGATCGCCCTCCGCGACCACCCGCGCGCGCGACTCTGGCGGGCCTGATGCCCACCAACGGGGAGAGCACGGCCACCACCACCAGCGCGGGCGGCCGGATGTTCCGGACCCACGGGATGCTGCCGTGAGCCCGTCGACGATAGAGGTCCGGGCGGCGACGGCCGACGACCTCGCCGCGGCCGCCGCGATCTACGACGAGCAGGTGCGCACCGGGATCTCGACGTTCGACCTCGAGCCGCCACCCCTCTCGTACTGGCAGCACCGCCTCGCCAGCACCGAGCCCGGCGACCACTTCCTGGTCGCCGACGACGGTGAGATCGTCGGCTTCGCCTACTCCTCGGCGTACCGGCCCCGGCCCGGCTACCGGCTCACCCGCGAGACCTCGGTCTACCTGGCCGAGCGGGCCCGCGGGTGCGGCCTGGGTCGTCGACTGTACGACGACCTCCTCGCTCGCGTGCGTGCCGACGGCATCCACGTCGTCCTGGCCCTGGTCGCGCTGCCCAACCCGGGCAGCGTCGCGCTCCACGAGGCCTGCGGCTTCGAGCACCTCGGCACCATGCGCGAAGTCGGCCGGAAGTTCGACCGCTGGCTCGACACGGCGTGGTTCCAGCTGAGCCTCTAGCGGGTCCGCCCTGCCCCATACGCCGGTCCGGGTGAGAGCGAGTTTCCGGACGGACTAACGCAATGGCTGTTCGTTTGCGAGGATGCACCCATGACCGCCATGCAGGACGGTCCCGTCGACCCGCCCCCCGAGTCCGCCGGCAGTGATCGCGCCGCCGCGCTGCTGCGTCATGCCCAGCGGGTGGCCGACGAGCTCCAAGCGCGGGCCGAGGAGGACGCGCAGGCGCTCACGGCCCAGGCGCAGAGCCTGCGTGACGAGGCCGCGGCACACCACGCTGAGGCGACCAGCGCGCGCGACCGGGCCCAGCGCCTGCTCGACGACGCCTCCGTCGACGCCCAGCAGATCGTCAGCGACGCCGGGCAGCAGGCACAGGTGCTGATGCAGGCCGCGTCGAGCCATCACGACCAGATCGTGGCCGAGGCCGAGCAGGCCGCGGGCGAACGCGCGAGCGCGGGGCAGCGGCGGCACGACGACGCGCTGGCCGCCGCCGAGGCGACCCGCGAGGAGGCGCAGCAGCACGCGGAGGCCGTGCTCGCCAGCGCCCAGGCACGTGCCGACCAGCAGGACTCCGAGACCCGCGACCTGGTCGAGTCGCGCACCGCCCAGGCGACCGCCGTCGCCGAGGAGGTGATCGCCGCGGCCCAGCACGAGGCCACCGCCCTGAGGTCCCGCGCCGAGGCCGACGCCGATGCCGCCCGAGCGGCCGCCGACGCCGACGCCGCGGCGACGCAGGCGGAGGCCGAGCAGGTCCTGAGCGAGGCGCACTCCCGTGCTCTCGAGCGCCTCGCCTCGGCCGAGGCCGAGGCCCAGAGCCAGCTGGGCGCCGCGGCCGAGCAGACGACCTGGACCCAGCAGACGGTCCAGTCGCTGCTGGCCACCGCCGACCTCGAGGCCGACCGCATCCGTCAGCTGGCCCACCGCGACGCCGCCGCGGTCGTACGCCGTGCGCGCCAGGGCCTGCTCGACGTCGCCGGCAGGCTGCGCCACCGGCTGGGCGAGGAGCGGGACGACGCCCGGCACGAGGCCGAGCAGCGCCGCCGGTCCGGGGAAGACGCGCTGGCCGGCGCCGCCCGCGAGGCTCAGCAGACCCGGGCCGAGGGCCAGCGCGACGCTGCCCGCATCCGTGAGGAGGCCGAGGCGGCGGCGGCGCAGGCCGACGAGCGTGCCAGGCATCGCCTCGCCGAGGCCGAGCAGGGAGCGCGGTCCCTGCGCGAGCAGGTCGCAGCCCACGTCCTCGACCAGCAGCGCGCCGCCGACGAGGAGCTCCGCCGAGCACGCACCGAGGGCGCCGCCCTCGTGACCGCCGCCCGTCAGGAGGCCGACGACCTGCGGTCGCAGGCGCGGCGTATCGTCGAGGAGGCCCGGGCCGAGGTGGCGCTCCTGGCCCGTCAGCGCGACGGCATCACCCAAGAGCTCGGACAGCTGTCCGGCGTCATCCAGGCGCTGGCCGTGCCCACCCCCACCCACCCCCCCACGACACAGGACCCCGAGCCGTGACCGAACACAGCAACACCTTCAAGACCGTGATGCGCGGGTACGACCCCGCCGACGTCGACCGCCGGATCGCCGAACTCACGAATGCGGTGAGCACGCTCACCCAGCAGCGCGACGGGCTGGCCGGCCGCGTTCAAGAGCTCCACGACGCGGCCGCTTCGCCCGCCGAGCCGCCCGGCTACGAGCACCTCGGCGAACGCGTCGGCCAGATCCTGTCGCTGGCCGAGACGGAGGCGGCCGAGATGCGCACCCGCGCCCACGAGGAGGCCGAGGCGCACACGACGTCGGTCCACCAGAGCGCGGCGCAGGTGCGCGACGAGGCCGACACCTACGCCGGGCGGGTGCGCAGCGAGGCCGAGGCCGCGGCCGCACGGATCGAGGAGGAGGCGCGCAAGGCCGCCGACGACCACCGCGACAGCGCCGAGCGCGACGCGTCGGTGCGGCTGCAGGAGGCCGAGGCGGTCTATGAGGAGCAGCGTGCCCGTGCCGCCAAGGCCGCGGCCGACTTCGAGACCACCCTGGCCGGCCGCCGGAAGGCCGCCGAGGACGAGTTCACCCAGAAGATGGGTGACTCCCAGGCGCGCCTGGACGAGGCGAGCCAGCTCGCCGAACGCACGCGCACCGATGCCGAGAACTCCCGCGTCGAGGCCACGCGCGAGGCGTCCCGGCTCGTCGACGAGGCGCGTCAGGAGGCGGCCCGGATCGTCAACGACGCCAAGGCGAACGCCGAACGTGTGCGAGCCGACTCCGAGCGCGAGCTCAGCGCCGCCAGCCAGCGCCGCGACAGCATCAATGCCCAGCTTGCCAACGTCCGTCAGATGTTGGCGACCCTCACCGGCACCGCCGCGATGCCGCTGACCGCGTTCGGCGCCGAGGAGGACACCCCGGCGGACGCCCCGGCCACCGAGGCCACCGACGACTCACCCGAGGACTCCACCGAGGCGGCCGAGACCTCCGACGCCTCCACGGTCCAGACCCCCGAGGATGCAGCCGAGGACGAGCCCGCCGCCGAGGGCGACCAGGACGAGGCCCGGGAGGGATCGATGGTGGGCGAGCGGGGCTGACCCGCTCTTCTCATCGGGCCGCGTGGGGGGCAGGGTGGGCCCATGCCGATGAAGCCCACCACGGTCGTCCTCTTCGGCGCGACCGGTGACCTCAGCCGTCGCAAGCTCCTGCCCGGGCTCCTGCACCTGTTCCAGACCGGGCTGATGCGCGACGTCATCGTGGTCGGCACGTCCCTCGACGAGCACGATCGCGACTCGTTCATCGACTTCGCCCACCAGGCGATCGAGGAGTTCGGCGGCGACGACCACGACACCGACGGCTGGCCGGAGTTCTCCAAGCTCCTCTACTGGGCGCCGGGCGACGGCGGGCCCGAGGGGCTTCGGCGCACCATCGAGGAGGCCGAGGGCGAGCGGACCGGCGAGTTCGACCGGCTGCACTACCTCAGCGTGCCACCCAAGGCGGCGCTCGCGGTCGTGCACCTGCTCGCCGAGGCGGGTCTGGTGGAGAACAGCCGGATCGTGATGGAGAAGCCGTTCGGCACCGACCTCGCCAGCGCCCGGGCGCTCAATGCCGAGCTCCACCAGGTCTTCCGCGAGGAGCAGATCTTCCGGATCGACCACTTCCTCGGCAAGGAGGCCGCCCAGAACATCCTGGCGTTCCGGTTCGCCAACGGGCTGTTCGAGCCGATCTGGCACCGCAACCACATCGACCACGTCCAGATCGACGTGCCCGAGGAGCTCGGGCTCGAGCAGCGGGCCGACTTCTACGAGAGCACCGGAGCCTTCCGCGACATGGTGGTCACCCACCTCTTCCAGGTGCTGGCCTTCACCGCCATGGAACCGCCGACGGCGCTGGAGCCGGACGCCATCGGCGAGGAGAAGAACAAGGTCTTCCGCTCGATGCTGCCGATCGAGCCGACCGACGTCGTCCGCGGCCAGTACGTCGGCTACCGCGACATCGAGGGCATCGCACCCGACTCCGAGACCGAGACGTTCGTCGCCCTGAAGTGCTACATCGACAACTGGCGCTGGGCGGGCGTCCCGTTCTACCTACGCACCGGCAAGCGCCTGGCCGAGGGGGCCCGGATCATCTCGATCGCGTTCCGCGAGCCGCCGAAGTCGATGTTCCCAGCCGGCTCCGGAGTCGGCGACCACGGGCCCGACCACCTGACCTTCGACCTGGCCGACTCGGCCAAGATGTCGCTGTCCTTCTACGGCAAGCGACCAGGCCCAGGCATGAAGCTGGACAAGCTCTCGATGCAGTTCGCGATGCAGGACACCGGATGGGCCGGCGCGGTCCTGGAAGCCTACGAGCGACTGATCTACGACGCCGGCCGCGGCGACCGCACCCTGTTCAGTGCGGCCGAGGGGATCGAGCGGCTGTGGGAGATCTCGACGCCGCTGCTGGACAACCCGCCCGTCGTACGCCCCTATGCGCAGGGCTCGTGGGGCCCCAACCAGATCCACCAGCTGGTGGCGCCGTTCACCTGGCGGTTGCCGTTCGAGCGACAGTGGCGCAAGCCGAACGACGAGGGCGCCTGACCGGTCAGGAGCGGGACAGCTCGTCGGCGATCGCGGTGGCCTGCTTCTGGTCGAGGTCGCCGGTGATCCCGATATGGCCGTCCTTCAGACCGGAGTTCACCACCAGGGCCGTGAGGACCTTGCCGTTCACCACGACCGCCAGCTCCGAGCCGGGCATGTTGTCCGCGGCGGCGGAGAGGGTGGTGGCCGCCTTCGGGTCGAAGAGCACCTTGACGTACCACTCGTGGGTGCCGCCGACCGGCAGCGGCTTCGCCGAGGCGACCCCTCCGGTGATCAGCGGGGCCTCGAGCAGATACACGTTGCGGGTGGCGTCGCACTCCAGGAGCTTGCCCTGCACGACGGTGGGCTGCGACGAGCAGTCGTAGGCCTTCATCGTGTTCACGAGGTCCTTGGGCGTCTGCGGGCCGAGCTGCTCCTGACCCTGCGAGGTGTCCTGGGCGAACCGAGCAGCGACCTCACGCAGCTGCACCGTGGAGGAGACCGCGTCACCGGTCGCGTCCGCAGGACCGGAGCTGGAGTCGTTGCCGCAGGCGGTCACCAGGCTCGCGACGACCGCGAGCGGAGCCAGGGTTCGCAGGAGATGCACGGCCACCATCTAACAGGGTGGGCCCCAGCGTGGCCCGCCCGTGGCGGGGACCGGTGGAAGAAGTTGCCGAATCGTGTCGTCGGCCCGGCACGACCGCTACGACGCCGACGATCCCCGCGATCGCCCCGGACGAGGTTCGAAGAGCCGGTCAGGCGGACGAGCCGTGATCCAGGGACTGGCCCCACCGGCGGAGGATGGCGGCCAGCTGGGCCCGGTCGCGGTCGGAGAGCCCTCCGACGAGCCGGTGCTCGTTGGCGATGTGCCGCTCCATCAACCGGTCGACCAGCTCGAGACCTGCGTCGGAGAGGCGGATGCGGCGGGAGCGGGCGTCGTCGCGGCTGACCCTCCGGGTGACCAGCCCGGCCCGCTCGAGACGGTCGATCCGCTTGGTGACCGCGGACGAGGTGACCATGGTGGCGGAGCCGAGCTCGCCCGGCGTCAGCTCGTACGGCGCACCGTGACGGCGCAGGGTGACCAACACGTCGAAGTCGCCGTCTCCCAGACCCGCCTCGGCGAAAACTGTCCTCAGCTCGACGTTCAGGACGTCCGCCAGCCGGTGCAAACGCCCGATCAGCCCGATCGGTGAGGGATCGAGGTCGGGGCGCTCGCGCCCCCACTGCTCCAGGATCTCGTCCACGTGGTCCGGCTGCATGGCTTCACTATATCTTCCCAGGAAGGTATATTAGTTTCCGTGGAAACTAACAGGCTGCGCGCCACCCTGTTGACGGCGTTCGCCCCCGCGGCCTGGGGGACGACGTACCTCGTGACCGAGCGACTGCTGCCGCCCGACCGTCCCCTGCTCTCCGCCACGCTCCGGGCCCTCCCCACGGGGCTGATGCTGCTCGCGGTGACCCGCCGGCTCCCTTCCGGCGTCTGGTGGTGGCGCTCGCTCGTGTTGGGGGCGTGCAACATCGCGATGTTCTTCCCCCTGCTGTTCCTGGCCGCGTATCGACTGCCGGGAGGACTCGCCTCCACGCTGCAGGCGACCTCGCCCCTCGCGGTGATGGCCCTGGCCGCGCTGCTGATCGGCGAGCGGGCGGGGATGGCCCGGACCGCGGCCGCCGGCGCCGGCATCGCCGGCGTGGCGCTGCTGGTGCTGCGCTCATCCGGCCACCTGGAGGCGCTCGGGCTCGTCGCGGCCCTCGGGTCGGTGGTCGTCTCCGCCCTCGGGTTCGTGCTCATCAAGAAGTGGACCGCACCGGTGGACATGATCACGCTGATCTCGTGGCAGCTGGTGGCGGGCGGGTTCGCGCTGCTCCCGGTGACGCTCCTGGTCGAGGGCCGACCGCCCCATCTCGACGCGCAGGCCGTGGGCGGCTACCTGTGGCTGATGACCGCGGGCACGGGAGTCGCCTACTGGTGCTGGTTCACGGGTCTGCGGGCCATGCCGGCGGGCGCGGTCTCGCTGATCGGCCTGGTCAACCCCGTCGTGGGGACCGGACTGGGCGTCCTGGTCGCCGGGGAGGCGTTCGGCCGAGTCCAGGCGGTCGGCATGGTGCTGGTGCTCTGCGGGGTCGTGGCCGGTCAGCCCGACACGGCCGGCTGGCTACGCCGGCGGCTGACCGCGCGGCGTACCGACGCCTCGCCGACCGAGGTGTGCGCCACGTGCTGAGCGGGACGGAGGCCGAGACTCAGCCGATCCGGACCTTGACCTCGTTGGAGGCGCGCCCGGTGTCGGAGTCGATGACCCGGAAGCGGTTCATGCCCGGGGTCCCGGTCTGGATGTAGGTGGAGAACGTGCCGTTCGTGACGGTCGCAGAGATCGAGTAGAAGTCCTGCCACGAGCCGTTGCTGAACTTCTGGACGTTCAGGACCGCCCCCTCGCCGCCCGGGTAGGTGCCGGTGAGGTCGATCCGGCCCATCGGCGAGACCGACGTCTCCCCGGCCTGGAGAGAGATGCGCTTCTTCGGCTGCTTGATCGACGGCGGCGGCGTCTGGGCCGCGCTCGACGAGGTCGGGTTGGAGCCGAGCGTGATCGAGGGCCCGCTGGCCGGCTGGGTCTTCTGGGGCTTGGGCACGATCATGGTGGCGCCGTTGTCGCCGGCCACCAGCGCGGCATGGCCACCGCCGAGGCCCAGGACGTGGGCACCGAGGAGGACCGCCACAGCGGCGATCAGGCCCACGGCCGTGGCCACTCCCACCAACGCCAGCAGCCCGGCGATGACCGGTCGGTTCTCGTCGGCCTTCACGTGGACACCCACCTCCTCGTCGACGGCCATTGTCGCGGACGAGGCAAGTCGGACCGAATTCCGGGGCTCGTCCGCTCCCGTCTCCTCGAGGTCCGGGACGGGGGAACGGTTCGTCAGGGCTCGACGCCCTCGGCGGCGAGCTGCCGGGCCTCCCGCTGGGCCACGGCGTACTCGTCGGTGCGCGCGTCGTACCGCCAGAAGTCAGACAGCCACAGCGCGGTCAGGGTGACGCCGGCGACACAGGAGACACCACCGCTCACGATCGAGCCGCGGACCGTCCAGCGGTCCGCGACCAGCCCCGCTCGCACCTGACCCCCGAGCGGGCCGACGGAGTAGCTGAGCATCTCGATGCCCGCCAGGCGTCCACGCAGGTTGTCGGGGATCGTCTGGTTCCAGATGGTGCCGCGGAAGACCGCCGAGATCATGTCCGCGCCGCCGGCCAGGGCGAGGAAGAGCAGCGCCACCCAGACCGACGTCGACCAGCCCGCGAGCCCGACGCAGCCGCCGTACAGCGCAGCGGACACGACGATCGCGCGGCCGTGGTGATGGACCCGGCTGGTCCACCCCGACAGGGCGGTGGCCACGAGGGCGCCCACCGTCTCGGCGGAGTAGAGCAGCCCGAGCACGTGCGGTCGGCCGAACACCTGCTCGGCCAGGGCCGGGAACAGCACCACCGGCATCGCCAGCAGCATCGCCGCCAGGTCCACCAGGTAGGTGCCGAGCAGGTCGCGGCGGCCCATGGCGTAGCGCAGCCCCTTGCCGATGCCGGCCAGGCTCGGCGCCTCGGTCTCCCCGACGTGGGGGTAGCGCCGCATCGCGGCGTACATCATCGAGGCGACGAACAGGCCGACGATGTCGATCAGGAAGCACCAGCCGACCCCCGCCGACGCGATGATCAGGCCGCCGACGGTCGGGCCCACCAGCACCCCGGCCTGCATGCCGAAGCTCGACAGGGCGTTGGCGGCGGTCAGCTCGTCGTGGCGCACCGTGCGCGGCAGCAAGGCCTCCCGCGAGGGCCGCTGGAGCGCCGACGACGACGCGAGCAGGCCCGAGACCACGAAGATCTCCCACACCCGTGGGTGGGGGGAGAATGCGTTGATGCACAGCCAGGCGGTGAACGCGGCCTGGGCGATGCCGGTCCAGATCAGCAGCAGCCGGCGGTCCACGTGGTCGGCCAGGGCGCCGCCGTACAGGCCGAACACGATCAGCGGGCCGAGCTCGACCAGGCCGACGGCGCCGACCGCGAGGTTGGAGTGGGTGAGCTGGTAGACCTGGAACGGAATGGCGACGTAGGTCATCATCCCGCCGAGGTAGAACACGGTGCCCGCGATCAGGAGCAGCCGGAAGTCGCGATGCTCCCGGCAGGGCCCGAGGTCCATCCGGAGCGCGCGCAGACGTGGCCCCCAACCCATGACCAGCCATTGTGACGGGACCGGAGGGACCACGCGTCTCGAATCGGAGAACCCGGGAGAAGTTTCACCCAGGAGGGGTGGTCAGCTCACCCTGATCCGCGAGCCTCCCCGCGGCACGCTGGTGATGTTGCGGACCTTCGGCCGCTCCGTGGCTCCGCTCCGGCGGCGCCCGGTGAGCAGCCTCGGCGAGGGGTGCGAGGGGTGCGAGGGGAGCGCGGTGACGTCGTACGCCGCGAGGACGGTGCGCAGCACCGCGACGCCCTCCATCAACGAGAAGCCGGCCCCGAGGCACCGGCGCACTCCGCCGCCGAACGGGATCCAGTTGTTGACCGGCGGCGCCCGACCCACGAAGCGCGAGGGGTCGAACCGCTCGGGCTCGGCGTAGTTGTCGGCGCGGCCGTGGCCGATCAGGATCGACGGCCCGACGGTCGCCCCGGCGGGCAGGTCCCAGCCCCCCACCGTCGTCGGCCGCATGAGCGTGCGCACGACCATCGGGATGACGGGGTGGAGCCGCAGCGACTCCTTCAGCACGGCCTCGAGATGGCCGTCGTCCTCGGCGCGCGCGACCGCGCGGGCCCGGGCCAGCTCTGCGGGATCCCGGCCGAGCTCGTGCAGGGCCCACGCCAGAGCGGTCGCCGTGGTCTCGTGGCCGGCCAGCAGAAGGGTCACCAGCTGGTCGCGCAGCTCCTCGTCGGTGAGCCGGTCCTCGCCGTCCCCCGCCAGGATCAAGGTGGACAGCACGTCGGTACGCCGGTCGAGGTCGGTCGCAGCCCGGCGGTCGCGGATCTCGGTGTAGATCAGCTCGTCCAGCCGGAAGGCGTTGTCGACGGTCCGCTTCCAGGTCCCGAAGCGCTGGAGTGCCGGGTAGGCCCCACCCGAGCAGGACGGCCGGGCTCACGTTGACCGTGCGGTTGACGCGTGGCCGGAGCTGAGCCAGCCGGCGGTCGTCGGTGACCCCGAAGGCGACGCGCAGGATGACCTCGAGGGTCAGCGCGTTCATCCGGTCGTGGCTGCGGAACTCCTCTCCCGGTCGCCAGCGGGCCACCTCCTCGCGGGCCGCCACCTCCACGAGCTCGCGGTAGCGGCGCAGCGCCTGGCCGTTGAACGCCGGCATCAGCAGCGAGCGGGCCCGCCTGTGCTCCGCGCCGTCCTGGAGCAGCAGGGAGTGCTCGCCCATGATCGGGCCCAGGATCGCATTGCCCTTGCCGGCATGGAACACCTCCGGATCGCCGGCGAAGATCTCCTTGGCGTGCTCGGGGCGCGTGAACAGCACCAGCGGCCGGCCCTCGGGGACCACGCGCACGGTGAAGACGTCGCCGTACCGCCGCCACATCGCCGGCACGAACGTGTGCCGGAAGCGGATCAGGCCGACACTCTGCGCCCAGACCGGCCACCGCGGCCCCGGCGGCAGTCCGGTCGTGTCGAACCTCGGGGGCCTGGCACCCCCGAAGGGGCGCATCCGCTCGAAGCGGCGAGCGGTCAGGTCGGCGGGGCGCGGGTCTTCCAGGGTCGACGGGGTCATCCCAGGAGACCGTCCCGGCGGGCGATCGCGGCCGCCTCGGTGCGACCGACGGCACCGAGCTTGCCCAGGATGTTGGAGACGTGGACCGAGACGGTCTTGGTGCTGATGAACAGCTGACGACCGATCTCGCCGTTGCTGCGACCTTCGGCCACCAGCGCCAGGATCTCCGACTCGCGGGGCGTGAGGGACGCCCGGACGGCGACGGGGATCGCCGCCGCGGCCGGGAGGTGACCCAGCCGGGAGAGTCGGCTCAGCAGTGGTGCCGAGCCGAGAGCCCGCGCGGTCTCGACGGCCGCCTCGGTGACCGCCCGGGCGCCGGAGGAGTCGCCGGTGGCCGCGAGCACCTCGGCAAGGCCCGCCCGGACGGCGGCCAGCTCATAGGGGGCGGCGTACGCCGCGAACCGCGCCTCGGCGTCGCGCCACGCCTCGACCAGGTCGCCCTGGGCCGGCGGTTCGACGTCGGCCACCCACCGCCAGCGGAGCTCCTCGGCGGCGAGCCGGGACTCCCACGCCCGGCTCTCGGGGCCCCACGAGACCAGCGAGTCGCCCCGGCGCTCGAGCACCTGGTGGGCGTCGGACACGAAGTCCTGGACAGCGACCGCGTCGTCCGCGCGCTCCGCGGCGGTACGCCGCGGAGCGGCGTTGGCGAACGCCGCGAGCGCTGTCGCCGCGAGCCGCACCCGGGCCTGGAAGAGCGGGTGCCAGATGGTGGTGAGGATCTCGACGACGTCCCGGTAGGTGGCCATCGACGCGGCCTGGTCGGCGGCCAGCTCATGGAGCTCGAGCTCGGCGGAGCTCGCGGCGATCGCCACCAACCCCTCCTGCCGCCAGAACGGGCGCAGCTCGGCGAGCAGCTCGGAGGTACCGGGCTCACCGCGGGCGACCAGGATCTGGGCGCGGGTGGCGGTGAAGAGAGCGCGGTAGATCGGGGGCACGACCTCGCCCTCGATGTCGAGCACCTCCATCGCCTGGTCCCACCGCCCCTGGAGCTTCAGCGATATCGCGTGCATCCAGCGCGCCTCCGCGGCGTAGGGCACCCACGGCGTGTTCTGGGCGCGGGCCCGGATCGTGTTGCGGCCGAAGGCCTCGTCGGCCTCGCGGAACTCGCCCCGGTCGAGGTGGTGGTTGCCGAGCAGGAGCAGGGCCCGGAGCTCGGAGATGGAGGCACCCGCGTCGACAGCCCCCTCGATCGCCGACTGCAGCGCCTCGACCAGGGACTCCGACGAGCCGCGCTTGCGCTCGAGGAACGCCAGGGTGGTGCGGATGTCGGAGGCGAGGCGCGGCATGTCGAGGCGCTCGGCCAGGGCGAGCGCCGTCGTCGCGACGTCGCGCCCGGCCGACGCCTGTCCGTCGCGGGCGAGCATCAGGGCATGGATCGCCAGCACCTTGGCGCGCGCCCGCGTCGGCTCGTCGGGCACCAGCTCGACGGCCTCGGAGGTCAGGGCGAGCGGGTCCTGCTCGTTCTCGGTCATGTAGAGCGAGCTCGCCAGCACGCCGAGCAGCTGACCACGCACGGTGGGCTCGGCGTCGCCGGGCAGGTGGTCGAGCTGCTCCTTGACCACGCCCAGGGCACGCGCCGGATGACCGGCGGCGATCAGCGCGTCGGAGACCAGGCCCACGAGCCGCGGGTAGTCCAGACGCCGATCGTCCAGCGCCTCGGGAAGCCGGGTGTCGGACCAGAGGTCGAGAGCCTGGAGGTAGTGCTGGGCCGCCTCCTCGGCACCTCCGACGCTGCGCGCGTCGTCGCCGGCGTGCAGGCTGGCGGTCAGGGCGGTCGCGAAGTCCTTCGCCAGCCGGGCGTGGCGAGCCAGCTCGGCGGCGGTGCCGCTGGCGCGTCCCTCCTGGAGAGCCTGGGAGTACGCCGCGTGGAGGCCGACGCGCTCGCCGGGCAGGAGGTCGTCGTACACCGCCTCGGCGAGCAGCGCGTGGCGGAACCGGTAGAAGTCGCTGCTCGGCACGAGCACGTGGGCGTCGACGGCGTCGCGGAGGGCGTGGTCGAGCGCGGCCGGCTCGAGGTCGATGACCGCGCTCAGGGCCGCGTGGGAGACCCGGCGGCCGGCGACGGCCGCCGCGCGGACCACGCGCAGTGCCGGGTCGTCGAGGCTCTCCAGGCGGAGCAGGAGCAGCTCGGCGAGGTCTTCGGGGATGCGGCCGGCGCGCGAGGCCCCGACCAGTTCCTCGACGAAGAAGGCGTTGCCCTCGGCCCGGGTCACGATGTCGCGGACCCGCTCCTCGGAAAGGTGATCGGGATGCAGCTGCTGGACCAGGCGGCGCACGTCGGGCCGGCGGAGGGGCTCCAACTGGACGCGCTCGACGCCGGTCATGCGGGCCCAGGTGGTGACCTGCCGGCGGAGCGGGTGGCGGCGGTGGAGGTCGTCGGAGCGGTAGGACGCGACCAGGGCGACCGGGGCGGAGAATCCGCGCCCGAACAGGAAGCTCATCAGGTCGCGGGTCGACTGGTCGGCCCAGTGCATGTCCTCGACGACGACGAGCAGGGGCTGGTGGGCGCCGACGGTCTCGGCGAGCGCGTGGACGGCGTCGAACAGGGCGGCCTGGTCGGCCGGGACGGACTCGGGGTCGTTGGTCTGGCTCAACATCCGCTGGCCGGGCAGCAGACGGAGCAGGGCGGGGTGGCGCTCGGCCGCCTCGTCGAACAGGTCGGGCAGGTCGCGCGCGATGCGGCCGGTGATCTCGGAGAAGGGGAGGTAGGGCAGGGCGCTGTCGGCGAAGTCGAGGCAGTGGCCGGCCTGCACCAGCCAGCCGTCGGTGACGGCGCGGTCGCGGAGCTCGGTCAGCAGGCGGGTCTTGCCGACGCCGGCATCGCCCGCGAGCAGGACCGCGACCCGGTCGGACGGGTCTGTGGACGCAGAGATGCCGAGCGTGGAGCACAGCTGCTCCAGCTCGGCATCTCGCCCGACCAACTCCGATGTCATGTGGTCCATCTTGGCGGGGACCACGGACATCGACATCTCAGTTGATCCAGTTCTTCTCGTCGGTGGCCGCGTCGGGCCCGTCCCACTCGAGGCGGCGACGCCACTTGCGGTAGCGGGTCGGCCGCAGCGCCGCCCGGGTGCGCCTGGCGTGGTACTCGAACTCCGGCTTCAGCAGAAACATGTCGCTCATGACTCTGGTCCCTTCGTGTCCTGTCTGACTGACACGACGAGCCTCGCGCCCTGAGGTAGGCCCGGACATCGGCACCGTTCCCTATCTCTGCGGGGGCGCTACCTCAGACAGGGCAGACCCGTGCCGCCGGCTACCTCAGAAGGGGTCAGACCGGCCGGCCCGACACCCAGGTCTGCGCCACGAGCGGCACGCCCGGCCGGTAGGCGAGGTGGACGTACGTCGGGGCGTCGAGCAGCACCAGGTCGGCCCGCTTCCCGGGGAGCAGGGAGCCCACGTCGTCGCGGTCGAGGGCCGCCGCGCCGCCCGCGGTCGCGGCGTACAACGCCTCGGCCGGGGTCATCCGCATCTCGCGTACGGCGAGGGCGACGCAGAAGGGCAGCGAGCTGGTGAAGCACGAGCCGGGGTTGCAGTCGGAGGCCAGGGCGACGAGGGCCCCGGCGTCGATCAGGCGCCGCGCGTCGGGATACGGCTGGCGGGTGGAGAACTCCACCCCGGCGAGGAGGGTGGCGATCGTGCCCGAGTCGGCCAGCGCGGAGACGTCGTCGTCGGAGAGGTAGGTGCAGTGGTCCACCGCGGTCAGCCCCAGGTCGCAGGCCAGGCGTACGCCGGGACCGGGACCGAGCTGGTTGGCGTGGAGCCGCCCGCGGAGTCCGGCGGCGGCGCCGGCGGTGAGCACCGCCCGCGACTGGTCGGCGTCGAAGGCCCCGGTCTCGCAGAACGCGTCGATCCACCTGGCGTAGGGGGCGCAGGCCTCGAGCATCGGGCCGGTGACCAGCGCGACGTACTCCTCCGGCGTCGTGCCGTCCGGCACCACGTGGGCGCCGAGGTATGTCGTCTCGACGGTGAACTGTCGCGCGACGGCCAGGCTCCGCGCCTCGTCGTGGGCGGTCAGTCCGTAGCCGCTCTTGATCTCGACGGTCGTGGTGCCCTGACGGCGCATCTCGGCGACCAGGCGGGCGACCTGGCTCGTCAGCTGCTCGTCGGTGGCCGCACGGGTCGCCGCCACGGTCCTGCGGATCCCGCCGGCGGCGTACGGCTCACCGGACATCCTGGCGGCGAACTCGGCGGCCCGGTCGCCGGCGAAGACCAGGTGGGAGTGTGAGTCGACGAAGCCCGGGATCACCGCCCGGCCCCCGGCGTCGACCTGCTGGTCGGCCGGTGGCGCCGCGGCGGCCGGCCCGACCCAGGCCACGGTCGCCCCCTCGACCACCACGGCTGCGTCGGCGACGACCCCGAGGAGGTCGGCGGCCTCGGGGTCGTTGGTGACCAGCTCGCCGATGTTGGTGATCGCGGTCGCCGTCACGTCCAGATCCTCCCGATCACGCGGTCCAGGTCGCGCCCGAGTCGGTCGCGGTCGTCGGCGTTGTACACGAGGCGGCCGTCGACCACGACGGAGACGACGTCCTCGGCCACCGCCGCGAAGACGACACTCTGCTCGTCGGCCCCCGTGCCGGCGGTCCGGACGTGGTCGGTGGCGACGGTGACCAGGTCGGCACGACGCCCGACGGCGATCGCACCGGCGTCGGGCCAGCCGAGGGAGTCGTGGCGCGTGGCGGCGTCGAGCAGCTCGGGCGCCGTCCAGTGGCCGCGCTGCTGGGTGGCGAGCCGCTCGTGCAGCTCGACGGCCCGCATCTCCTCGAACGGGTCGATCACCGCGTGACTGTCACTGCCGAGCGTGAGCGGGCTGCCGGAGTCGTGGAGCGCCCGGCTCGGTCCGACACCGTCGCCGAGGTCGCGCTCGGTGGTCGGGCAGAAGCACGCGTACGTCGCGCTGTCACCGAGCAGCCGGACGTCGCCGGGCGTCAGGTGGGTCGCGTGGACGGCGCTGGTCAGCGGGCCGAGCACCCCGGCGTCGGCGAGCACCCGGGTGGGCGTGGCGCCGTACGCCCGCACGCAGCGGTCGTTCTCGCCGACCTGCTCGGAGAGGTGGACGTGGAGCGGTCGTCCCTCCGCCGCCGCGACGACGTCGCCGAGCTGGTCGCGAGGGACGGCTCGCACGGAGTGGATCGCGGCGCCGACCCGGGTGGAGTCGTCCTCGCGCAGGCCGCGTACCCGGTCGGCCCAGGCCGCGGCACTGCCGTCGTCGTAGCGCACCTGCACGCCCTCGGGCGGGGCGCCGAACCCGGAGCTGAGATAGCAGGTGTCGAGCAGGGTGAGCCGGAGGCCGGCGGTCCGCGCCGCCTCGACCAGGGCGTGACCCATCGCGTTCGCGTCGTCGTACGCCGTGCCGTCGGGCCGATGGTGGAGGTAGTGGAACTCCCCCACCGTCGTGATCCCGGCGGCGACCATCTCACGGTAGGTGACCGACGCCAGCTCGAGGTAGGAGTCCGGGTCGAGCCGTGCGGCTGCGGCGTACATCTGCTCCCGCCAGGTCCAGAACGACCCCCGCTCGCGCTGCGTCCTCCCCCGGAGCGCACGGTGGAACGCGTGGCTGTGGCAGTTCGCCAGACCGGGGATGGTGAGGCCGGGGAGGGGCGCGGGCTCCCCGTGGGAGCCGGGATCTCCCCCTCCCGGTGTCACGGACGTGAACCGCCCGTCCTCGATGTCCACCAGGACGTCGTCGTGGACCGCGCCGTCGACCCAGGCCCGCTCCAGCAGGTACGTCGTGGGGTCGCTCACGACGCGAGCCGCTCGAGCGTCTCGGCGAGGGCGTCCACCCCGGCCAGGCAGTCGGGCAGCTCGGCGCGCTCGGCCGGCGAGTGGGAGACCCCCGTGGGGTTCCGCACGAACAGCATGGCGCTGGGGATCCCCCGCGCGGACAGGATCCCCGCGTCGTGGCCGGCCTGGGTCGGCAGCACCGGCCAGTCGCCGGTCTCGTGGTCGCGCGCGATCCGCCGCGCGAGGTCGGGATCGAAGTCGACGGCGCCCGACACCGACTCGGCCGTGACCGCGAGCGTGGTGCCGTCGCGCGCGGCGCGATCGGTCGCCTGCCGGGTGATGGCGTCGACCAATGCGGCGAGCGCTTCGTCGGACTCGCACCGCGCGTCCATCCAGGCCGTGACGCCCGCCGGCACCGAGTTGGTCGAGTTCGGCGTCGTCTCGAGCCGGCCGAACGTCGCCCGTTGTCCCGCAATCCGGGCCTGCTTGTTGGCGGCCAGAGCGGTCATCGCGTAGGTCAGCATCGGGTCCCGGCGATCCTCCATCCGCGTCGTGCCCGCGTGGTTGGGCTCGCCGGCGATGTCGAACCGGTAGCGCCCGTGCGGCCAGATCCGGCTGGCGACCCCGACCGCCTCGCCCCGGTCGACGAGGTCGCGTCCCTGCTCGACGTGGAGCTCGACGAAGCAGGAGACCTGCTCGGATCCCAACCAGGGTTGGGGATTCTCCTCCTCGAGCCCAACAGCGGCCATCGCCTCCTCGAGGCGTACGCCGTCCCGGTCGGTCAGCGCACGAGCGAGCGGCCACTCGATCGCGCCGGTCGCCAGCCTCGACCCGAGGCACGCCAGGCCGAACCGCGACCCCTCCTCCTCGACGAACACCGAGACCCCGATCGGTCGCGCCGGGCGGAACCCGCGCTCGCGCATCACCTCGACGGCGGCGAGGGCGGAGACGACGCCCAACGGTCCGTCGTACGCTCCCCCGTCCAGCACCGAGTCGAGGTGCGATCCGGTGACGACGCCCGGCCCGGACCCGACGTCCCACCAGGCGACCCGGTTGCCGAACGGGTCGGTCTCGACCCGCAGGCCCCGCGCCGCGGCCTGCTCGACGAACCACGCGTCCAGCTCGCGCTCGGCGCTCGCGAACGGCTGCCGGAAGTAGCCGCCGTCCGCGCTCCCGCGCCCCACGGGGGCGATGGCGCGCCACATGTCCTCGAAGTGGTCAGGCACACTCGCTCCCATGGAGTTCCAGGACGTCGTCCGCCGCCGCCGGATGATCCGCAGGTACGCCGACACCCCCGTCGATCCGGCCTTCGTCGATCGCGCCCTCGCCAACGCCGTACGCGCCCCGAGCGCGGGATTCAGCCAGGGCTGGGCGTTCCTCGTCCTCGACCAGCCGGCCGACGTCGAGAGGTTCTGGGCGGTGAGCACGAGCCCGGGCGAGCTCCCGGACAGCTGGCTGCGCGGCATGACCACGGCACCGGTGGTGATCATCCCCTGTTCCAGCAAGGCGGCGTACCTGCAGCGCTACGCCGAGCCGGACAAGGGCTGGACCGACCTCGACGACGCTCGCTGGCCGGTGCCGTTCTGGCACATGGACGCCGCGATGGCGAGCCTGCTGATCCTGCTCACCGCCGTCGACGAAGGGCTCGGCGCGTGCTTCTTCGGCATCGAGCCGGCCTACGAGCGCGCGACCCGCGCGGCCTTCGGCATCCCCGACGACGTCGACCCGGTGGGCGCGATCACGCTCGGGCACCGGCTGCCCGACGAGTCGCCGTCGGGCTCGCCGACCACCCGCCGCCGCAAGGACCAGCGAGACGTCGTGCACCGCGGTCGCTGGACGTCCTGACACGCCTCCAGTTCATCGGTACGGCGCCATCGGGTCAACGCGCCGCACCAGGACCTGCGTCTCGGGTCCGAGACTCGTGGGTCGCCGGGCCGGAGGTCGGTGCTACCGGGCGCATGGGATCATGGGGTCATGGGCACCTCGGAGACGCCCGGCCGAGCACCGGGCACACCTGACCGGTCCGTGGATCGCGACGACCGCACCGGCCGTGCAGCCGCGGCTCAGCGCATGCAGCGCCAGCACGCCTACGTCGACCTCCAGATCCAGGAGGCGATGAAGCGCGGTGACTTCGACAACCTGCCGGGTGCCGGCAAGCCGATCAAGAACCTCGGCGCCCAGCACGACCCCGACTGGTGGGTCAAGCAGCTGATCGAGCGGGAGAAGGTCACCGGGGTCCTGCCGCCCGCGCTCCAGCTCCGCAAGGACGACGCGGAGCTGGACGCGAAGCTCGACCGGCACACCGCCGAGTCGGAGGTGCGTCGCGAGCTGGAGGAGTTCAACGCCCGGGTGCTCAAGGCGCGCTACACGCCGGTGGACGGCCCACCTCTGGTGACGATGCCGCGAGACCTCGAGGCCGAGGTCGACGCCTGGCGCGAGCGCCGCGCGACCCGTCGCCGCGAGGCGGCCGCGCGCAGGGCCGCAGCGCCCCCGGCGGCCACCGAGCCGGCCGCGCCCAGGCGTCGCTGGTTCCGTCGCCGCGCCGGCTGACGGCGTACGCCCTGCCCGGAGGGCGGGGGCGTCGCCCGCCTACGATGACGGCCATGTACGCCGTGCAGATGGCCTTCTCCGACGACCCCACGCGGCTCGAGCTGCGCCCCGCGCACCGCGAGCGGCTGGCGGCGCTCGCCGCCGACGGGCAGCTCCTCGCCGCCGGACCGTGGGCCGACGACACCGGCGCGCTGCTCGTGTTCCTGGCCCCCACCCGCGACCAGCTCGACGCCATCCTGGCCGCGGACCCCTACTACTCCGCTCCGGGGGTCACCCTGACCATTCAGGAGTGGATCGCGGTGACCCGGCACCCCGCCCTCGCCGGGCTCTGAGCCCGGAGCCTGCAGTCTCGACCGGCGCGGGAGGCGCCGGCGTGGAGTTCGTCATACCGACGCACGCCGCCCGGCGATAGCGTCCGTCCCATGACTGTGCGCAGCGCCAAGGACTTCTTCCGGCCGCTCGCGGTGGGGGCCCCCGAACCCCTCCGTGAGATCCCGGCCCGGCCCAGCCGGGCCATCCACTTCTTCGACCCGTCGAACGAGAAGATGGCCGCGAAGGTGCCCCAGCTGGCGGGCACCGTCGACGTCCTGCTGGGCAACCTGGAGGACGCCGTCAAGTCCGACCGCAAGGAGGCCGCACGCGCGGGGCTGGTGAAGATCGCGCGCGACACCGACTTCGGCACCAGCCAGCTGTGGACCCGGGTCAACGCGCTCGACAGCCCCTGGGTCCTCGACGACCTCACCACCCTGGTCGGCGAGGTCGGCGAGAAGCTCGACGTCGTGATGGTGCCCAAGGTGCAGGGGCCCGAGGACATCGCCTACGTCGACCGCCTGCTCGCCCAGCTCGAGGCCCGGGCCGGCCTGAGCAAGCCGCTGCTGGTGCACGCGATCCTCGAGACCGCCCGCGGCATGGTCAACATCGAGGAGATCTGCGGCGCCAGCCCGCGGATGCAGGGTCTCAGTCTCGGACCCGCCGACCTCGCCGCCGACCGCCGGATGAAGACGACCCGGGTCGGCGGTGGTCACCCCGGCTACCTGGTGCGCGAGGACCCGCGCCGGACGAGCGACGGCGTCGACGTCGACGTCGACGGCGAACGCGCGACGTACCAGCAGGACCTGTGGCACTACACGATCGCGCGGATGGTCGACGCCTGTGCGGCGCACGGCATCTATGCCTACTACGGGCCGTTCGGCGACATCGCCGACACGGTCGCCTGCGAGGACCAGTTCCGCAACGCGTACCTCCTGGGCTGTGTAGGCGCCTGGAGCCTGCACCCGAAGCAGATCGAGATCGCCCAGCGGGTCTTCTCGCCCAGCGTCGAGGACATCGTGCATGCGCGGCGCGTGGTCGACGCGATGGGCGACGGGACCGGCGCGGTGATGCTCGACGGCAAGATGGAGGACGACGCCTCGCTCAAGCAGTGCCTGGTGCTCGTCGACCTGGCCGAGCAGCTGGCCGCACGCGACCCCGAGCTGAGGAAGCTGTACGACGACGCCGTCCCCGACGAGCGGCCTACGCCGTGACGCCGGCGTACCGGCCGCGACGATCGGTGCTCTACATGCCGTCGTCCAACGCCCGGGCGTTGGAGAAGGCCAGGACGATCCCCTGCGACGGCTTGATCCTCGACCTCGAGGACGCGGTCGCCCCGGATGCGAAGGAGGACGCGCGCCGCGCGGCCTGCGCCGCAGTCTCCGAGGGCGGGTACGGCGACCGGGAGGTCGCGATCCGGGTCAACGGCGCCGACACCGAGTGGCATCGCGACGACCTGGCCGCAGCGTGCGCCGCCGGGCCGGACGCGATCGTCGTGCCGAAGGTGAGCAGCGCCGACGCCGTGCACGAGCTCGTCGGGGCCATGGCCCGGCTCGACGCGCCGGAGCACACCCGGCTCTGGGCGATGGTCGAGACGCCGGCCGCGATGCTGCACTGCGAGGAGATCGCCTCGGCCAGCGACGTCCTCACCGTGCTGGTGATGGGGACCAACGACCTCGCCAAGGAGCTGTCCGCCGCCCACGTGCCCGGGCGCGGGCCGCTGCTGACGGGGCTGGGGCTCGCCCTGCTGGGAGCGCGCGCCGCCGGCAAGGCGATCCTCGACGGCGTCTTCAACGACGTGCACGACTCCGACGGCTTCCTGGCCGAGTGCCGGCAGGGCCGCGAGCTGGGCTTCGACGGCAAGACGCTGGTGCATCCCGGACAGGTCGAGGGTGCCAACGCGGCGTACGGGCCCAGCGAGCAGGATGTCGAGGACGCCCGCGGTGTGGTCGAGGCCTGGGAGCAGGGTCACGGGGCCGGCGTGGTGACCTACCGCGGCCGGATGGTGGAGCAGCTCCACGTCGAGACCGCGCGCCGTACGCTCGCGATCGCCGACGCGATCACCGCCCGGGGCTGATCAGCCCGTGTCGCCTACTGCCCGTGCGAGGACCCGGCGCCCTGCGTCGGATGAGCCGGCTTCGTCGGCGAGACCGCCTGGGTCGGCTCCGCCGGGTGGGTCGGGTGCGCCGGGTGCGTCGGCGAGGCCGCCTGGGTGGGCTTGCCCGGGTGCGTCGGCGAGGCCGCCTGCGTGGGCTTGGCCGGATGCGTCGGGTGGGCCGGGTGGCTGGGGTGGTCGGCCGGGTCCGTGCCGGGCTGAGCGGCCGTCACGGTCCCGCAGTACGTCGTCACGCCGTCGACCCCGCCTGCCGCGGTGACCAGCGCGGTGAACGCCGGGCTCTCCAAGGCCTTGCCGTGGGTGGTCTTGTTGCCGGACAGGTAGGCGTGGCACAGGCCCACGAAGCCGTGTGCGTCCGGGCCCGTGCTGTCCGACGCGTCGTCCGACGGTGCACCGCTCGGGTGGGTCGGGTCGACCGCGTGGGTCGACGAGTCCGAACCGGCTTGGGCGTTCGACCACGGCGCATGGCCACCGGACGCGGCGAAGGCCACGCCGGTGGACAACAGGCCGACGGCCCCGGCGGCCGCGACAGCAGCCTTGAGGCCCGTACGGGCGGAACGTGCGACTCGCATCTCGTTTCCTTCCAGGGTGGCGAAGTCCACGAGACGAGCACGGTGGAAGAGGTCGGCCGCTGCGTGCTCACCGGCCAGCTCACGGGGGCTGGCCGGGGCGCTCGCGGCGTCCAACAGGCGACCGACTTCGGGGCGCGACGTGAGGGCGTCGCGGGACTTCCTCCGGCGGCGGACTGTCTCGACGTCTCTTCGCACCATGCTCATCTCACTCCTTCAGCGCCGAAGGGGCGAAATGTGTCACGCACGTCGAGCAGGGAGTCCGGACGGCTCTCGAGGGCCCGCTCGAGCGAGCGGAGTCCGCGCTGGGCTGCGGACCGGACCGCCCCGGCTCGCTTGCCGAGCACGGCACCCGCGGTCTTGGCGTCCAGGCCCATGACCGCACGGAGCATCACGGCCTCGGCCTGGTCGCGCGGGAGGCTGCGGATGACCTCGAGCGCCGCCTCCGTGGTCAGCACCTCGGCGACCCGCACCTCCAGGTCGCCCGGGTCGGCGACCTCGATGCCGGTCAGGTCCTGGTCGGGACGGATCCGACGCGAGCGGTAGCGGAGGAGGTCGAGGGCGCGATGCCGGCCGATGGTCGTGATCCAGCCGCGGAACCCGTCGGCATCGCCGGAGAAGCGGTGGAGGTCGCGCACCGCCTGGGCCCAGGTCTCCGAGGCCACGTCCTCTGCGTCGTCGCGTCCGACGAGCACCTCGAGGTAGCGCAGAAGTGGCGCCTGGACCTCGCGGTAGACGTGCCGGAACGCCGCGGCGTCGCCGGCACGCATGCGCTCGACGGCGTCGTCGAGTGGTGGCCCCTCAGCGGTCACCCGACCATGTTTCCACGGCGAGGGCGGGTTTGGGCGATGTCGAGGCATCCACTGGCGGGGCCCCGGGGCACCGGCTCGGGTATCGGCTCAGGCATGGGTATCGGGCTCGTTGCGTCGGTCAGGACGCGTCCTCGTCGCCCCGGCGACGCCACTGCTCGTCGAGCCACACCTTCGCGCTGCCCATCCAGCCGGCGGTGTCGTGCACGAGCCGGCCGAGGGTGTCCTGGGTCTCGCGGAACGCCTGGGAGTAGCTGCTCGCCGCGTCCTGGGCGGCCTGGCTGACCTTGGCGTCGTCGTCGGTGTCGCGGGTCGGGTAGTCGCCGGCCAGGATCGCGGTGTAGGCGCCGCTGTCGACCCACCGGCGCAGCTCGTTGGCGCGCGAGACGGTCATGGGGTGGCTGCGGCGTTCGAGCAGCAGGAGCTTGAGGACCGAGTCGCGCAGGTCGACCGCCGCGTCGTACTCGCCCCCCTGCTCGAAGAACGACGTCTGGTCGAGGTCGTCGAGGTGGCCGCCGCTGGCCATCTTCATCAGGGCGCGGTAGGCGACGGCGGGGTCCTGGGTGGCGAGCAGTCCGGCGCGGTCGGCGGAGAGCTCCGACTTGCGACGCCACTCCATGAGGCCGGCGATGATCATCCGCAGGCCGAGGCCGCCCAGCGGCACCGAGCTGAAGACGCCGCTCAGGCTCATCAGCCGCAGGAGGATGGTGCGATAGACGGCGTGGCCGCTGAGCGCGTGGCCGAGCTCGTGGGCGAGCGCCCACCGCAGCTCCTCCTCGTCGAGCAGGTCGACCAGGCCCGAGGAGACGACGATGATCGGCCGGTCGATGCCGATGCACGAGGCGTTGAAGCCCGGATCGGCCTGGACGTACAGCTCGGGGACGACCTCGGCGTCCAGGATCGAGGCGGCGTCGTTGAGCGCCCGGTGCAGCTGGGCGAACTGGCGCTCGTCGACGCGCACCGACGACCCGAGGAACAGCAGCCGGACCGAGCGCTCGTTGATCAGGCCCGACATCAGCTTGACGACCGTGTCGAAGCCCTTGAGCTTGCGCAGCGCCACCAGGGCACCGCGATCGGCGGGATGCTCCCA
The DNA here is from genome assembly GCA_025924815.1 of Nocardioides sp. Classification (GTDB taxonomy): domain Bacteria; phylum Actinomycetota; class Actinomycetes; order Propionibacteriales; family Nocardioidaceae; genus Nocardioides. Next base: position 25,195 of record JAICHQ010000043.1, read on the forward strand.
GGTGCGGGAGCTGATGATGCGCAGGACGACCCTGGAGCGCGCGGGACGCGTCTCGTTCGACTCCGACATGACTGAAGTATGCGCCTCGCCCGGTGATCCCGTGATCGACGCCGAGTCGGCCGCCGCCCACTCGGCGTTCAGCGAGACATGGGGATGCGGACGCCGCGGTCGGCGGCCACCTCGACGGCCCGGTCGTAGCCGGCGTCGACGTGCCGGATGACGCCCATCCCCGGGTCGTTGGTGAGGACCCGCTCGATCTTCTCCGCCGCCAGCGGGGTGCCGTCGGCGACGCAGACCTGGCCCGCATGGAGGGAGCGGCCCATCCCGACGCCACCGCCGTGGTGGAACGACACCCACGACGCCCCCGACGCGGTGTTGACCAGCGCGTTCAGGATCGCCCAGTCGGCGATGGCGTCGGAGCCGTCCAGCATCGCCTCCGTCTCGCGGTACGGCGAGGCGACCGAGCCGCAGTCGAGGTGGTCGCGACCGATCACGATCGGCGCCGACAGCTCACCGGAGGCCACCATCTCGTTGAACTTCAGGCCGGCCAGGTGCCGCTCGCCGTACCCCAGCCAGCAGATCCGCGCCGGGAGCCCCTGGAACTGCACCCGCTCGCCGGCCATGGTGATCCACTTCCGCAGCCGTTCGTTCTCGGGGAAGAGGTCGAGGATCGCGCGGTCGGTCGCGGCGATGTCTGCAGGATCCCCCGAGAGCGCCGCCCAGCGGAACGGCCCCTTGCCCTCGCAGAACAGCGGCCGGATGTACGCCGGCACGAACCCGGGGAACTCGAAGGCCCGGTCGTAGCCGCCCTTGCGCGCCTCGTCGCGGATCGAGTTGCCGTAGTCGAACACCTCGGCACCGGCGTCCTGGAACTCGACCATCGCCCGCACGTGCGTCGCC
>JAICHQ010000044.1 GCA_025924815.1 Nocardioides sp.
GTCCTGGTCGACAGCGCCGAGCAGGCCGCCGATGTTGGCCACCTTGAAGGACGCGCCCAGCGGGTCGCCCTGGATGTACAACGTGTCCGCGCCGGCCATGCCGTACGTCGACCTGCCCGCGAGGTTCATCGGGTGCCCGAACCCGACCACCCGGTCGTTGCACACCGAGGTGATCGTGCCGAGCCCGGCCTGGAGGATGTCGCCGGTGGAGGCCGTCGCCACGAGGTTGCCGCCGGCGACCATGTCGCCGGCCGTGATCGTGCCGGCGGCGGTGCGGCCCGCGGCCGAGACGCCGTGCGTCAGCCAGGTCACGCCGTGCGAGCGATTCTGGGCGCGGTCGAGCAGTCGCTGGGACAGCCCGGAGACCAGCTGCGGCGTCGCGACCTCGGTGAAGCCCTGGGACGCCTGCTCGGTGGTGACGGAGGTGCCGCGCGCGATCGCCTGCGGGGCGGAGGTCGACACCGTCACCTTCGCCGGCGCGGCCTGCCCGGCGTATGCCTGCATGTCGGCCCAGGGCGTGATCCCGGCGACCTGCGTCTCCCCCCACGACAGGGTGTAGGCGACGGCGCCGATCAGCTCGCCGCTGGCCTCGTCGTACACCGGGGAGCCTGACATGCCCTCCCAGATGCCGTTGTCCTGGATCTCCGGCGACGACAGCCTGGCCATCACCATGTCCACCCCGGGCTCGATGCCGTCCTGGAGCACGCCGATGATGCTGCCGCTGAACCGGCCCGGCGTGGTGCCCTGCGTGACCGTGAGGCCCTGGACGGCCTGGCCGGCGGTCAGGTCCGCGAGCGGGTACGCCGTGTCGCAGGTGCCGGTGGCCGCCTGCGACGGGGTCGTCAGGGCGCCGGTGCCCGCGTGCGTCCATGGGAGCAGAGCGCCGCTCACGGGGACGGCGCCGTACGGAGGGAACTCAGATGTCACCACACGCATCTCGGACCCGGGTCGCGCTCTCGGCCGTCGTCACCGCGGGGCTCTGCCTCGCGGAGACGGCTTGGTTGCCGATGCCTCCGGCGGGTCGCTCGAGGAGTGCACGCAGCGGCCGAGATGCGGCCGGCACGTCCTAGGCTGGGGGCGTGACGGAGCTGGCGCGGCGGACGGGACCGACCGCGCGGGCGCGTGTCGTGGAGTCGACCGCGGACGGCGACTGCACCCTCGAGGACCAGGTGGTGGCCGAGGAGCCGCTCGAGATCCGGGTCGCCTGGCCCGGGGCCGAGGCGAGGCGCGCCTGGGTGACCATGCGGACGCCCGGCCACGACTTCGAGCTGGCGGCCGGATGGGCCCTCCACGAGGGCCTGATGGGCCTGGGCGACCTGAACGAGGTCGCCTACTGCACCGATGAGGATCTCACCGAGGAGCAGGAGTTCAACGTCGTCACCCTGCGCAGCTCCCGGCCGGTCGACCTGGCTCATCGGCACGACGCACTGTCGGCCGGGTCGTCGGCGTGCGGGGTGTGCGGCAAGGACAGCATCGGCGCGGCCCTGCAGACGGTGCGCGCGCCCGCCTGGGGAGGACCGCCGCCGCGGGCCGACGTCGTACGCCGTCTGCCGGCCCTGCTGCGCGAGGAGCAGTCGGTCTTCTCCCGGACCGGTGGGGTGCACGCGGCGGGGCTGTTCTCCGCCGACGGCGAACGGTACGTCGTGCGCGAGGACGTCGGGCGGCACAACGCCGTCGACAAGGTGTCCGGTGCCCGGCTGCTCGCCGGTGAGCCGGTCGCCGGCGCCTACCTCGTGGTCAGCGGCCGGGCCGGGTTCGAGCTGGTGCAGAAGGCCGTCGCGGCCGGGGTCGGCTCCCTGGTCGCCGTCGGCGCCCCCACCTCCCTGTCGGTGCACCTGGCCCGGGAGGCCGGGCTCGGCCTGTTCGGCTTCACCCGCGCGGAGCGGACCGTCCGCTACGCCTGATCGGCGCGGCCGTCGTCCGTGGCCGTCGTCCGTGGCCGTGGTCGTCCGTGGAGAGGCCGTCGGGGGTGCCGACTCGCTCCACTTGGGCGTGGGACCGCCGGGCCGTCGGTGGGCGGACCTAGGTTCGTCGTATGCGGATCCTCCACACCTCCGACTGGCACCTGGGACGCTCGTTCCACCGGGTCGGGATGCTGGAGCACCAGGCGGCCTTCGTCGACCATCTGCTCGGCGTGGTCGCGTCGGAGGCGGTCGACCTGGTCGTGGTCGCCGGTGACGTCTACGACCGCGCCCTCCCCCACGTCGACGCCGTACGCCTGGCCGACGAGACCCTGGCCCGGCTGGCCGCGTCCCGCGCCCGGGTGGTGATCACCTCGGGCAACCACGACTCCGCGCAGCGGCTCGGCTTCGGGGCCCGGGTGATGGACGCCGCGGGCATCCACGTCCGCACCGACGCCTCGTCTGTCGGCACGCCGGTCGTGCTGGAGGACGCCCACGGCCCGGTCGCGGTGCACGGACTCCCCTTCCTCGACCCGCACACGCTCCACGAGCCCTGGTCGCTGCCCGCCCGCACCCACGAGGCGGCGGTGGCCGAGGCGATGCGCCGGGTCCGTGCCGACCTGGTGGCCCGGCCCACCCGATCGGTGGTGCTGGCCCACGCGTTCGTCGCGGGCGGGCTGCCCAGCGAGTCCGAGCGCGACATCAGCGTCGGAGGCGTCTCCGTGGTCTCCTCCGAGCTCTTCGCCGACATCTCCTACACGGCGCTGGGCCACCTCCACGGCCGGGCCACCCTCGCCGAGACCGTGCGCTACAGCGGGTCTCCCCTGGCCTACTCGTTCTCCGAGGCGGCCCACACCAAGGGCAGCTGGCTGGTCGACCTGGGCGCCGACGGCGTCACCGGCACGACGTTCGTGGAGGCCCCGGTCCCCCGGCGGCTGAGCGTCGTCTCCGGCGAGCTCGAGACGCTGCTGCGCGACCCGCGCCTCGACGGCGCCGAGGACCACTGGGTGCAGGCGACGCTCACCGACGCCGTACGCCCGGAGCGCCCGATGGAGCGCCTGCGCGAGCGTTTCCCGCACGCGCTCGTGCTGGGGTTCGCGCCCGCAGGCGAGCCGGGCCCATCGGTGGTCGCCGCCGCCCCGGGCGGGCGCAGCGACCACGAGGTGGCGCTCGACTTCGTAGCGGCCATGCGCGGTGGTCCGGCCGACCAGGACGAGTCCGCGCTGCTCCTGCGGGCCTGCGACGCCTGTGCCGACGACCCCGAGGCCGACCTGCTGCTCTCGGCCGGTGGGAGCGGCTGATGCGGCTGCACCACCTGTCGGTGACGGCGTTCGGGCCGTTCGTCGACACCGCCGAGGTCGACTTCGACCTCCTCACCGACGCCGGCCTGTTCCTGCTGTCGGGAGCCACCGGCGCCGGCAAGACCAGCGTCCTCGACGCCGTCTGCTTCGCGCTGTACGGCGCGGTGCCCGGCGACCGCCAGCACGCCGGCCGGCTCCGGTCCGACCGGGCGCCCGCCGGGCTCGCGCCGTCGGTGACCCTCGAGGTCACCCTGTCCGGGCGACGCTTCCGCATCGTCCGCTCCCCCGCCTGGGAGAGGCCGAAGAATCGCGGCACCGGCACCACCCGCGAGCATGCGCGGGTGGCGCTGAGCGAACGGGTCGCCGACGCGTGGGTGCCGGTGACGAGCCGCCTCGACGAGGCCGGCGACCTGCTGTCCGGCCTCCTCGGGATGAACCTCGACCAGTTCTGCCAGGTGACCCTGCTCCCCCAGGGCCAGTTCCAGGCCTTCCTGCGCGCCGACTCCGGGCAGCGGCACAAGCTCCTCGCCCGGCTGTTCCGCACCGGGCGGTTCGAGCGGGTCGAGACGTGGCTGCGCGACCACCGCATCGCGCTGCGGCGTGACTCCGACGGCCACGCGTCCGTGGTCGCCGACCTCGTCAGCCGACTGTCGGAGGCCTCCCATCGCCCGCCGCCCGGCGACGTCGGCGACCTCGGCGCGGCCGCCGACGCCGCGCTCGCCGACTGGGCGCGCGAGGTCGGTGAGGAGGCCGGAGCACGCCGTACGACCACCGCCACGGCTGCGCGCGAGGCCGCCGCCGAGGCGAGCTCTGCGGCCGAGACCGCCGCGGCCGCGCACGACCTCGCGGCCGCGCGAGCGCGGGTGGTGACCGCGGCCGAGGTCGTCGAGCGGCTCGACCTCCTCGCGGACGACCACGCAGGCGACGTGCAACGCCTCGAGCAGGCCCGCCGGGCGGAGGGCACGCGCCCGATCGCCCGGATCGTCGCCGAGCGCGACCGGGTGTGCCGGCTGGCCGAGGAGCGGGCCACCGGCTCCGTGGCCCGCCTCGTCGCCCAGGGCATCGAGCCGGACGACCTGACCGCCGAGCTCGACCGCGTGACCGACGAGCTGGCCGGGCTCACCGCGCTGCTGCCCGCGGAGCGACGCCTGAGCGAGCTGCGGGAGGAGGCGGCTGCCAGGTCCGAGCGGCTGCGCGTCCTGTCCGAGGCCGACGAGCTGGCGACGGCCGACACGGCCTCCCTGCAGGTGCTCAACCGCGAGCTCGAGGCCGAGCTCGAGAGCGTCACCGAGGCCCTGGCGGCCCTCCCCGCGGCCGAGTCCGAGGCAGCCCGGCTCGAGGCGGTCGCCCACGCCCACGACGATGCCGGTCGCCTGGTGGGCGAGCTGGAGCTCGCCCAGAGGGAGCACGCCGCCGCCCGGGCCCTGGTCGTCGACCTGCGCGAGCGGCTGCTCGACCTCCGCGAGCGCCGCATCGCCGGGATGGCCGCCGAGCTGGCGGGAGGCCTCGTGGTCGGCGGCGACTGCCCGGTGTGCGGCTCGGCCGACCATCCCCACCCCGCCCGCTCCGACGCCCCCCAGCCCGACGCCCGAGCGGAGCGGGAGGCGCAGCGGGTTGTCGACGATGCCCAGGCCGTGGAGCTGGCGCGCCGGCTGCGGGTGCGGGAGGTGGAGGCGGCACGCGACGCCGCCCGAGCCGTCGCCGGACGGTCCGACCCGGCCGCCGCCCGACAAGCCTGGGCCACCGCACAGGCGACGCTCACGCGGCTCCGGGCAGGAGCAGCGGCCGGCGACCAGGTGCGCGCCCGCTTGGCGGCGTCGGGTCGCCGCTCGGCGGAGCTGACCGACGCGGCCTCGGCGCGCCACACCGAGATCACCCGACTGACCACGGCCCTCGACCACCTGCGCACCCAGAGCCTCGAGCTCGAGGCGCAGGTGGCCGCCCGCCGCGGCCGCCACCCGGAGCTGGCCTCGGCCGTCGCCGCGGCGACCGGGCGCCGCGACCTGTTGCGCGGGGCTGGCGACGCCACCTCGGCCCTCGAGGCGGCCCGGGACGCCTACGCCGAGGCCGTCGTAGCCCTCGACCGGGCCGCGCTCGAGGCCGGGTTCGCCGACGCCGCCGAGGCCCGCGATGCACAGCTGGACGCCGACACCACGGCCGCGCTCGACGCTCGCGTCCAGCGGCATCGCGCGGCTTTGACATCGGCCCGCCAGGTGCTCGACGAGCCGGACTCCTGGGACCTGCTGACCGGTCCCGACCCCGAGGTCGTCGCCGCCGACGCACGGGCCGCTGCCGCCGCCGAGACGCTCGAGCGCACCCGCGCAGCCGAGCAGATCGCCTCGACGGTCCACGCGCGCGTGAGCCGTCTGGCCGCAGAGCTCGACGCCGCTCTCGACGACTGGGCGCCCGTACGCCGCCGGCTCGCCCTGGCCACCCGGGTCTCGGCGTTCGCCGAGGGCAAGGCGGCCGACAACCGCCTGCAGATGCGGCTGTCGGCGTACGTCCTGGCCTACCGCCTCTCCCAGATCGTGGCGGCCGCCAACGGCCGGCTGCGCGACATGAGCGGCCAGCGGTACTCCCTCGAGCACGTCGCCCGGCGCGGTGCCGGCGAGAGTCGCGGCGGCCTCAGCCTGGTCGTGCGCGACGACTGGTCCGGCGAGTCCCGCGACCCGGCGACCCTCTCCGGCGGTGAGACGTTCGTCGTCTCGCTGGCTCTCGCGCTCGGGTTGGCCGACGTGGTCGCCCACGAGGCCGGCGGTGCCGACCTGCAGACCCTCTTCGTGGACGAGGGCTTCGGGGCGCTGGACGCCGAGACCCTCGACGACGTGCTCGACATCCTCGACACCCTCCGCGAGAACGGTCGCGCCGTGGGCGTCGTGAGCCACGTCGCCGAGATGCGCGATCGCATCCCGACCCAGCTCGCCGTCGGCAAGTCACGATCGGGATCCACCCTTCGGGTGGTCGGCTGACGGCGGTAGGTTCGCAGCCATGCCCGGTCTCGATCCCGGTTTCACCGCCCTGCCGTACCGCGCTCTCGGTGACGTCGCCCTGCAGCGGGCCCGCGACCTGGGCGCGACCCACGCCGACTTCCGCTTCGAGCGCGTGCGCTGGCAGCACGTCAGGGTGCGCGACGGGGCGCTCCAGGGCGCGGCCGACGACCAGGACCTCGGGTTCGCCGTCCGGGTGATCCACGGAGGCGCCTGGGGCTTCGCCTCCGGGGTCCACCTCACCGCCGACGAGGCCGTGCGCGTGGCCGAGGCCGCCGTCGAGGTCGCCAAGGTGTCGTCGGCGTTGGTCACGTTGCAGGTCGAGATCGCCCCCGAGCCGGTGTACGACGACGTCACCTGGGTCTCGTCGTACGCCCAGGACCCCTTCGAGGTCTCCCTGCACGACAAGGCCGCCGTCCTCCTCGACTGGACCGACCGGCTGCGTCGCCACGAGGCGGTCGGACACGCCACGGCCGAGGTGTTGTGCGTCCACGAGAACAAGTACTACGCCGACCTTGCCGGCACGCACACCACCCAGCAGCGCGTCCGGCTCGAGCCGGCGTTCACCGCCATGGGCTCCGACGAGCGGCGCGGGATCTTCGACGACATGGCCTCGATCTCCCCGCCCGCCGGGCGCGGCTGGGAGTACGTCGTGGGTCGCCCGGCCGACGGGGCCTGGGACTGGGACGCCGAGCTGGCCGAGGTCCCCGACCTGCTCGCCGAGAAGCTGGCCGCGCCCACGGTCCAGGCCGGCACCTACGACCTCGTGATCCATCCCTCCAACCTGTGGCTGACCATCCACGAGTCGGTCGGGCACGCCACCGAGCTCGACCGGGCCCTGGGCTACGAGGCCAACTACGCCGGCACCTCCTTCGCCACGATCGACCGGCTCGGGTCGCTGACCTACGGCTCCCCCGTCATGCACGTCACGGGCGACCGCACCATCGAGCACGGCCTGGCCACCATCGGCTACGACGACGAAGGGGTCGCCACCCAGAGCTGGGACATCGTCAGGGACGGCACGCTGGTCGGCTACCAGCTCGACCGGCCCATGGCCCACCTGCACCCGGAGCTGAACCCGCACGACGGCCTCGGACGCTCCAACGGCTGCGCGTACGCCGACTCCCCGGGCCACATCCCGATCCAGCGGATGGCCAACGTGTCCCTCCAGCCGTCCGGAGACGACACCTCGACCGACGACCTGATCGGCCGGGTCGAGGACGGTCTCTACGTCGTCGGCGACAAGTCGTGGTCGATCGACATGCAGCGTTTCAACTTCCAGTTCACCGGCCAGCGTTTCTACGCCATCCGCGACGGCGAGCTCGCCGGCCAGGTCCGCGACGCCGCGTACCAGGCGACCACGACGGACTTCTGGGGGTCCATGGAGGCGGTCGGCGGCCCCGACACCTGGGTGCTTGGCGGCGCCTTCAACTGCGGCAAGGCTCAGCCCGGGCAGGTCGCCTCGGTCAGCCACGGCTGCCCGACCGCGCTCTTCCGCGGTGTCCGCATCCTCAACACCGACGACGAGGGAGCTCACTGATGCCCGGACCGAGCGCGGTCGGCTCGCCTGTCGCCGCCACCGTGCAGGAGCTGGTCGAGCATGCGCTCGCGACCTCGACGGCCGACGACTGCATCGTGATCGCCCACCACACCACGAGCGCCAACCTCCGCTGGGCCAACAACACCCTGACCACCAACGGCGCGATGAAGCGCATCGACGTCGCGGTGGTCTCGTTCGTCCGGCACGCCGGCGGTCCCGCCTCGGGGTCGATGTCCGGCAGCGCCTCGACCCGCGAGCAGGTCGCCGCCCTGGTCGCCGCGGCCGACGAAGCGGCTCGCTCCGCCGACCCGGCGAGTGATGCCCAGGACCTGGTCAGCGCTGCGGCAGCCGCCGAGTGGGCCGATCCTCCACGTGAGACCGACATCCACGTCTTCGACACGTTCGCGCCGGCGCTCGGGGAGGCGTTCCAGCGCGCTCGCGGGGGCGGCCGGGTCCTCTACGGCTTCGTCGACCACCGCGTCACGACGACGTACCTCGCCTCCTCGACCGGGCTGCGGTTGCGTCACGTCCAGCCCACGGGCCACTACGGGTGCACCGGCAAGAGCGCCGACCTGAGCAACAGCGCCTGGGTGGGCGGCGCCACCCGCGACTTCGTGGGCGTCGACCCGCTCGCCCTCGAGGCCGAGGTCGAGCGACGGCTCGGCTGGGGCGCGCGTCAGGTCGACCTGCCGGCCGGGCGTTATGACTCGATCCTGCCCCCCACGGCCGTGGCCGACCTGATGATCGACGCCTACTGGTACGCCGGCGCCCGCGACGCCCACGACGGCCAGTCCGTCTTCAGCCGGCACGGCGGCGGCACCCGGATCGGCGACCAGGTGGCGCGCCCCGAGGTGACGCTCCTGTCCGACCCGGCATACCCGGGGCTCGAGTGCGCCTCCCACGTCGCGGTGTCGTCGTCCGGCGACGACCAGTCGGTCTTCGACAACGGGTTGCCGCTCGACCGCACCGCCTGGATCGACCACGGCCGTCTGTCCGCCCTGCGCCAGACGCGGGAGACCGCCGCGCTCACCGAACAGCCGGTCACGCCGGCCATCGACAATCTCGTGCTCGACGTCGAGGGTGCGGCGGGCTCGATCGACGACCTCGTGTCCGACACCGAGCGCGGGCTGCTGCTGACCTGCCTGTGGTACATCCGCGCCGTGGACCCCCAGACCCTGCTGCTCACCGGACTCACCCGTGACGGGGTCTACCTCGTCGAGAACGGCGAGATCACCGGCGCGGTCAACAACTTCCGGTTCAACGAGAGCCCGGTCGACCTCTTGCGCAGGTTCAGCCACGCCTCCGCCACTGTCCCGGCCTTCAGCCGCGAGTGGGGCGACGACTACTTCTCGCGCACGGCGATGCCGGCGCTCCGGGTGCCCGACTTCAACATGTCGAGCGTGTCCCAGGCCCGCTGACACCGGGTGGGTGGCCGCCGGGGATCGGGGCGTCGGGGTCGTACGGCGTGCGGGTGAGCACGAAGGTGGCGCACTCGAGGTGGCTGACCGAGCCGTCGTCGCGTCGTACGACGTGCAGCGTCTCGCCGGCGAGGTAGCCGGTGGTGCCGACGATCGCGTCCTCGCCGATGGCGAACCGGCACCACGGCTCGTCGTGACTGCCGAGCACGAGCCCGTCCGACTCGAGGGTGAGCAGGAGGAACGTGTTGCCCCAGTGCCACGGACCGAGCACATCGGCGAGTGCGCCGGGCACGGCATCGTTCGGACGCCACGGCGACGGCAGTGCCGGCTCGCAGCGCTGGAGCTCCTCGATCAGGTCCTGGGCGAGGTCGTCCGGTGCCAGCCCGCTGGTGGCGTTGCAGAGCAGCACGGCTCCGGTGCGGTGCTGACGGTCGACCAGGCAGGCGGCCAGGAACCCGGGCATCGACCCGGTGTGCCCGACCAGACTGCCGGAGCCGCCGCGGGCCAGCTGGAAGCCCAGCCCGTAGGCGTAGGCGTGGTCGTCGTGCCGATCCCCCGACTGCGGGTGTGAGGCGAGCTCCAGCCGGCTCAGCTCGAGCACGTCGGGGTGGCCGGCGGTCAGGAACGCGTTGTAGACGGCCAGGTCGCCGATCGTCGACCACAGCTGCCCGGCCGGTGCCATCGCCCGGGTGTCGGTGGCGGGCTCGGGGGTGAGCGTCCCGGCGTACGGGTCGACGCTCCAGCCCTGGGCCGCCGGCTGCTGCGGGAGGTACGTCGTGCGGTCCAGCCCGAGGGGCGCGAGGATCCGTGTCTGCACCGCCTCCCACCAGGTCACGCCGAGTCGCCGGGCGGCCACCTCGCCGAGCAGGGCGAAGCCGAGGTTGGAGTAGTGGTGCTGCTGGCCCGGGGGGAACACCGACCCGCTCCCGTCGTGGGCGGCGACGAGAGTGTCCCAGTCGACACCCTCCGAGCGCTCCCACCACGATCCGTGCGGCTCGGCCTGCATGCCGGACGAGTGCGACAGCAGCGCCCGGAGGGTGTGGTCGCCGTACCCGACGTCTCCGAGCACGTCCGACGCAGGCTGGTCGAGGTCGAGCAGGCCGTCGCGCACGAGCTGGAGGATCAGCACCGCGGTGAAGGTCTTGGTGATCGACCCGATCCGGTACTGCCGGTCGGTGAGGTCGGCGCTCGCGTCGAGGTCGCCGTACCCACCGGACCACGCCAGCCGGCCGTCGCGCACGACGCCGGCGACGATCGACGGCACCCGGCCGGAGACCTGACGTTGGGCGACCAGGGCCTGGAGCCGGCGTCCGGTCGTGTCGGCGACGCTCACCGGTGGGTGTCTGCGTCCTCGGGCGACTCCGCGAATGCTTCGGGAGGTGGGCAGGAGCAGACCAGGTGGCGATCGCCGTAGGCCTGGTCGACGCGGGCGACGGGCGGCCAGTACTTGTCGGGGTCCGGCCCGGCCGGGAAGGCCGCGATCTCGCGGGGGTAGGCGCGGTCCCAGTCGCCGACGATCGCGCGGGTGGTGTGCGGAGCCCCGCGCAGCGGCGACTTCTCCACGCTCCACTCCCCCCTCTCCACCTGGTCGATCTCGGCGCGGATCGACCGCATCGCGTCGCAGAACCGGTCGATCTCGGCGAGGTCCTCGGACTCGGTCGGCTCCACCATCAGGGTGCCGGCGACCGGGAACGACATCGTCGGCGCGTGGAACCCGTAGTCGATGAGCCGCTTCGCCACGTCGTCGACGCTCACCCCGGAGGCCTTGCTCAGGCCGCGGAGGTCGAGGATGCACTCGTGGGCCACCAACCCGCCGTGGCCCTTGTAGAGCACCGGGTAGGCGTCGTCCAGCCGCGCGGCCACGTAGTTGGCGGCGAGGACGGCGGTCGCCGTCGCCCTTCGCAGCCCCTCGGCCCCCATCATCGCGATGTAGGCCCACGAGATGGGCAGGATGCCGGCCGAGCCGTACGGCGCGGCGCTGATCGCGCCCGTCCCGTCCCGCTGCTCGGCCTCGGGGTGCTGCCGGTGGCTCGGCAGGTACGGCGCGAGGTGCTCGCGCACGGCCACCGGGCCGACACCCGGGCCTCCGCCGCCGTGCGGGATGCAGAACGTCTTGTGCAGGTTGAGGTGCGAGACGTCTCCCCCGAACTCGCCTGGCCGCGCGTAGCCGAGGAGCGCGTTCAGGTTGGCGCCGTCGACGTACACCTGGCCACCGGCCTCGTGCACGATGACGCAGAGGTCGGTGACGGTCTCCTCGTAGGCGCCGTGGGTCGACGGGTAGGTGACCATGATCGCGGCCAGGTGCTCGCGGTGCTCGTCGCACAGGCGACGCAGGTCGTCGAGGTCGACCGCGCCGTCCTCGGCCGCCTTCACCACGACGACGCGCATGCCGGCCATCACCGCCGAGGCCGCGTTCGTGCCGTGGGCCGACGACGGGATCAGGCACACGTTCCGGTCCGTGTCGCCGTTCGCGCGGTGGTAGCCACGGATCGCCAGCAACCCGGCCAGCTCCCCCTGCGACCCGGCGTTCGGCTGGATCGAGACGCGGTCGTACCCGGTCGCCTCTGCCAGCCACGACTCGAGCCGGCCGATCAGCTCGTGGTAGCCCTCGGCGTCGGCGGCCGGCGCGAAGGGGTGGAGGTCGGCGAACCCCGGCATCGAGATGGGCTCCATCTCGGTGGTGGCGTTCAGCTTCATCGTGCAGGAGCCGAGCGGGATCATCCCCCGGTCGAGGGCGTAGTCACGGGCCGAGAGCCGTCGCAGGTAGCGCAGCATCTGGGTCTCGCTGTGGTGGCTGGAGAACACCTCGTGGGTCAGGTACGGCGTGGTGCGCGCCAAGTCCTCGGGCGCGAGAGGACCGCCGTCGAACCATCCCGCTCGTACTCCGAACGCGGTCAGCACCGACTCGATGTCCTCGCGCCGTGCCGTCTCGCCCACGCTGATCCCGACATGGTCCGCGTCGACCAGGCGCAGATGGATCCCGGCGTCGCGGGCCCGACCGACCACCTCGGTGGCCCTGCCCGGAACACGGGCCAGCACCGTGTCGAAGAAGTCGTCGTGGACGACCTCGACCCCACCTTCGCGAAGTCCGGCCGCCAGTGCGTGAGCGCGGCTTCGGACCTGCTCGGCGATGCCGCGGAGCCCGTCGGGGCCGTGATACACGGCGTACATCGACGCGACGACGGCGAGCAGGACCTGGGCGGTGCAGATGTTGGACGTGGCCTTGTCGCGACGGATGTGCTGCTCGCGGGTCTGCAGGGCGAGGCGGTACGCCGGGCGGCCCTCCGCATCGACCGAGACGCCGACCAGGCGGCCCGGGAGGTGACGCTCGAGCCCCGCGGCGACGGACATGTATCCGGCGTGCGGGCCGCCGTAGAACATCGGAACCCCGAAGCGCTGCGACGAGCCGACGACGACGTCCGCACCGAAGGCGCCCGGCGCCTCGAGGAGGGTGAGCGCGAGCAGGTCGGCGGCGACCACGGCCAGGGCTCCTCGCTCGTGGACCTCCTCGATCAGCGGTCGGGGGTCGAGGATCCGGCCGGAGGCGCCGGGGTACTGCACGAGCACGCCGGAGACGTCGCCTTCCGGGAGGCCGGTCGTCAGATCGACCACGACCACCTCGATCCCCATCGCCCCGGCGCGGGTCTGCACGACCTCGATGGTCTGCGGCAGGGCGTCGGCGTCGACCACGAAGGGACCCGACACCCCGCGCCTCGCTCGGCGTACCAGTGTCATCGCCTCCGCGGCCGCCGTGCCCTCGTCGAGCAGGCTGGCGTTGGCGGTCGGCAGGCCGGTGAGGTCACCGACCACGGTCTGGAAGTTCAGCAGCGCCTCGAGCCGGCCCTGGGAGATCTCCGGCTGGTACGGCGTGTAGGCGGTGTACCAGCTCGGGTCCTCCAGGACGTTGCGCCGGATCACGGCGGGGGTGATCGTCGCGTGGTAGCCCAGGCCGATCATCGACTCCGCCGGGTGGTTGAGGCCGGCCAACCGGCGCAGCTCGCGCGCGGCGTCGTACTCCGACAGGGGCTCGGGCAGGTCGAGCGTGCGGGAGGCGATCGTCGGCGGGACGGCGGCGTCCATCAGGGCGTCGAGCGAGTCGAACCCCACCCGGTCGAGCATCCGGGCGGTCTCGTCGGCACGGGGACCGACGTGGCGGTCGGCGAAGGCTGGCTGGCTCACGGGTGGCTCCTCGACTGGATCGTTCGATTCGCCTCCCCCTCTGTCGTGCCGGCGCCGTGGGTATGGCGCCGAGGCTTCAGAGTTGCCTGACCCGCACGGTCCTGGCGCCTGAGAGGTTCCGGGGAGGGGTTGCCCCTTCGGCGCTTCGATCCGGGCTGGTGGTGCGGCACCCGGCGAAGACTCTCCCGTGCGGGATCGTCAGCACGCCCACTGTAACCCGACCCCCCTGCCACACCCAGCGAACGGCGTTCCCGTCGACGCGGGGCCGACCCGGCGGACTGCCTATCCCAGACGGCGGGCGCGACGGGCGGCGAGCTCGTCGTCGGCGTGGTGACCGGACTCGTCCTCGGCGGTGCGCTCGCTGGGGAGCTCGGAGAGCGTGCCCTCGATCTCGCGCCAGACACCGCCGATGGCGATGCCGAAGACGCCCTGACCGCCCTGGAGGAGGTCGATGACCTCGTCGTTGCTGGTGCACTCGTAGACCGAGGCGCCGTCGCTCATCAGGGTCACCCGGGTCAGGTCGTCGGTGCCGCGGGCGCGCAGGTGCTGGACCGCGGTCCGGATCTGCTGCAGCGAGACCCCGGCGTCGAGCAGCCGCTTGATCACCTTCAGCAGCAGGATGTCGCGGAACGAGTACAGACGCTGCGACCCGGAGCCGGTGGCGCTGCGCACCGTCGGCTCGACGAGTCCGGTGCGGGCCCAGTAGTCCAGCTGCCGGTAGGTGATGCCGGCGGCGTTGCAGGCGGTCGGGCCGCGATAGCCGGTGTCACTGGGCAGCGGCGAGACGTCGTCGGTGAAGAGCAGGCCCTGCTCCTGCGCCGACTCGGCGGCGAGGGTCGCGTCGGTCTCCTCGGCCGGGCTCGTCGTCCCGTGCTGCTCGTTGTCGACCACTCTGACCTCCGTCGGCTGCCTCGCGTGCGATGACTCCGGGGAAACCGTACGGCGCGAGCCACATCGGTGGAGTTACAACGAGGACAGTTCACGGTAAGCCCGCACGCGTCCCCCGTCAAAGAGCGACCCGGCGTGTCGCAACCCTCAACCTCAACCTGAGGCTGATGGCCTTTTCGGGCCAGGGGTTACGACGCCCCTGCTCAGCTCAGCGGGACTCGAAGTCCTCCGGAGACACCTGGTCGAGGAACTCGCGGAACTTCTCGACCTCGTCCTCCTGCTCGGCCGGCACGGCGACGCCGGCCTCGGCGAGCACCTCGTCGGCGCACAGGATGCGACTGCCCGTGCGCAGCGCGAGGGCGATCGAGTCCGAGGGTCGCGCGCTTACCTCGACGCCGGAGGCCAGTACCAGGGTGGCGAAGAACATGCCGTCCCTGACCTCCGTGATGTGCACCTCGGTGAGCTCGTTGCCGGTCGACTCGAGGACGTCCTTGAGCAGGTCGTGGGTCAGCGGCCGTGGCGGAACGACGCCCTGCTGGGCAAAGGCGATCGCCGTCGCCTCGACCGCGCCGATCCAGATCGGGAGGTATCGCTGGCCCTCCACCTCACGCAGCAGCACGATCGGGTTGTTCGACGGCATCTCCACCCGGACCCCCAGGACGTCGACCTCGCGCATGCCGTCCACACTACTCCGGGCATCCGCGTCCGACCGGGGGGTCGAGAGCCCGGTCAGAGTCCGCGCAGACCGGCCTTCACCAAGGTCGCATGGAGCCGCACCGAGAGAGCTGCGAGCTCGCTGACCGTCTCCTCCGCCCGGCCCCGGGCCGAGGCGTCCCTCCCCTTCAGCTGGGGGGCGACGACCTGCTCCACCAGGCCCACCTCGCGGTCGGCGGCGGTCTTGAACGCCCGCAGATGCCGCGGCTCGAGGCCGAACTCCGAGAGCTCCCGCGCGGTCGTGGCGATCACCAGTGCGTCGGTGTCGTAATGACCCGTGCCGGTACGCGCTGTCACCAACCCGTACTGCTCCAGCTGGGTGAGCAGGTCCTCGGAGATCTCCGCGATCTTGAGCAGCTCCTTGCGCGACAGGCGCACGTGGTCACGACGCCGGAACGACTCGGCGGACGGCAGGCCGTCGGCCGCGAGCGCCACCGTGGGCACGGTCGGGACCACCGGCTCGATCGGCGGCGGCGCCAGGCCCCGGTCGATCGCGTCGAGGTGCTCGCCGATCACCCGCAACGGCAGGTAGTGGTCGCGCTGCATCCGCAGCACGTAGCGCAGCCGGTCGACGTCCGCGGCGGAGAACTTCCGATAGCCGGCCGGGGTTCGCTCGGGTTTGACCAGGCCCTTGTCCTCGAGGAAGCGGATCTTGGGGATCGTGACCCCCGGGAAGTCCGGGCGCAGCAGATCGAGGACCTCGCCTATGTTGAGCCGGACGCGGGTTCCGACGGCTGCAGATCCGAGAGGGTCGGTCACGGGTTCTCGTGGCCCTGGAAGAAGACCAAGCGGTACTTGCCGATCTGCACCTCGTCGGTGTCCTTGAGGACCACGGTGTCGATCCGGTCGCGGTTGACGTAGGTGCCGTTGAGGCTCCCGGCATCGGCGACGGTGAACGTGCCGGCCTCGCGGGTGAAGGTCGCGTGCCGGCGGGAGACGGTCACATCGTCGAGAAAGATCTCGCTGTCGGCATGTCTCCCCGCGGTCGTGACGTCCTTGTCGAGCAGGAACCGGCTGCCGGCGCCCGGGCCGCGCTGCACCACCAGGAGCGCCGAGCCCAGTGGGAGCGCGTCGACCGCGGCGGCGTCCACCGGGTTGAGCTGTCGGTCGGAGGAGGTCTCGGCACGCTCGCCACCGGCAATGCTGATCGTCGCCGTCGAGTCGGGCGCTACCCCGGGCGTCGCCGCATCCTCGACCGCCAGGCGTGTGCCGCAATGTGAGCAGAAACGTGCGTCGTCCGGGTTCGCCTTGCCGCAGTTGGAGCAGTACGGCATCGGTGATCGTCTCCTGTCCAACCCTCAGTGAGGGGCTGAGGTTGATGGTTGCTGCGAACCTATCAGGCAGATCCGGCGAGCCGAAGGCGTTCGCGAGCGGGCCCCGAGGGGATCCGCGGCGCCCCGCCCGACCTCACTCCCCCAACGTGCTCTGGTACGCCGCGGCGTCCATCAGTGCGTCGACCGCGTCCGCGTCGGTGGGCACGACCTCGTAGAGCCAGCCGCCGCCGTACGGGTCGCTGTTCACCAGCTCCGGGGTGGCGTCGAGGCTCTCGTTGACCGAGACGACCTCGCCGTCCACCGGCGCGTACACGTCACTGACGGACTTCGTGGACTCGAGCTCCCCGCAGGCGGCCCCGGCGGAGACGGCGTCGCCGACCGCGGGCAGCGAGACGTAGACGATGTCGCCGAGCTGGTCCTGCGCGTAGTGCGTGATGCCGACGCGCACCGCGCCGTCGGCATCGCCCGGCGTGCGGACCCACTCGTGCTCCGGGGTGTACTTCAGGTCATCGGGGTACACGGCTCTCCTTCGAGTCAGGGCCGGGCAAACGGGCCGGGCGTGGCGCCGTGCCGAGGGCAGGTGTCCTCCGGACGGTGTGGTCGCACGTTACCCGGAGCCCTCGGGTTGGGCGTACTGCGGCGTGGTGGGCGCTCGGACCGCGGTGATGTCCAGTGAGTCACGTTCCTCGATGCTCACGCCGGCGTTGGCGTCGTCCTTGAACTGCGCGACGGGGCCGTCGACGATCGTCAGGGCGCCGCGGAGGGTGTGCGGGTCGCCGATCGCGTCGAAGACGTACGGCGAGGTGAGCAGCGTCCCGTCGATGCGCAAGCCGCCGGGAGCGGCCTCGATCGCGCTCTGGGCGACGAGGCGCACCTGCCCGTTGACCTGCATCGCCTCGGCGCCGACCGACCGCAGCTCCTCGATCGTGTCGAGCACCGAGTCGACGCTGACCGGCCGCGGACCCTCGGTGACGGTCAGCCGGATCCCGGGCCCGGTCACCGGGACCGCACCGGCCAGGATGCTCAGCTCCTGTGCCTCCTTCTGCGCCGCCGCCACGGCGGCACTCTGCGCCAGCCGGTTCTGCTCGAGCTGGCGGCGCGAGGCCTCCAGCCGGTCGATCTCGTTCTGGGCGCGCTGGGAGGTGCCGGCGAGGGCGGAGAGCACGTCGACCAGGTCCTGCTCGCGATAGCCCGCATAGGTGTTGTCGGTGTTGGCCGTGCGGACCTGGATGATGGCGGCGAAGCCGAGAGCAGCCAGCAGGACGCCGACGACGAGCTGGGCCCGCGACGGACGGAACAGTGCCTCGCGCAGGCGCCGGAGACCCATCTCGTCGGCGCTGCCACGATCTTCCCGCAGCGGGTCCCCTCGGCCCGGCTCCGGGAGCGGCTCGCGTCGCCGGGCTGCCTCAGGCATGGAAGACGTACCGCCGGATCTGGGCGACGTTGGAGAAGATCCGGATGCCCAGGACCACGATGACACCGGTCGAGAGCTGGCCGCCGACCCCCAGCTTGTCGCCGAGGTAGACGATGGCCGCGGCGATCACGACGTTGGAGAAGAACGAGACCACGAAGACCTTGTCGTCGAAGATCCCCTCGAGATAGGCGCGCAGGGCGCCGAAGACCGCGTCGAGCGCCGCGACCACCGCGATCGGAAGGTAGGGGTCGAGGCCGGCCGGGACGTCGGGGGTGAAGATCAGCCCCAGGACGACGCCCACGAGGAGTCCGAGTGCCGCGATCATGACGCGCTGTCTCCGATCTGGGTCCGGGTCTTCCCGCTCGGCGACGTGGACACCCGCGCCGAGACGAGCCGGGGCTGCTGGGCCGCCGGCAACGTCATGGTGCCACCGTCCTGCACGTCGAACCGGAAGCCCAGGCTGTCCTTGAGCGTGTACCACTTCCCCCCGATCTGGCTGGAGAGCAGGTTGGCCGGCAGGGTGTCGGGGTCACCGACGACGTCGAGGACGTACGGCGGGTTGATCGGCTTGGAGTTCAGCAGCACCTGGATGCCGACGTTGCGGAACGCCCCGACGGCGTTGAGCCTCTGACCGTTGACGCTGATCGCCTCGGCACCCGCGGCCCACAGCGCATCGACCAGCAGCGTCAGGTCGGAGTCGCGGACCAGGTCGTTGTCGGCGCTGTCGGGCGCGCTGTTGAGCGTGACCTGGATCCCCGGCCCGCGGACCGGCCCGAAGCCGGTACGGGCCCGGAGCCGTTGGAGCCGCGCCTGATCGGCCCGTTGCTCGGTGGAGAGGTCGTTGATCTTCGCCTGAAGCGCGAGCACGCGGGTCTCCTGCTCGCCCAGCGTCCTCTGGAGGTCGTCGACCGCCTGCCGGCGCAGGTTGACCTGGGCGATCAGGCTCGCGCGTCCGGCGTCGGACGCGGACGCGTTGCGGCTGGTCTGCACCGCGGCGATGGTGACCAGCAGCCCGAAGACGAGCAGCACCACGGCCGCCGTACGCCGTGGCACGGGGTGGGGATCGACAGCCCGGCCGGAGGAGCGGCGTCGGGCGGCGACGTGCTCGTAGTCGGCGTCGAGCGACCGCTGGGTGATCAGCGACAGCAGGGGCACCGTCACGTGCTCGGGTAGTGGCGGCTGGTCCCGGCGGCTCGTCGTGGGCGCCTCAGCCATGGGCCACCGCCCGCCGTTCGGTGCTCTTCACCAGCTTGTAGACCTGGTAGGCGTAGAGGATGCCGGCCCACCAGTAGAGGCCGATCCCCCACCCGGCGAACGCCCATCCGAAGACCTTGGCCAGCGTGGCGGCGGCGCTCGTGCCGTCACCGAGGAGCAGCAGCGGGAAGGCGTAGAGCAGGTTGAAGGTCGCGGCCTTGCCGAGGAAGTGGACCGGGAGCGCGCTGTAGCCACGGGTGCGCAGGATCGGCACCAGCCCCCATAGCAGCACGTCGCGCAGCGGGAGGATCACCGCGAACCACCACGGGACGATGTCACGCAGGGCGAGACCGATGACCACGGCCAGGATGTAGAGACGGTCGGCGACCGGGTCGAGCACCTGACCGAGCACCGAGGCCTGGTCGAGCCGACGGGCGAGATAGCCGTCGAGGTAGTCGGTGACCCCGGACAGCATCAGGACGCCGAGAGCCCACCCGTCGGCCTCGGGACCCAGCACCAGCCAGAGGAAGAGCGGCACGCCCAGCAGGCGCAGGAAGCTGAGCATGTTGGGGACGGTCCACACGCGCGCGTCGCCGCGCGCCGACTCGTCCTTCACCGCCGTCTGCACCTTCCCCGCCCAGGATCGTCAGCACCGCCGCGCACACCCTATCCGGCGGACGGGCACCGGGATCTCAGGACTGGTCGGCGTCCCGCTCGGCCGTGGTCGAGGCAGTCGGTGGCTCCAGGTGGACGGTGTCGCGGATCTCGCCGACGAGCTCCTCGATGACGTCCTCGAGGGTGGCGACTCCTAGGGTCGACCCCTGGTCGTCGACCACGCGCGCCATGTGGGCGCCGCGGCGCTGGAGCTTCTCCAGGGTGTCGTGCAGGAGGTCGTCGGAGCGGACCGGGGCGAACGGCCGGATCCACTTCTCCTCGATCGGACGGTCGCGCCGCGCCCCGTCGGTCTCGAGCACGTCCTTGATGTGCAGGTAGCCGACCAGCTCGCCGGCGTCGCCGACGACCGGGAACCGGCTGAAGCCGGTGGCCGCGCAGAGAGCCTCCACGTCGGCACCGCTCGAGCCACGCCGGATGGTCTGCAGGGTCTCGGGCCGCATCAGCACCGTGGCGACCGTCTTCTCGGTGAACCCGAGGGCCCCGGACAGCCGGTTGTACTCGCCGTCCTCGAGCAAGCCCTCGCCCCTGGACTCCTCGACCAGTGCCGCCACCTCCTCGCGGGTGTACGTCGAGCTGACCTCGTCCATCAGCCGCACGCCCACGAGATGGAGGACGCCGGAGGCCATCCAGTTCACGCCTCGGATGACGGGGCCGGCGACCGACACGATCGCCCAGATCGGGGTGCCGAGGACGAGCGCGGCACGGTCCGGGCCGGCCAGCGCGATGTTCTTGGGGATCATCTCCCCGAGCACGACGTGCAGGTAGACCACGACGGCGAGCCCGACGGTGAACGCGATCGGATGCTGCAACGACTCAGGTGCGTGGGCGGCGTGCAGGGCCGGCTCCAGCAGTCGGGCGACCGCCGGCTCGGCCACTGCGCCGAGCACCAGCGAGCAGACCGTGATGCCGAGCTGGTTCACGCCGATGACCAGCGACATGTTCTCCATCGCCCGCAAGGTGGTGCGGGCCAGCCGGGACCCTTCCTCGGCACGGGGCTCGATCTGGGTACGTCGTGCCGAGACCAGGGCGAACTCGGCGGCCACGAAGAACGCGTTGCCCATGAGGAGGAACAGGGCCAGGACGATCGAGGTGGTGGTGCTCATCCGCGCCCGCCCCCATGACCGTGGTCCGGCGTGGCCGGGTCGGTGCCGTCCAGCACGCGGACCGAGACCCGGTCGATCCGCAGTCCGTCCATGTGCTCGACGGTCAGCACGGCGAGCTGCCGCCGCTCGGGCTGGTCGGGGTCCGAGCGGTCCGGGACCGGCACCTCGGCCACGTCGCCCCGGGCCGGCACCCGTCCGAGCACCTGCAGCACGAGTCCGGCGATCGTGTCGTAGTCCTCGTGGTCGGGCAGCTCGATCCCGGTGAGGTCCTCGACCTCGTCGGGACGCAGGAGGCCGGAGAGGACCCACGACCCGTCCACTCGCCGGCGTCCGCGTGCACCGAGCCGGTCGTGCTCGTCGGAGATGTCTCCGACGATCTCCTCGATCACGTCCTCGATGGTCACGATGCCGGCCTGGTCGCCGTACTCGTCGAGGACCACAGCGAGCTGTCCCTCCTGCCGGAGCAGGGCGAGCAGTGGGTCGAGCCGCAACGAGTCGGGCACCACGATCGGCCGGGTCATCAGGTGCTTGACCTTGGTGGTGTGGCGCTCGGACATCGACAGGGCCACGGCGTGCTTGACGTGAACCGTGCCGATGACGACGTCGTCCTGGTCGAGCACGGGGAAGCGCGAGTGCCCGGTCGAGCGAGCGAGCTCGATCACCGTCCAGGCCCGGTCGTTGGACTCCAGGCTGACCGTCCGCACACGCGGGGTCATGATCTCGCCGGCCGTGCGGGTGCCGAACTCCACCGACCTCTCCATCAGCTCGGCGGTCTCGGGG
Source organism: Nocardioides sp. (assembly GCA_025924815.1). GTDB lineage: Bacteria > Actinomycetota > Actinomycetes > Propionibacteriales > Nocardioidaceae > Nocardioides. The sequence continues at coordinate 21,369 of JAICHQ010000044.1, forward strand.
TCGAGCGTGCCCTCGTCGGCGGAGCGGGAGATCAGGGAGGCCAGCTCGGTCGAGGACCGGGCCGACCGAAGCTCCTCCTGGGGCTCCATCCCGAGCCGTCGGACGATGGCGTTGGCGGAGCCGTTGAGGATCCGGATCGGACCCCGCATCACGCCGGTGAAGACCCGCTGGAACCCCTGGGTGGCCCGGGCGGTCTCCATCGGCCTGGCGATCGCCAGGTTCTTGGGGACGAGCTCGGCGAAGATCATCGTCACCAGCGAGCTGACGGTCAGGCCGATCGCGACGCCGACCGGGTGGACCGCGCCGGGTGACAGCCCGGCCGAGTGCAGCGGCCCGGCGATCAGGCGCGAGATGGCGGGCTCCGCCAGGAACCCGATCGCAAGATTGGTGATGGTGATGCCGACCTGGGCGCCGGAGAGCTGCGTCGACAGCGAGCGGAGCGCCTTGAGGACGCCGGCCGCGGACGCGTCACCAGCCTCGGCAGCCCGGGCGACCTTCGAGCGGTCGACGGTGACGAACGAGAACTCGGCCGCCACGAAGGCCCCTGCGGCGATCACCAGCAGGATCGAGACCCCCACCAGGATCCAGGCACTCAGCACGCCGCACCCCGGTGGTCACGATGATGAGGTGAGGGGCGACTGTCAGAGCCGTCCATGGGCGGTTCGGGGTCCTTCGGACTCGAGGGCGGGTGGTCGGGGAACTCTACCCACTCCACGGCAGGGCCCTCGACGGAGCGGCTAGGGCACGGGATCCTGGGTCTCGGCGAGCCAGTCGACGAACGAGGCGAGCGAGGGGTCGTCGACCGCCACGCCGATCTGCTCGGCGAGACACCCGGTGAGCTCGCTGACGACGTCCGGATCGGCGGACCACCCGGTGGTCAGGGCGAGGTCGCAGGCCGCCCACGCGGCGTTCGAGGCGTCCAGCTGGGCCGGGCTCAGACCGGCCAGCTCGATGGGCAGCGGGTCGGGGATCACCGGCGGCTCCACTGGGTCGCTCGGCCCCGGGGTCGGCGTGGGCTCGGGCACCGGCGTCGGTGTCGGTGTCGGGCTCGGGCCGACGGGTGGGACCGGGAGCGCGGTGGGATCCGTCGTCGGTGCCGGTGCCGGTGCCGGTGCCGGTGTCGGTGCCGGGGCCGGATCGGGCGTGGGCGCCGGCCCGCTCGGCGGGATCGGATCGGCGATCACCGGCCCCTGCGGGCCCGCCGGCCCGCTCGGCGCCGCGGTCGGCTCGTGTCGGGGATGTCCGCTGCGCACGCGGACGGGGGTCCGGCCGGGCCGGTCGGCGCGCGACTCGATGGTGCCGGGGTCGGTGTAGGCGATGGATCGGACGGCGAAGGACGTGGCCGGGACGAGCACGTGGTTGCTCAGGTCGCGGGCGATGGCCAGCACCCGCGCGACGTAGGCCGGGCTGTGGTTGTAGCGCAGCAGTGCCGCGCGCCGGCCGGCGGCCGTGGTCAGGTCGTCATGGTCGGCGCACAGGTACACCGCCGACCCGAGGGATGCGTCGTCGATGTCCTGTACGTCGCGGCGACCGTCGTCGTCGCCGTCCACGGCGACCGCGGCCCAGGTGGCCGGCAGGAACTGCATCGGCCCGACCGCGCGGTCGAAGCGGCGGTCGCCGTCGAGGCGCCCCGCGTCGGTGTCCTTGACCACCGAGGGCCCGTGCCGGCCGTCGAGCCGCGGCCCGATGACGGCCGGCCGGTCGACCCCGTGCCGGTCGAGCCGGCTGCCGCCGGCCCGGCCCTGGTCGGACTCGACCTGGCCGATCGCGCCCAGCAGGCTCCAGTCGAGCCGGCAGATGGGGTCGGCGGCGTTGATCACGGCCGCCGAGCGCAGGTAGGCCGCGAGGGCGACCTGCGGGATGTTCCGAGCGGCGGCCGGGGATGGGAGCGGACCGGGACGAGACGGTGACGCGGGGCTGTGCACGTCGCGCGCCGACGGGTCGGGGAGATCCACGGGCAGCGTCGTCGGTGGCGCCGGCAGACCGGGGGCGGACGGCGTCACGGGTGCGGTCGCCAGGACCTGGCGAGGCGGCGTACGGCCTGCGGTCACCAACGTCACGGCCAGGACGGCCGCCAGTCCGACACCCCACGCGACGCGAACCTGCCCGCGACGTGGACCAACGGTCCACGACGTGCCCTGACCCTTCGCGCTGCCCCCGTACATCGTGCCTTCGACCCTAAGCGCTGTCGCGTCCGAAACCCACCCCGGATCCGGTCTCGACCTGGTGACGGCGGGCGGGAGAATGTCGGCGTTCCACGGCGGTGACCGCCCGCCCCACCATAGGTTTCTCCCCGACCTGGCTCACACGCCGCGTCGGTCCGGGGGTTCCCGCGCGGTCAGCGCACGACTGGAGCCCCCGCCATGGAACTCCCCGACGCCGGCGACACCGCGGGCCGAGCCACCAGATCGGAGCGCGCGCCGCGCACGGCACGCCGAACGGTCGTGGCCGGCGCGGGCATCGCCGCGGGCGTGACCCTGCTGCCCCGGGCGGCCGACGCCGCCGACTCGGCGTACGTCGCGGGTCGTCACCGCGCCGCTCGTCTGCTCGGGACCCGGTCCCGACACCTGGTGGGTCGCTTCTCGTACGGCGTGACGCCGGCGCTGGCTCGCCAGGTGCGTCGCCATGGCGGGGCGACGAAGTGGTTCGAGTGGCAGCTCTCGCCGGGGCGGATCGCCGACCACGACACGAGTCGGATCGTGACCTGGTTCCCCGGTCTCGCCTGGTCGCCGGCCAGGCTCTGGCACGAGACCGTCAGTGGCGGGATGCCGGGCTGGGAGGTCATGCAGGACTACCAGAGCTGGGTCCTGCTGCGACGGATGACCAGCAACCGTCAGCTCCTGGAGACGATGACCGAGTTCTGGGAGAACCACCTGCACGTCCCGGTCTTCGCCGACGGCGTCTAAACGTGGCGCAAGCGGTACGGCGACCTGATCCGCGCCCACGCCCTGGACTCCTTCGAGAAGCTGTTGTGGGCCTCGACCACGCATCCGGCGATGGGGATCTACCTCGACAACGCCGTCTCCGACAAGGACCACCCCAACGAGAACCTCGGACGCGAGCTGCTCGAGCTGCACACCGTCGGGGTCGGCAACTACACCGAGAGCGACGTGAAGAGCTCGGCCCGCATCCTCATCGGCTGGCGCGTCGACGAGTGGGACACGTGGGCGGCGTCCTACGACCCGACGGCGCACTGGGTCGGCCGGGTCAAGGTCGGCAGCTTCATCGCACACAACGGCTCCAGCGACGGCCGGAAGGTGACCCGGGCCTATCTGCACTATCTCGCCCACCACCCCGACACGGCCCGTCGCATCGCCACCCGGCTGGCGACGGTCTTCGTCCACGACGACCCACCCCACACCCTGGTCAACCACCTGGCGAAGGTCTACCGCGCCCATGGCACGCAGATCCGGCCGGTGCTGCGCGCCCTGGTCGCCTCCCGCGCGTTCCAGGACGCGGTCGGCGACAAGGTCCGCGATCCCGAGGGCGACCTGGTCGCGACGTACCGCGCGATCGGGGTGACGATCAAGAAGCCGACCACCCGCGAGAGCGCACCCCACCAGATCATCTGGCAGGCCAGCAGCATCGGACAGGGTGTCGGGGAGTGGCCGCGACCCGACGGGCAGCCGGTCGACAACGCGTCCTGGGCCTCGCCGTCGCGGATGATGGGCTCGATGTCGTTCCACTACGGCGCGGCGGGCGGCTGGTGGCCGAGCAAGGACATCCACTACCGCCCCGCGATCTCGTGGCTGCCGAAGCCGACCACGCAGTTCAAGGTGCTGGTCGACCACATGTCGCAGCAGATCCTGCACCGGCACTCCACCGACGTGCTGCTCAAGGCCTGCTGCCAGGCGGTCGCGGCCAGGCCTCACGAGCAGATCGACGCCGACCACCCGGTCATGCGCTGGCTGTTCCCGCGACTGCTCACGACGTTCCTCGACTCCCCAGCCCACTTCCGGCGGTGACCCATGACTGATGCGAACCAGAACCTCGACGGTGCCTGCTGCGCCGAGTACGCCGCCATGAGCCGCCGCAGCCTGCTGCGCGGAGCGCTCGCGCTCGGTGGGGCGACCACCATGGTCGGCTCCGCGATGGTCTCCGCATCAGCCTCGTCGGTCGTGCCGGCCACGTCGGTGCTGGTGGTCCTGTCGTTGCGCGGCGCCGCCGACGGGCTCTCGCTCGTGGTGCCCTTCCAGGAGAAGGCCTACTACGACGCGCGGCCCAACATCGCGATCCCACCGGACAAGGTGCTCCTGCCGGACGAGCGGTTCGGCCTGCACCCCAGCCTCGAGCCGCTGACGACGCTGTGGCAGGCCGGCCGCGTGGCCGCCGTGCACGCCACGGGCCTGCCGGTGCCGAACCGATCCCACTTCTCCGCGATGGAGGAGCTCGAGGACGCCGACCCCGGGTCGAGCAAGCGGGTCGGTTGGCTCAACCGGCTGGTCGGCACGCGCAACCACCACTCGCCGCTCCAGGCCGTCGGCATCGTCTCCGGTCCCCCGCCCACCGAGCTGGTCGGGCCGGTGCCGCTGATGACCGTGGGCTCGGTCGCCGACATGGAGATCGCCGGCGACGACCAGTGGGACACCGACCCGCGTGGCAAGCGGCGCCGGTCGCTGGAGACGCTCTGGGGCACCGA
>JAICHQ010000045.1 GCA_025924815.1 Nocardioides sp.
GCGACGTCCTTGAGGGAGACGTCGTCGGTGACGTCGGCCGACAGCAACGGCAGCTCGCTCAGGGCGCCGTCGATGCTCGCGAGGCGCTCGCGCACGCCCTCGAGCCTGGCCCGGTTGCGACCGGCCAGCCCCCACCGGAGCCCGTCGGGTGCATGTCGGGCGAGGTACTCCGCGGTCAGACGGCCGGTGAAGCCGGTGGCGCCGAAGACGACGAGGTCGAGCTCGCGGTCCGACGAGGAGGGGGTGGGGGACGGGGCAGCCATGCACCCATCGTGCAGCACCAGCAGTGAGCAGGGAACCGTCCCGCGGGGACGGACGTCTGATGGCCATGACACCGCGGGCACCAGGGGCACCGGACACACCGCCCACGCCGCCCACGCCGCCCACGTCGCCCACACCGGCCACACCGGGGCGGGCGTTCCGGCGGGCCGTGGCCACCGTCACCGTCGGCCTGCTCGTGATCGCGGGCTTCGTCGCGGGGTTCCTGGTCGCCGGCGCCCGCGACGGCCAGGAACCTCCGCTCCGGCTCAGCGCGGCCGGGCTCGACAGCGGGCTGTCCTGCGACCGGTTGCACGCGTGGTACGTCGAGCACGGCGTCGACCAGGTGACCGCCTGGGGATGGCAGGGTCCGGCCTACCCGGTCATGGCGGAGAATTCGACCGCCGCCGGCGCGCCCGGCACGACCCTCGACACGCAGACCGCCAGCAGCACCGGCACGAACGTGCAGGAGGCCGGCGTCGACGAGCCCGACATCGTGAAGACCACCGGCGACCTGCTCGTGCGGATCGGGGGCGGCGTCCTCAAGACCGACGACGTCGGCGGCGCCGAGCCGCGCCGCCTGGGGGTCGCACCCCTGGACCGCATCGGCGATCCGCAGCTCCTGCTGTCCGGTGACCGCGCGGTGGTGATCGGTGCCGAGGCCGAGGACCCGGCGGCCGGGGCACCGCCGTTCCCACCCCCGCCGCGGACCTGGGTGCGCACCTACGACCTGACCGACCCGAGCGAGCCGACGCTCGTCGACTCCCGGCTGTACGACGGGTCGCTGGTGGCAGCGCGTCAGGTCGGGTCCGTGATCCGGCTGGTGCTCGACGGAGGTCCCCCCTCGCTCGACTTCGAGCGGCCGTCCACGTCGGTCTCCGAGCAGGAGGCGCTGGCGCACAACCGTCAGGTCGTGCGCGACTCGTCGACCAGCGACTGGCTGCCGCAGGTGACGACCTACGACACCGCGACGCAGGGTCCGTTCGGCAGCCCGACCGCCCACGGCCTCGTCGACTGCTCCGACGTCGCGGTGCCCGAGACCTTCAACGGCCTGGGCACCCTCACGGTCGTGGGTCTGGACCCGGCCGACCCGACCGCCACGGACACGACCGCGGTCGCCACGGCCTCGGACACGGCGTACCTCTCGCCGAGCCACCTGTACGTCGCGACGTCGACCCGCTCGCCCGGGTGGCAGGACGTCGGGCCCATGCCGATGGAGGCGATGACGGCGCCGGGACCCACCCGGATCTACGGGTTCGACCTGTCCGGCATCTCTGCGGGGTACGTCGGGATGGGGTCGGTGGACGGGACCGTCGCCGGCAGCGCGTCGATGGACGAGCACGACGGGGTGCTGCGCGTCGCCGCCTCCGCACCCGGCTCCACCTCCGTGGTGTTGCTGCGACCCGCGTCGGGACGTCTCCTCGACGTGGGCCACCTGGACGGCCTCGGGCGGGGCCAGCAGCTGAAGTCGGTGCGGTGGTTCGACGGCCTCGCGGTGCTGGTCACCTTCCGGCAGACCGACCCGTTCTACGTCGTCGACGTCGCCGACCCCACCGACCCGCAGGTGCTCGGCGCCCTGCACCTGCCCGGCTGGTCGTCGTACCTCCACCCGGTGGGACCCCACCTGGTGCTCGGCCTCGGCCGGACCGGGCCGCGGGACGTCGCGATCGAGCCGTTCCAGCCGGTGCCCACGATGCCCACGTTGCCGCCGATGCCGGTGCCGACGCCGCCGCAGCCGAAGTCGACGGATCCGCTGTTTCCGCAGCCGAGCGCGGGCGTCGCCACCTCCTCGCTCGTACCGACCGAGGCACCCGACCGGCCGAGGCTGATGGGCGCCGCACAGCGGGCGAAGGCCACTCTCTTCGACATCGCCGACCCGGCGGCCCCGCGGGCCGTGGCGACGTTGTCCTACCCCGCCGGCAGCATTCCGATGGCGGAGATCGACCCGCACCAGGTGACCTGGCTGCCCGAGCAGCACACCCTGCTGACGGTGGTCTCGACCGGCGGTCCGTGGTCGCGCTCCCTGCCCCGGGCGACCCGGCCGGTCCCGCCGGCGTGGGTCTCGGTGCTGACCGTCCGAGACGACGGGCTGAGCAACCGGCTGGTGCCGGTGACGACGACGGACGACGTCCGCGAGGTCAGAACACTGCCGCTGGCCGACGGCCGCGTGCTGGTCGTGGCGGGCGACTCGGTGTCGTTCCTGGCCGTGTGAGGGACGCCCCTCGCCGCGTACCCTCGGGGCATGTGCCGCAACATCCGTCCGCTGAACAACTTCGAGCCGCCCGCGACCTCCCACGAGGTGCACGAGGCGGCGCTGCAGTTCGTGCGCAAGGTCAGCGGCGCGACGCGCCCGTCGGCTGCCAACCAGGCGGCGTTCGACCGGGCCGTGCACGAGATCGCGCACGTCACCCAGCACCTCCTCGACGAGCTGGTCACGACCGCCCCGCCGAAGGACCGCGAGGTCGAGGCCCAGAAGCGACGGGTCCGGGCCCGGGCCCGGTATGCCGGCTGAGGCCGGCGTGGCGGCAGCCCGATGACGCGCGAGGGGCAGGACGTCGCCGTACCGGACCTGCTCCGGCGCGGCCGTCTGGTCGTCCTCACCGGCGCCGGCCTGTCCACCGACTCGGGCATCCCCGACTATCGCGGCCCGGGGTCACCGGCGCGGCAGCCGATGACCTACCAGGAGTTCGTCGGCGGCCCTGACGCGCGGCAGCGTTACTGGGCCCGCAGCCACCTCGGCTGGAGCCGCATGCGAGGAGCGTCGCCGAACGCCGGCCACCGCGCGCTGGCCGCGCTCGATCCCGAGCTGCTGATCACCCAGAACGTCGACGGGTTGCACGAGGCGGCGGGTTCGCGGCGTCTGGTCGCCCTGCACGGCCGGATCGCCGACGTGGTCTGCCTGTCGTGCCGGCGTACGTCGTCGCGTGCCTCGCTGGCGACGCGCCTGGTCTCGGCCAACCCCGGGTACGCCGCTCGCCACGCGCACGCCGAGACCCGTCCCGACGGCGACGTCGAGCTCGACGACACGGCCGACTTCGTGGTGCCCGGCTGCGAGGGCTGCGGCGGGGTGCTGAAGCCCGACGTGGTGTTCTTCGGGGAGAACGTCCCCGCGCCGCGGGTCCAGCAGTGCTACGACGCGGTCGACGACCTGCGCTCCGCCGACGCCCTGCTCGTGGTCGGGTCGTCCCTGACCGTGATGAGCGGCTTACGGTTCGTCCGCCGGGCGGCCAAGGCGGGCGTGCCGGTCGTGATCGTCAACCGCGGCGCCACCCGCGGCGACGAGCTCGCCGCGGTCACGCTTCAGGCGGGGTGCTCGGAGTTCCTCACCGCCCTCGCCGGGGTCCGTGCCGGCCGCCTCGAGATCCCCGCCTGAACGGGGATCTCGCGCGCCCGCTCAGACCCGGGAGACGAAGATGTGGCCGGCTGCCTCGAGGTCGAGCTCGGCCGTCTCGCCGCCCGAGCCGACCAGCACCCCCGCCGGGGTGGCGGTGACGCCGACGACCTTGTCGGGCACGGCGCCGATCCGACGCAGGGTGCCCATCAGCGGCTCGTCCTTCTGCAGCTCCTCGGAGATCCGGCGCACACGCACCCTCGCCTGGTCGTCACCGGCGAGGTCGGCCAGCAGCTCGGTGCCGTCGAGGAACACCGTCGTCGACGACGTCTCGCCCAGCTCGTCCAGGCCCGGGATCGGATTGCCGTACGGCGACTCCGTGGGGTGGTCGAGCAGGTCGACGAGACGCCGCTCGACGGTCTCGGACATCACGTGCTCCCAGCGGCAGGCCTCGGCGTGGACCAGCTCCCAGTCCAGCCCGATCACGTCGGTGAGCAGCCGCTCGGCGAGCCGGTGCTTGCGCATCACCCGGGTGGCCAGCCGGGTGCCCTCGTCGGTGAGCTGGAGATGGCGGTCGCCCTCGACCGTGACCAGGCCGTCACGCTCCATCCGGGCCACCGTCTGCGACACCGTCGGCCCCGACTGGTGCAGGCGCTCGGCGATCCGCGCCCGCAGCGGGACGATGCCCTCCTCGACCAGCTCGTAGATGGTCCGCAGATACATCTCCGTGGTGTCGATCAGGTCGCTCACCCGCCCATTGTCACCCATCCCGGGAAGGGCTGGCAGAGTGAGCGACGACAGCGGAACCTCTCGAGGAGCCCGATGAGCGACCTGCCCCTGCCCGACCTGGTGGTGCCCGCCCGCTTCTGCGGGCCGCCGTCGTCCGGCAACGGCGGCTGGTCTGCGGGCGCGATCGCGGCGTACGCCGGAGACGCACGCCCCCACCCTCCGACCGGATCGGGACACCGCGACCACTCGCTGCCCTGGCCGGCGATCACGGTGTCGCTCTCGGCTCCCCCGCCCCTCGAGGTGCCGATGACCGTCACGACGAGCGACCAGGACGGCGTGGTCGCGACGTACGACGGGAAGCGGATCCTCGCCGCCCGGTGCACCACCGACGAGATCGACGATGTCGAGCCGGTCCCGGCCGAGGTGGCCCGGGCCGCGGAGGCGTCGTACGCCGGGCTGACCAGCCATCCGTTCCCGACCTGCTTCTCCTGCGGCACCGGACGTGAGCCGGGTGACGGGCTGCGCATCTTCCCCGGCCGGGTCGGCGACCAGGACGGCCGGGCCCGCGTGGCGGCCACGTGGACTCCCGACCCGAGGGTCGCCGAGGACTACCACGCCTACGTCGACGAGAGGCAGCGCGCCGCTCTCGAGGTGACCTGGGCGGCGCTCGACTGCGTCGGCGGCTGGGCCGGCGACCTCGAGGAGCGGCTGATGGTGCTGGCCCGGATGACCGCGCGGCTCGACTCGCTGCCGGTCGTCGGCGAGGAGCACGTCGTGGTCGGGCTCGGCGGTCACCACGAGGGGCGCAAGACCTGGACGTCGTCGACGATGTACGACGCCGACGGCCGCGTCGTCGCCAGCGCGGCCCATCTGTGGGTCGCCGTCGACCCTGCGGCGTTCGCCTGACATGGCGGGCGCCGACGGCGTGCCCTGGTGGCGCGACGCCGTGTTCTACCAGGTCTACGTCCGTAGCTTCGCCGACTCCGACGGCGACGGGCTCGGGGACCTCCCCGGCATCACCTCGCGTCTGCGCTACCTGTGCGACCTCGGCGTCGACGCCGTGTGGATCACGCCGTTCTACCCCTCGCCCCAGCACGACGCGGGGTACGACGTCGCCGACTACCGCAGCGTCGACCCGCGCTTCGGCCGGCTGGAGGACGTCGACGCCCTACTGGCCCGGGCGCACGACCTCGGCCTCAGGGTCGTGGTCGACCTCGTGCCCAACCACACGTCGTCGGAGCACGTGTGGTTCCGGCAGGCGCTGGCCGCCGGCCCCGGCAGCCCGGAGCGGGCGCGCTACCTCTTCCGGAAGGGCAGGGGGCCCGGCGGCGACCGGCCCCCCAACAACTGGGAGTCGGTCTTCGGCGGCCCGGCCTGGACCCGCGTGGACGACCCGACACCAGGGTCGGGGTCGCGCGGCGAGTGGTACCTGCATCTCTTCGACCGCTCCCAGCCCGACCTCGACTGGCGCAACCCGGAGGTGCCGGCGATGTTCGAGGAGGTGCTGCGGTTCTGGCTCGACCGGGGGGTGGACGGCTTCCGAGTCGACGTGGCGCACGGTCTGTTCAAGGTCGAGAGCCTGCGCGACCAGCGCGGCATACCCGCCGGCGGCGGCGACCTGCCCAGTGACCGCGAGGAGCGGTCGATGGTCGCACGGGAGGCCCGCGACGAGCCGATGTGGGACCAGCCCGAGGTCCACGAGGTCTACCGCTCGTGGCGTGGCGTGCTCGAGGAGTACTCCGGCGACCGGATGGCCGTGGCCGAGGCCTGGACCCAGACCCCGCAGTCGATGGCGAGGTACGTGCGCCCCGACGAGCTCCACCAGGCCTTCAACTTCGCCTGGCTCCTGGCCCCCTGGTCGGCCTCGGCGTTCGCCGACGTCGTGCGCGGGACGCTCGCGGCGGTCGCCCCCGTCGGCGCGGCGCCGACCTGGGTCCTGTCCAACCACGACGTGGTGCGCCATCCGACGCGGTACGGCGGGGGGTCGCGCGGTCTGGCGCGGGCCCGGGCCGCCACGCTGACGATGCTGGCGCTGCCCGGGTCGGCGTACGTCTACCAGGGCGAGGAGCTCGGGCTCGAGGAGGTCGACGTGCCCCCGGAGAGCCGGCAGGACCCCTACTGGTTCCGCACCGGCAAGGTCGGGCGCGACGGCGCACGGGTGCCGATCCCCTGGCGCGGCACGCGGTCGCCGTACGGCTTCGGGCCCCGGGGGGCGTCGCCGTGGCTGCCGATGCCCGACGACTGGGCCCAACTCACCGTCGCCGCCCAGCGCCGGGACCCCGGGTCGACGTGGTCGTTCTACCGGGACGCCCTGCGGGCCCGCCGCCGCGTCGCCCGTGACGGCGACGACGTGGAGCTCGTCGAGGGGCGGTCGACGGTGCTGCATCTGCGTCGCGGCGGTCTCACCGTCCTGTGCAACTGCGGGACGCGTCCGGTGCGGCTGCCCGCGGGCGAGGTCGTGCTGGCCAGCGGGCGGCTCGAGCGTGGCCTGCTACCGCCTGACACGGCGATCTGGCTGGTGTGAGCCCGGCGGGTGGCTCAGCTGTGGCGGTCGAGCGCGGCGTTGTAGCGCGCGAGGCCGGTGACGAACTCGCGCAGGTCGTCCTCCGACCACTCGGCCAGCCGGCCGTCCAGCAGGGCCCGGCGCTCGCGGTCGACGACCTCCATCCGTCGGACGGCGTCGGCGCTGGCCGACACCAGGCTGGCACGTCCGTCCAGGGGGTCGCGCTCGCGGTCGAGGAGTCCGAGGTCCTGGAGGTGCTGTACCTGTCGGCTGATGGCCCCCTTGTCGACACCGAACCGCTCGGAGACCACCGAGGACCGCTGGGGGCCCTCGGCGGCCAGGAACATCAGCATCAGGTACGACGCGGGCTGGAGGTCGGGATGCACGGCCCGGGCCCGCTCCCCGATGACGCGCTTGACCCGTCGGATCAGGACGCTGACCTCCTGCTCGAGACGGCCCAGCTGCTCAGCGCGCGACACGGTTGCCCACCACCTCGGACTCACGGCCCTCGCTCGACGCCGCCGCGCGACGTACCAATTCGTCCTCCCGCAGGGTCGTGGCCCGCGGCGGGATCTCCCGGCCGACCAGCACGCGGGCCGGTGCCGATGCCGGTGCCGGTGCGGCGAACGGTAGCGCGCCGGCGGCGTGGTGACCGGCGGCCTCGCCGGTCCTCGACGGCGGAGCCGGTGGCGTGGGCGAGTCCGGCACGGGGTTCCTCAGGGCGTCGTAGCAGTTGACGACGACAACGTTATGGCGTGCGTCCACCCAACGCCAGCAGCAGACGACCCGCAGGTGTGGGCTCCGAGGAGTCCCCTCCGGCCGGACGTGGGCCGGATCACCTGCGGGTCGGGTGTCTGCGTTGGATTGCCAGCAGCACTTCGGCTGGCCGGTTGCTGCTAGACCGCAGCCACCTCACGCGTCCTGTAGGTACTCAACTCTGGACCACCTCCTTCCTCGTGTACATCACGACCGTAACCCGGCGCGCAAGACCCCCTCAACAGGTTTGGCGCCGTGTCGGCGACCCCGAGCACGCGATCGGCAGCTCAGGCGACGGCCGACTCCTCCGGCGCCACGAACTGCGCGTTGTAGAGCCGCGCGTAGGCCCCGTCGGCCTCGAGCAGCGAGTCGTGGGTGCCCTGCTCCACGATCGCGCCGTCCTCCATCACCAGGATCAAGTGGGCGTCGCGGATGGTCGAGAGGCGGTGGGCGATCACGAACGACGTGCGGTCGGTGCGCAGCGCCGCCATCGCGTGCTGGAGCAGGAGCTCGGTGCGGGTGTCGACCGAGGAGGTGGCCTCGTCGAGGATCAGCAGCTCGGGGTCGGACAGGAACGCCCGAGCGATCGTGATCAGCTGACGCTCACCGGCCGACAGGTTGGTCCCGTCCTCCTCCAGGTGAGTCTGGTAGCCATCGGGCAGCGAGTGGACGAAGCGGTCGACGTACGTCGCGCGCGCGGCCTCGAGGATCTCCTCGTCGGTGGCACCGGGCCGGCCGTAGGCGATGTTGTCGCGGATCGTGCCCTCGAACAGCCAGGTGTCCTGCAGCACCATCCCGATCTGGCTGCGCAGCGCCGACCGCGGCATCGCCGCGATGTCGACGCCGTCGAGCGTGATCCGGCCGGCGGTGACGTCGTAGAAGCGCATCACGAGGTTGACCAGGGTGGTCTTGCCGGCCCCGGTGGGCCCGACGATGGCGACGGTCTGTCCGGGCTGGGCCACCAGCGACAGGTCCTCGATCAGCGGCTGGTCGGGACTGTAGGAGAACCAGACGTCGTCGAAACGCACCTCCCCGTGCCGCAGGCCCGCGGGAGCCGGCCCACCGGCGGCGTCGGCCTCCTGCTCGGGCGCGTCGAGCAGCTCGAAGACCCGCTCGGCGCTGGCGACGCCGGACTGCAGGAGGTTGGTCATCGACGCGACCTGGGTCAGCGGCTGGGTGAACTGTCGGGAGTACTGGATGAACGCCTGGACGTCGCCGAGCGAGATCGATCCGTTGGCCACCTTGACCCCACCGAGGACCGCGATCACGACGTAGTTCAGGTTCCCGATGAACATCATCGTCGGCATGATCAGTCCGCTGACGAACTGCGCGCCGAAGGACGCCTCGTACAGCCGCTCGTTCTCCTCGGCGAACGTCCGCTCGACCTCCTCCTGGCGGCCGAACACCTTGACCAGCGCGTTGCCCGAGAACGTCTCCTCGATGTGGGAGTTGAGCCGCCCCGTGCGTCGCCACTGGTCGACGAACATCCCCTGGCTGCGTTTCATCACCGCACCGGTGACGAGCATCGTGATCGGCACGGTCACCAGCGCGACCAGGGCCAGCTCCCAGGAGATGGAGAACATGAAGCCGACCACGAAGAGCACCGTCAGCAGCGAGGTCAGCAGCTGGCTCATCGTCTGCTGCAGGGTCTGGCTGATGTTGTCGATGTCGTTGGTGACCCGGCTGAGCAGCTCGCCGCGCGGCTGCTGGTCGAAGTAGCTCAGTGGCAGCGCGTTGACCTTGTCCTCGACCTCGGACCGCATCCGGAAGATCGTGCCCTGCACCACGTCGTTGAGCAGGTAGCCCTGCAGCCACGCCAGCAGCGAGCCGGCGGCGTACACAGCGAGCACCAGGAGGAGCACATGCCCGACGGCGGTGAAGTCGACGCCCTGACCGACCACGAAGTCCTTCATCGAGGCGATCATGGAGGCCTGCTTGTCGTCGCCGGCCTGCTGGAGGTGCTGGACCACCTGCTCCTTCGGAGTGCCGTCGGGCACCCGGCCGCCGAGCTGGCGGCCGAGGATGCCGGCGAAGATCAGGTCGGTGGCGCGGCCCAGGATCCGCGGGCCGAGGGCCATCAGCCCGACGCTGAGGACCGCAAGCGAGACGACGGTGATCGCCTTGTGCTTCTCCGGGCCCATCCGGCGCACCAGGCGCCTGGCGGACGGGCCGAAGTCGCTGGCCTTCTGGCCGACCATGCCGCCGCCGAACGGGCCTCGGCCCGGTCCTCCGTGCCCGGCCGTGATCCGCTCGGTCTCCTTGAGCTGACCGCTCTTCGCCGCCGTACCGGGCTCGCCGACGGGCACGCCCGCCGGCTCGCCACCCGGGACCGGCACGGGTCCGCGTCCGTCGGTCGAGCCGCCCGGGACCATCGGGTTCTTGTCGTCGGGGCTCATGCGGCCTCCTCCGCGGAGAGCTGGCTGGCCACGATCTCCTGGTAGGTCTCGCAGGTCTCGAGCAGGTCGAGGTGGCTCCCCCGGCCGACCACGAGGCCGTCCTCGAGCACGAGGATCAGGTCGGCGTCACGGATGGTGGACACCCGCTGCGCGACGAGCAGGACCGTCGCCTCGCGGGTGACCGGGCGCAGCGCGGCGCGGAGCCGGGCATCGGTGGCCAGGTCGAGGGCGGAGAACGAGTCGTCGAACAAGTAGATGTCCGGACGGCGTACGACGGCGCGGGCGATCGCCAGTCGCTGCCGCTGCCCGCCACTGACGTTGGTGCCGCCCTGGGCGATCGGCGCGTCGAGACCCTCGGGCATCTCGCGGACGAAGTCCTCCCCCTGGGCGATCCGCAGGGCCTCCCAGAGCTCGTCGTCGGTGGCGTCCGGCTTGCCGTTCAGCAGGTTGGAGCGGACGGTCCCGGAGAACAGGTAGGCCTTCTGCGGCACGAGCCCGATCACCGACCAGAGTCGCTCGGGATCGAGCCGGCGTACGTCGACACCCCCCACCGCGAGGCTGCCGCCGGTGACGTCGAAGAGTCGCGGCACGAGGTTGACCAGCGTGCTCTTGCCGGCCCCGGTCGAGCCGATCACGGCCACCGTCTGGCCCGGACGGGCTTCGAACGACAGGTCGCGCAGCACCGGCTGGTCGGCGCCGGGATAGCTGAACTCGACACCGTCGAGCCGAAGCGTGCCTCGCTCGGGGAGGTCGGTGACCGGCGCGTCCGGCGTCGGCACGGACGTGTCGGTGTGCAGGACCTCCATGATCCGGTCGGCGCAGACGGCCGACCTCGGGATCATCATCATCATGAAGGTGCCCATCATCACCGACATCACGATCTGCATGAGATAGGCGAGGTACGCCGTCAGGGCGCCCACCTGCATCGACCCGGCGTCGACCCGGTGCCCGCCGAACCACAGCACGCCGACCGAGGCGACGTTGGCGACCAGCATCACGGTGGGGAACATCAGGGCCAGGTAGCGCCCGGCTCGCGTGGCGACCGCCGTCAGGTCGCCGTTGGCCGAGGCGAAGCGCTCGGTCTCCAGCGGCTCGCGGACGAAGGCCCGGACGACCCGCACGCCGGTGATCTGCTCGCGCAGGAGCCGGTTCACCTCGTCGATGCGGGACTGCATGAGCCGGAAGCTCGGCACCATCCGGGTGATGATCAGGCTCAGACACAGGGCCAGGACAGGCACCGTGACCGCGACCAGCCAGGACAGTCCGACGTCGACGTGGACGGCCATCACGATGCCGCCGACCATCATGATCGGCGCCATCACCATCAGCGTGCACGACATCAGCACGAGCATCTGCACCTGCTGCACGTCGTTGGTCTCGCGGGTGATCAGGCTGGGCGCGCCGAAGTGCTGCACCTCGCGCTGGCTGAACACGCCCACGCGGTGGAAGATCGCGGCCCGTACGTCGCGACCGAAACCCATCGCCGTACGCGCGCCGAACCAGACCGCGCCGACCGAGCAGGAGATCTGCACCAGCGCGACCACGAGCATCACGACGCCGGTGCGCATGATGTAGTCGGTGTCGCCCGTGACGACCCCGTTGTCGATGATGTCGGCGTTCAGGCTCGGCAGGTACAGCGCCATCACCGTGCCGATGAACTGCAGGACGACGACCACGGTGAGGGGACCGCGGTACGCCGCGAGGAACCTGCGGACGAGCGTGATCAGCATCTGCTACCTCGGTCCTCGTGCGGCGACCCCCGAGAGGAGGAGGTCGGCGATCTGGTCCGCGCTGAGCGCGGGAGTCATGCCGAGCTCGGGACGGCTGGCCCCGAAGATCAGGCTGCGCAGGGCGATGGCCGCGACGTCCGGCTCGACCGCCAGCTCGTCGCGATGCGCCTCGAAGATCCCGGTCAGCCGCCGGTGGAGCTCGTCCTGGGCGCGCAGGACGAACTCCGGCGGGCCGAAGTGCTTCTTGTGATGCCGGTGGAGCTCTTCGGAGGACATCAGGTGGCCGCGCACGGCGTACATCACCGACATCGTCATCCGCATCCGGTCGAGCACCCGCTGGGTGACGACCACGATCGCCTCGCGCAGCGTGTCCTGGCCCTGCATCGCCGCGTCGAAGGCCGCCTGGCCGTCGGCGGGGTTGATCGCCTCCTCGGCGGCCGCCAGCATCAGGCTCCGCTTGTCGGGGAAGACCCGGAAGATCGTGCCCTCGGCGATGCCCGCCGCCCGGGCGATCTCGCGGGTGCTGACCTCGCCCCCCCGCTCGACCAGCAACGGCACCAGCGCCCGGACGATCGCCCGCCGACGGTCGTCGGGTGACATGGCGCTGGCTCGTGGTGTCATCGCCCGCCACCATAACTGAGTGAGTGCTCACTCACAAGCTGCTTTTCCGGATAGTCCCCGACGAAATGGCTGGGCTCGGGCCCGGAACACAGCCAGTTCGTCGGGGACTACCGCCTCAGCGCACGATGGAGGACTCCAGGTCGATCGGGCCGTGGCCCAGGTAGAAGATGCCGGGGCGGGTCCAGAAGCGGTCGCTGACGTTGTCCTCGAGGGTCGACCACCGGATGTGCAGGGTGCCGCTGCGGTCGTTGCTCACGTAGAAGATCGCTCCCCCGCCCTCGTTGGCGTGGTTGTGCCGCATCGACGTGCCGCCGATCCGCACCGTGTAGTCCTCGCCGTCGGTGTAGATCGCGCCGCCCGAGCCGCCGCCCGGGGTGTGCGGCCTGGCGGGGTTGGCGCCGTGCCCGATCGCCTTGTTCCACGAGAACCTGCTGTTGAGCACGGTGAACGAGACGTTCAGGCCGCTCAGCGCCGCGCCGTTGCTGCATCGACCGCCGCGGAACGTGCTGTGTACGACGTACACCGGGTCGGGCTGGAACCGAGCCCGGACGGCGCCGCCGCCGAGGTCGGGGCCCGTGCGGTCGCAGCGGTTGCCGAGGAACGTCGAGTCCACGACCTTGAGCTGTCCGCCGTAGGCGAGGATCGCCCCGCCGCCACCTCCGTAGGCGAGGTCGCCCGACGAGTTGCCGTGCGTGAGCGTGAGGTGCTGCACCACGAGGCGCGGGTGCCCGCTGGTCTGGCAGTCACGGACGCGCAGACCCTGCTGCGGGTCGCAGGCGTTGAGGTAGAGGATCCGGTGCCGGTCACGCCCCGACAGGGTCACCAGCCCGCCACCGTCGAGCACGACGCGACGGCTGGTGTTGACGACCTTCGCCGGGTGTCGCATCCGGATCACGACCGGGTCGGGGCCGCAGTCGAAGGTGACGACGCCTCCCCGGGCGACGGCGCGGACGACCGCACGCGACGTACAGCTCGCAGGCGTGCCGTGGCCGACCACGTGATCGGGGTGCCGGGTGCCGACCGCTCGCGCCGCCTTCGGCACGTACACGTGCTTCACCCCGCGCTCGGTGGAGCGGGCCTGGCTCCACGTGGCGCCGGCGTACGCCGACGGGCCGGCCTGGAGCGCGCCGGCGAGACCCGCCGAGACGAGGGCGAGCAGGACGAGGGACGTGGCAGGGGCGCGCACCGGTCCACGATAGGTCGTGCGCCGGCTCCGCGCGGCGGAACGAGAGACCCCTCGCGGGAGGTCCCGACCGGCTCCGCAGGGTCAGGGAGCGAGCCGATGGACCGACCAGGATTCGCCGTCGCGGCGGTAGGCGAGCCGGTCGTGCATCCGCCCCGGCCTGCCCTGCCAGAACTCCACGGCGACGGCTTCCACCCGGAAGCCGCCCCACTCGTCGGGCACCGGGATCTCGTCGGGGTACGCCGCGTCCGCGGCCGCCCAGGCGTCGTCGAGCTGTTGCCGCGACGCCACCTCCCTCGACTGGTGGGAGGCGTGGGCGCCGAGCCGTGAACCACGCGGCCGGGTCTCGAAGTACGCCGCCACCTCGTCACGGCCGAGCTCGTGCGCGACGCCCTCCACCCGCACCTGACGCTCCAGCGGGTGCCAGGGGAAGAGCAGTGCGACGTGGGGGTTGGCCAGCAGCTCGACACCCTTGCGCGAGCCGAGGTTGGTGAAGAAGACCCACCCCTCCGGGGTGAAGCCCTTCAGCAGGACCAGCCGGGAGGAGGGCCGGCCGTCGGGCGACACGGAGCTGACCACCATCGCGTTCGGCTCGTAGACCGCACCGGTGACGGCGTCGTGGTACCAGCGCTGGAACTGGGCGAACGGGTCCGGCGCCAGGTCGCCCTCGGCGAGCCCGCCGAGGGCGTACTCCCGGCGGAGATCGGCGTAGGGATCGGTCACACCACCAATCCAACCACCGCCCCCCGCCTCCCTGCCGACCGTGGGCCGGCGACCCGATCGTGCAGGCGTCGGCGCCGCCGGGCAGAATCGAGACCCGGCAGAACCCGGACGACGTGAGGGGTCGCGACCCGGCCCCGATCGAGCCTCCGCCCCGACGAAGGAGTCGCCACAGTGAGCGAGCAGGAGCCCGACGTACACGAGGGCCTCGAAGGCGTCGTGGCTTTCGCGACCGAGATCGCCGAGCCGGACCGGGCCGGGTCGGCGCTGCGCTACCGCGGCGTCGACATCGAGGAGCTGGTCGGGCGGGTGCCCTTCGAGAAGATCTGGGGACTCCTGGTCGACGGCGCCTACGAGCCAGGGCTCCCCCCAGCCGAGCCCTACAACATCGCGATCCACACCGGCGACGTGCGCGCCGACGTCCAGGCCTCGGTGGCGATGCTGGCGCCGATGCTCGGCATGGGCCAGTCCTACGACATCTCCGACGAGCAGGCGCGGCTCGACCTCTCCCGGGTCGCGGTGATGGTGCTCTCGTACGCCGCGCAGTCGGCACGCGGGCTCGGCAGGCCGGTCGTCACCCAGCACGAGGTCGACGGCGGCACCACTCTGGCCGAGAAGTTCCTGATCCGGTGGCGGGGTGAGGCCGACCCCGCGCACACCAAGGCGATCGACGCCTACTGGAGCTCCGCGGCCGAGCACGGCATGAACGCGTCGACGTTCACCGCGCGCGTGATCACCTCCACCGGTGCGGACGTCGCGGCGGCGTTCTCCGGGGCGATCGGGGCGATGAGCGGGCCGTTGCACGGCGGCGCGCCGTCCCGGGTGCTCGGGATGATCGAGGAGGTCGAGCGGTCGGGGGACGCCGAGGCCTACGTGAGGGCGCTGCTCGACCGGGGCGAGCGACTGATGGGCTTCGGCCACCGGGTCTACCGCGCCGAGGACCCGCGGGCGCGCGTGCTCCGGCGTACCGCCCGCGAGCTCGGCGCCCCGCGCTACGAGGTCGCGGAGGCTCTGGAGAAGGCCGCGCTGGCCGAGCTCAGGGCCCGGCGCCCCGACCGGGTGCTCGAGACGAACGTCGAGTTCTGGGCGGCGATCGTGCTCGACTTCGCCGAGGTGCCGGCGTCGATGTTCACCTCGATGTTCACCTGCGCCCGCACCGGTGGCTGGTCCGCGCACATCCTCGAGCAGAAGCGCACCGGACGCCTGATCCGGCCGTCGGCGGTCTACACCGGCCCGCCGGCCCGCCCAGCCGACTCGGTCGAGGGCTGGAACGCCGCGTGGTCGGGCTGAGGGGTTCCGGGTGGGGTCGGACGGTCGGCAACCGCTGAGACCCGCGCTCCGTACCGGCCGCCTGCGGCTCGAGCCGTCACCTCGACGCCGACCGGGTGGTGATGCGGTTCCTGGCGGAGACGTACGCCGAGCGGGAGGCGGCGTCGCGCCAGAGGGCGATGCGGGACGGGCGGCAAGGACGCGGCCACCGCCCCCCACTCACACCCGCGCGCCGAGGACGCGGCCGAAGCAGCGGTTCTCCGGGGCGTCCCGGTAGTGCCCGAACGGCTCGACGGGGTCGTAGCCGGAGGCGAGGTAGAGCGCGATCGCCTCCGGCTGGGCGGTCCCGGTCTCCAGGATCATCACCTCGGCCCCGGCGTCGCGGGCGGTGACCTCCAGGTGGGCGAGCATCAGACGCGCGAGCCCCCGTCGTCGACCTTCCGGCGCGACGTACATCCGCTTCACCTCGGCCGGGCGCGCAGACCCCAGCCGGGCGACGTCCTCGCGGAAGCGCCACGCCCCGGTCGCCAAGGGCCGGTCGTCGCGGTAGCCCACGAAGAACGCGCCCCACGGAGGCGCCAGCTCGGTCGCTGACAGCGGGGTCCTGTCGCGGCCGCCGTACCGCACGACGTACTCCTGCTGCACGGCCTCGATCAACAGCTGTGCATCGGGATGGGTGATCGGCACCTGCGCGATGCGCAGCTCGCTCAGCTCAGTGGGCAAGCGCGGCACCACAGCTGTCGCAGAACGACGCGTCGGCGTCGTTGCGCGTGCCGCACCTCGAGCAGTACGGCCCGGTCGCAGTGCTGGTGGGGTCCGTCGGGGCCGCGTCGTCGAGCGTCCGGCCGAGGCCCAGGATTCCCTCGCCGTCGGTGAGGTAGGACGCCGAGTCCTTGACCACCGGAGTCGTCTCACCGGCGACGTAGCGCGCGGCAGCGCCCACGAAGCCGGCCTGGAGGCACCACGCGGCGGGCCCGAGGATCGCGATCCCCACGGAGGCCATCCAGAAGCGGCTCGGGAAGCCTCCCTCCTCGTCGCCGGACGCGGCGAAGAAGCTCTGCAGGCCGAGCCCGAGGAAGACCAGGGCCACGACGAGGAGGAGCACGCCGGCCACCCGGAACACGAGGCGCCAGCCGCCCTGGCCGCGCAGGCCCGGGGTCGAGGTCGTGCTCATCAGGTGTCCTCCCGTGCTCCCGGATCGACGGCCCTGACACAATAGACGGAGCCGACAGCGTCGTCCGGCAGACGCCTCACGACCCAGGGAAGGTTGCCCATGTCCGACGCGATCTCGATCCCCGACGACCTCAAGCCGGCGGACGGCCGGTTCGGCGCGGGTCCCTCGAAGATCCAGACCAGCCACCTCGATGCCCTCGCCGCCACGGGCTCGTCCCTGATGGGGACGTCGCACCGCCAGGCACCGGTGCGCGGCCTGGTGGGGCGGGTGAAGGAGGGGTTCTCGACGTTCTTCGCAGTGCCCGACGGCTACGAGGTCGTCTTCGGCAACGGCGGGGCCACGGCGTTCTGGGACGTCGCCACGCACGGCCTGATCCGGCGGCGGAGCCAGCACCTGTCCTTCGGCGAGTTCTCCTCGAAGTTCACCAAGGCGGCGAAGGCCGCGCCGTGGCTCGAGGACCCCTCGGTCCTCTCGGCCGAGCCGGGGTCCCTGCCCGAGTCGGTCGCCGAGGCGGGCGTCGACGTCTACGCCTGGCCGCACAACGAGACGTCGACGACCGTGATGGCGCCCGTACGCCGGGTGGCGGGCGCCGACGATGGCGCGCTGATGCTGATCGACGCCACCTCGGGCGGTGGCGGCCTTCCGGTCGACCTGACCGAGACCGACGTCTACTACTTCGCGCCCCAGAAGTCGTTCGCCTCCGACGGCGGCCTCTACGTCGCGATCATGTCGCCGACGGCCGTGGCGCGGGCGACCGAGGTCAAGGAGAGCGGGCGACACATCCCGGCGTTCCTCGACCTGGTGACCGCCATCGACAACTCGCGTCTGAACCAGACCTACAACACCCCCTCGATCGCGACGTTCATCCTGATGGCCGAGCAGCTGGACTGGATGAACGCGAACGGGTCGCTGGCCGGCATGGTCGAGCGCACGACCGCCTCCTCCGAGGCGCTCTACGGCTGGGCCGAGAAGACGTCGTACACCACGCCGTACGTCCCCGAGCCGGCGCACCGCTCGCTGGTGATCGGCAACGTCGACTTCGACGACGCCATCGACGCCGCGGCTCTGGCGAAGATCCTGCGCGCCAACGGGATCGTCGACACCGAGCCGTACCGCAAGCTCGGCCGCAACCAGCTCCGGATCGCGATGTACCCCGCCATCGACCCGGCCGACGTCGAGGCCCTCACCGCGTGCATCGACTACGTCGTCGAACGGCTCTGAGACCGCTGATCCTGGTCCGGGCCGTCGTCGGTCACTCCACCGACGGCTGCGCCTTGGTGAGGTGGAGGAGCCAGTCGGAGCCGGTGTCGATCAGGGCGTAGCGACGGGCGACAGAGCGACCGTGGAGCACGAAGACGAACCGTTTCTCGGTGCGGTCCTCGAGCTCCCACCAACCGGTGTCCGCGATGTCCTTGTCCCGGTCGGTGTACGTCGCGTGGCCGAGCGCGTGGTCCGCCACGGCGACCGCGAGGCGGTCGGTGCGTGAGTCGGCAGGCAACCCCTTCGGCACGGCCCAGGAGCGTAGGACGCCGTCCTCCTCGAGCCGGAGGTCGTAGTGGGGCTGTGGCTTGCGGTGCTCGTGGAGCACGAAGACGGGCCGCCGTGGCGACCTACGCATCGATCGCCGCCACGAGTGCCGCGTAGGTAGCGGCGTCGAAGGCGACCATGCGTGCCTCCTCGACGGAGGTCGCCGCGGCCCGGAGCGTCTCGACGGCAGCGGCGATCGCGTCGTCCTTGGGCCAGTGGTACGAGCCGGCCGAGATGAGGGGCAGGGCCAGCGATCTCGCGCCCAGCTCGTCTGCGACCGCGAGCGCGCGGGCGTAACACGACGTCAGCAACGAGCGGTCGCGCTCGCCGCGGCCCCAGTCGGGCCCCACCACGTGGATCACCCACCGCGCCGGCATCTCCCCCGCCGTCGTCCACCCGGCGTCCCCGGTCACGAGTCCGCGGGGGAACCGCCGGACGCAGTCCTCCAGCACGGCCGGGCCGCCCGCGCGATGGATGGCGCCGTCGACTCCCCCACCGCCGCGCATGGCACGGTTGGCGGCGTTCACGACCGCGTGGACCCGTTGCTCGGTGATGTCGCCCTGCACGACCGTGAGCTCCATGCCCCCATCGTTCCCCAGAATGACGACGGCGACGCCACACCTCCGGCACAGTTCCGCCATGAGCGACCCGAGAGGCGAGTGGTCCGACCTCGCCGAGCGCACCGAGGCGCTGGCCATGCAGCGGATGATGCTGCAGCAGTCACCCGAGACCGCCGAGCTGTTGGGCATCAGTGCACCGGACCTCGCCGACGGCGTCCAGACGGTCGTCGTCCGCGACCCGATGTGGGGATACTGGAACAAGGCCCTGGGCTTCTGCGCGACCGTCCAGGAAGCCACCGTCGACGCCGCGGTCGCCCGCGCCCGGGACCAGTCGGTGGCGGCGTTCGCGCTGCAGGTGCAGCCACGCGCGGTTCCCCCGGAGTGGTCCGACATCACCGAGCGACACGGCCTCGTCGAGGGCATGACCTTCGTCAAGTGCTTCGGCCGGGCTGAGCCTCGCGAGGTGGAGACCGACCTGCGGATCGAGCGCCTGACGGCAGCCGACGCCGAGGCGTTCACCCGGGTGATGGCGGTGGGATTCGAGTTCGAGGAGACCGCCGAGGCGCACGCGATGTTCGACTCCCCGCAGTACTTCGACGGCGACTGGGCGGCGTACGGGGCGTACGACGGCGACGTCCTGGTGGCCGTCGCCCGCATGCTCGTGGTCCCGGAGACCGACGCCGTCGCCCTGTTCGGGGCAGCGACCGTGCCCGAGGGGAGAGGCAGAGGCGCTCAGGCGGCGCTCCTCGACGCGCGGATCCGCGAGGCGCGCGACCGCGGCATCGGATTCGCATCGGCGGAGACCTGGCGCGAGACGGATGAGAACCCCAACCCGTCCCAGCACAACTTGCGACGAGCGGGGCTGGCCGAGGTGCACATCCGCCCGAGCTGGGTCTGGCGCAACCCGGCGAGCTCCTAGGGCTCTCTCAGCAGACGCAGCACCGCGCGCTCCAGGATCGTCTGCCGCTCCGCGGGTGACGCGGCCTCACGTCGTACGGCGTGGGCGATGGTGCTGCCCTCCTCGTAGGCGTCCACCACCCGCGGGTCGACGTACGACGAGCGCGCGAGCGCCGGGCTGTTCCCCAGGAACTCGGCGACCTCCTTCATCGCCGCCACCACGGCCCGCTTGCGCGAAGCCCTCGTGTGCCCGGGCTCGTCGGTGGCCGCCAGCGATGCCGCGGCGATCACGGTCGCGTGCCAGGTCCGGAAGTCCTTGGCCGTCGCCTCCATCCCGGTCGCGCGTCGGACGTAGTCGTTGACGTGCCCGGAGCCCAGGGCGTGCCACCGTCCGCGCTCCTTCCAGGCGAGCAGCCCCTGGTCGGCCGGTCCCCGCCGGCCACGCATCACCTCGAGCGCCTCGACGGTCGCCGGGTCGTCGATGGTGACGGTGTGCTCGATACCGGACTTCCCGACGAAGCAGAACACCAGGGTCGCGCCCCGTCGGCGGACGTGCCGGCGTTGCAGGGTGGTCAGCCCGAAGCTGCCGTTGGTGTCGGCGTACACGTCGTTGCCGATGCGGAAGTAGCCGAGGTCGAGGAGCCTCACGGCGGCCGCGCACGCCCGGTCCTGGCTCATCCCCTCGGTGCCGAGGTCGACCAGCACCTGCTCGCGCGCCTTCGACAGGACCCGGCCGAAGCCGAGCACGCGGGCATGCTTGGCGGCGTCCCTCTGGGTGCGCCAGTCGGGGTGGTAGAGGTACTGGCGGCGTCCGGCCTCGTCGGTGCCGACCGCCTGGAGGTGGCCGTGCGGCCACGGGCAGATCCAGACGTCCTCCCACGCGGGCGGGATCATCAGGCCTTTGACCCGCTCCGCGTCGTCGGTCGACAGCCGCGAGCCGTCCTGGTCGAGGTAGACGAAGCCCTTGCCGGCGCGACGCCGGGTCCACCCCGGGTCGTCCGGTGAGCTACGTCGCAGCCGCGCCATGGCGTCACGCTAGTGTCGTGCGGACCCCGCCTGCTCACCCTCGCAGGTGTGGCTCCACGCCGGTGTGGTCTCAGGACGATGTGGCACGAGGCACGAGGCGCGGGGTCAGCGGGGGCGGAGGGCGCGCAGCAGCACGATCAGCGCGACGACACCGAGCAGGCCGCCCATCAGGTACGGCCAGGCGTCGCGCCCCGCAGGCTCGCTCGCCGAGGGGTCTGACGACTCCGAGGAGTGGGCGCCCGTGGACGCCGACGGTGAGGATGAGCCCGGGCCGGCCGACACTTCGGGGCGTACGGCGGCCCGCAGGCTCGGTGGCAGGGAGACCTCGAGCACGGGCGCGTGCGGCCCCTCGGAGGAGACGTAGATCCTGCCGTCGGTCGCCACCGAGATCCCCTCCCCCTGCTGCTGGTGCGGGAGCCCGAACGAGCCGACCGGCTGCAGGGACGGCCAGGCGTACACCACGGCCGTGGAGTAGTTGCGCACGATCAGGTGCCGGCCGTCGGGGAAG
This sequence comes from Nocardioides sp., assembly GCA_025924815.1. GTDB lineage: Bacteria > Actinomycetota > Actinomycetes > Propionibacteriales > Nocardioidaceae > Nocardioides. The sequence continues at coordinate 21,189 of JAICHQ010000045.1, forward strand.
AACGACCCGTCCGTGGCCACCGGCAGGACCCGTCCGATCGAGGTCAGCCGGTTGGGCCTGGTCGCATCGAGGTCCACGGGGACGGCGTACAGCACACCGCCGAAGACGTTCTTGCTGGCGATGTAGAGGCGTCCCGATGCCGGGTCACGCAGCAGCGTCTCGGCATCGGTCGCGCCGTCGGGGTAGGTGAGCCGGTACGTCGTCGGGTGCACCGTGCGGTCCCCGCGCCCGACCGGAATGCGCGCGATCTCGACGGACGCGCGTCGGCCGAGGTTGTCGCCGATGTCACCCACCCAGACGAAGCCCGGACCGCCGGGTGCCAGGGCCTCGGTGTCGGTCGGGTCGCCGGACCAGTGCGTGACCCCCACCGTCCGCCCGGCGCGGTCGACGGTGAAGACCCGGCCGGTGTCTCCCGAGTCGTTGGTGGTCACGAACCGGCCGTCCGCGACGACCAGGGCGCTGGCCTCCACGATCGCGGGGTCGTCGAAGGTGAAGACCTCGTGCCCCGGCGGCGAGGGCGGCGTCGCGGCGACGCCGAGTGCGAGCGGGGCGGCGATCGCGAGCCCGGCCAGGAGCTGGTGCACCCCCGTCAACCCCGCTGGAGCAGCTCGCCGAGGCGCGGCCGCAGGCCCCAGGTCTCGACCAGTTCGTCGTACTCGCGTCGCGCCGACCCGCCGACGACCGGTGATCCGGTGCGGACGCCGCGCAGCAGGGTGTTGCGCGGGGTGTGCTGGCTGCCGACGAACTGCATGACGTCCACGCGGTAGCCCGCCAGCCGCAGCAGCGACGCCCGCAGGCCGTCGGTGAGGGTGTCGGCGAGGCGCTCGCGCAGGATGCCGTGCCGGGTGAGCACGGCGTACGGCGACGGCGTGGGCCGGGCGCGTAGCTGGGCGGCGATGTCGTGGTGGCAGCAGGGGGCGGCGAGCACCAGGGGCGCCTCCCAGGCCACCGCACGGGCCAGCGCGTCGTCGGTCGCGGTGTCGCAGGCGTGCAGGGCGAGCACCACGTCGGGGCGTACGCCGGGCGAGGCCTCGACGATCGACGAGGCGAGGAACGTCGCGTCCACACCCAGCTCACCGGCGAGCTTCTCGTTGTGGGCGCGCGACTGCTCCCGCTGGTCGACCCCGGTCAGGTGGACGGGCAGGCCGCGGACGTGGCTCAGGAAGCGCTCGGTGACGAACGTGAGGTAGGCGTTGCCGCAGCCGAGGTCCACGACCTGCAGCGGCTCGTCGGGCGTGGGAGTGCGCAGGTGGCCCCGGCCGAGGGCGTCGGTGATCGAGGCGTCGAGGATCCGCAGGAACTCCTCGACCTGGCGGTACTTCCCCTGCCGGCTGGGCTTCATCCGGCCCTCGTGGTCGGACAGGCCGAGCACCCGGAACACGGGGTCGCCCTCCGGCAGCAGGCGGGACTTGTCGCGGTCGTGGTCGCGGACGACCTCCCGCTGCTCCGTCCGGGCGCGGGAGTTGACCACCGCCTCGCCCTTCTTGGTGACCCGCAGCTGGTGGGTGTCGGTGGTGGTCTCCACGTGCCAGTTGCCGAAGGGCAGGTCGAGCAGGTCGTCGACCGCCGCGCGCGCCGGGTCACCGACCGGATGGTTGCCCGTGTGGGCCTGGGCGTCGTCGTACGCCGTGACCTGGAGGTGGCGGCCGGCCTTGAGGTCGACGTACCTCAGCTCGACGCGCCGCCACGGCGGCTGCGTGCCGCGCTGCCGGCCCGAGGCGACGGCGCGGGCCAGGGTCTCGTCGTCGAGGATCTGCTCGCGCAGCCGGGCGAGGGCGCGAAGCAGGGGCTCGCTCACCGGTTGACCACGGCGGCGATCACGACCACCAGGAGCAGCCCCGCCAGGGCGACCGGGATGACGAGTCGCCGATGTCGGGGGTTCACCGGCTCAGTCTACGGAGCGCCCTGCTACCGGGCGCCCTTCTACCGGGCGTCCTGCTACCGGGCGCCCTGCGCGCGCAACGCGGCCCGCACGACGTCGAGCACGCGCACCCGCCCGGACTCGATGTCTGCGATCGGCGTCCACGCGACGGCGTCGGTGGTGCCGTCGGTCTCGGCGACCCGCGGCGCCGCGGCCGGGTCCACCGTGCCGCGGAAGACCAGGTGGACGCCGTGGAAGTCCTCCAACCGGCCCGTCGGCGCGGTGCCCTGGAAGTGGGTGTCGTGCACGTCGAGCAGGTCGCCCACCTCGCACTCGACCCCGCACTCCTCGCGCACCTCGCGGGCCAGGGCGTCGCGCGGCGACTCCCCATGGTCGAGCCCGCCCCCCGGCAGGGTCCAGGCACCGGGGTAGGCACCCCGCGTGGAGATGCGTGTGAGCAGAACCTCGTCGGCGCGGCGTACCAGCGCGTAGACGGCGAGCCGCTGCCGCCGGAACGGATGATGGTCGGCCAGCGCCTCGGTGACGATGTCGGTGACCGGCAGGGCGCCGGACTCCACGTCCGCGACCGGGTGCCACCCGACGGCGACGGTCGAGCCGTCGACCTCGACCACCCGCGGTTCGGGCGCGTCGACGGGCACCCACGCGTCGTACACGATCCGCACCGCCTGGTAGTTCCACCGTCTCCCCTGCCGCCACATCGACGGCCGGTGGACGGAGTAGACGTGGACCGTATCGCCGACCTCGGCCGCGAGCCCGGTCTCCTCGCGGATCTCTCGGACGAGTGCCGCGCGCGGATCCTCGCCGTGGTCGACGCCGCCTCCGGGCAGGTGCCAACGCTCGTCGGCGGAGATGCGGCTCGCGAGGCGGCTCAGGAGGATCTGGCCGTCGCGGAGGATCAGCCCGTACGCCGCGACCCGCTGCACCTTCGGCAGGGACTTGGGCACGTGATCTCCTCGAGACGGACGACGATCCATCCTGCCAGGCCGCTCAGGCGAACGGCGGCCTGGTGTCGCGGGTGTGCGAGTGCCGGCCGGCCCAGCGCCAGACCCGTGCGGCGCGGTCGCGGTCGTCGTCGGTGACCAGGTTGCCCATCCAGCGCAGGGCCAGCGTCATCAGCCAGTCGGAGCGCATGCCGGCCGGTCCGAGAGCCGCCAGGACCCGCGGCACCGTCACCAGCGCGGCGAGCCGGCGAGCGATCGAGAACGCCTCGCCGTAGTGCTCGGTGAGCGTGGCGGGCCACGCCGTGGCGAGATCGGCGCCGTCGGCGATCAGCTCGGCGGCCAGGCGGCCACCCTCGAGGCCGTAGTCGATCCCCTCGCCGTTGAGCGGGTTGACGCAGGCGGCGGCGTCGCCGACGAGGGCCCAGTTCGGGCCGGCCACGCCGCTGACGGCACCGCCCATGGGCAGCAGGGCGCTGGTGGGGGCCCGGAGCTCGGCGCCGAGGCCGAAGTCGGCGCGCACCGAGTCGGCGTACGACGACATCAGGCGGCGGACCTGCAGGTCGGCGGGGCGCTTGAGCGTGGCCAGGGTGCCGACCCCGAGGTTCACCTCGGCGGTGCCCGACGACGAGCCGAGCGGGAAGATCCAGCCGTAGCCGGACAGCACCTCGTGGCGCTCGCCGCGCAGCTCGAGGTGGGAGCTGATCCACGGGTCGTCGGCCGTCGTGGAGGTGACGTAGGAGCGGCCGGCCACGCCGTAGACCGTGTCGCGGTGCCACTCGCGGCCCAGCAGCTTGCCCAGGGGTGAACGCACCCCGTCGGCCACGATCAGTCGTCGGCACCCGATCTCGAGGATCTCGTCCGCGCCGTTGAACACGACCGTGTCGACGCGGTCGCCGGCACGGCGTACGTCGACCGCGCGCACGCCGTCGATCGCCCGGGCTCCGGCCTTGGTCGCGGTGGTGCGCAGGTGGTCGTCGAGCTCGGTGCGAGGCACGGCCGAGCCCCAGTCGGGCAGCGTCCCGCCGGGCCAGGGCAGCAGGAGCGTCTGGCCGAACCCGTGGGCGCGCAGGCCCTGGTTGACCGTGTGGGCACGCAACCAGTCGCCGAGGCCCAGGCGCTCGAGCTCGCCGATGGCGCGCGGGGTCAGCCCGTCGCCACAGGTCTTGTCGCGCGGGAACACCGCCGCGTCGGTGAGCAGCACGTCGACCCCGAGCCGCGCCAGCCAGGCCGCCGTGGCCGAGCCTGCCGGGCCCGCGCCGACGACCAGGACGTCGGTCTCCTCCCGCGCGCTCACACCCGTGATGCTCCCAGGACTCTCAACCCTTCCCATCGGCGCCGTCGCGATAGTCCCCGACGAAGTGGCTGGTTCGAGTGCCGATTTCCAACCATTTCGTCGGGGACTATCGCGATTTCAGGCCCAGCTCGGGGGCGGCTCAGTTCTGGTACGACCCGAAGTCGAAGTCGTCCAGAGCGACCGCCTGGCCTGTCCCGTTGTTGCCGAACTCGTAGTCGTAGGAGTCGTAGCCGGTGACGGCGTACGCCGCGGCGCGCGCCTCCTCGGTCGGCTCCACCCGGATGTTGCGGTAGCGCTCGAGACCGGTGCCGGCCGGGATCAGCTTGCCGATGATCACGTTCTCCTTCAGGCCAC